>JBKHHV010000129.1:0-9978 GCA_046539005.1 Phycisphaerae bacterium
CTTCCAGCGAGGCGATGGTGACCGGGGCGTGCAGGGCGTTGGGCAGGGCGACGCTCACGGCGTGCAGGTCCAGGTCGCCGGCCGATTCGAACATCTTGCGGTAGTCGGTGAAACGGGCGTTCTCGGGGATGTCGTACTGCTCGCCGAGTGCATCCAGGCGGTCGGTGTCCAGGTCGCAGATCGCCACCGGCGTGGCGTGGGGATGGGCGGCGAAGTCCTTGAGGTGCCCCTTGCCCATTCCCAGTCCGATCACGGCGACGTTCAGTTTCTGTTTCTTCTTGCGGGCCATTGCGGAATCTCTCTCTTGGGTGCGGCGTAATGGTTGCGGGTCAGTCGCTACAGGATAGACGCTCATCGTCCACGGTCAAGCCGCCGGGGTCAACATCCGAAAAGCCGTTGGCCTGATTTGCCTCCCGACCGGGCGAATCGTACCTTCCCAGTTGGCGGAGTCTCGCCCGGGCGGTTTTGCCCGGGGGCTCTGCCGCGGACCGTCCTGTCGGGAGGAGCAACCCCGGCGGGCGAGGAACGAGGCAATGCGAATTGACGGCTTCGACATTCCGGCGACGTTGCCCACCTTCAAGGGTCGGGACATTCCGCGGTCGGCCGACCAGGCCGAGACGCCGCGGGGTGCTTCGCGCCCGGCGTCGGCAACGCCCGCTGTCGGTGGCGAGACGGTGGAACTGGCGACCTACTCGCGCAGCGACCTGATCGCCCGGCACATGCGGCAGGAGGACACCCAGCCGCGGCCGACCTCCCCCGACGACGCGGTCCGCATGTTTTCCAAGCTGTCGGGTCTGTGGGACGATTTCCGCGAGATGGGCGTGTTTCCGCCCCCCAAGAGTTACGGGGGGTTCAAGGTCATCACGCCCACCGACGTGGTCACGTCCGACGTCAACGACACCGATGGCGAGGAGAACCAGCTCTCCGCGGCCGACGAGGCATCGATCATCCTGATCCAGCACATGCTTCGTCAATTCGCCGAGCAGCAGGAGGCGAGCGATCCGGCGGGCGACGTGCCCGAATCGCCTCCGCCCTCGTCGATGGTCGCCGAGGCGACGGCCGTCCTCGCGGACGGTTCGTCGGTCGACCTGCGGGTACGGGTCGACGCGGCAGAGGCTTCCGGCGAGGCGTCCGAGCCGGCGCAGGTGGATGGAGTGGTATTCCATCTGCCCGTCGAGCCCGGGCAGCTTTCGCAGCGGGAGTATGCATTCCGGATCGACCTGGATCGCCAGGCGCCCGGCCCGGACGACGCCGAAGGGGCGACCATGCGGATCTGGTCCCGCGATGAGCGGGGCGTGGAATCGCCGGTCGCGTTCGGCCGATCCGGCCAAGGAGCGGTCTACGAGAGGCATGCGTCTCTCGGGGCGGCTTCTGCGCCGGGTATTGCCCACAAACCCGATGCTACCTATCGCGGCAGGCTCTCGCCCTACGAGCAGGCTGCGTTGGGTTCCCTGGGCGACCTGGATCTGGCGGTGTAGGGGCCGGGCAGCAGTCCGGTTGTGGCCGCCCCGGCCGAATGTCGGTAGGGCCGGACGACGACGTGGCGAACTCCGCTGCGCCGCCGCCCGGCCGTGGGGGGAGGGGCATTTCCATCCGCGCGGCCGACCTCCGGCGCGTGCCAAAAACCCCGCGCAAAAACGCCCTCTTGCGTCTTGATTCTTCCCGCACTCTGCGCGATGCTCTGAATCGTACTGCCTCAGCACGAAATTGGGGATGGAGGTGACGCGATGAGCACCCTCAGCAGAATCAGGGATATTGCCGACAGTTGGTTGGCTGCCGAAGACACCACCGATGGGAGCAGGTGGAGAGCGGTCCGGTTCGGTGTTGTGCTGCAGTTGATTCTGTTCGTGGCAGGCATTCTCCTGCTTTTCCAGGCCGACGGGGTCAAAGGGGCATGGGGAACGGCGGTGTCGGCGCTGGGAGCCACGCTGATCGTTACGGCCGTGGTGACGCTGTTCTACAGCATGACGATCGACTCCCGCATGCAGAAGGATGTCACGCGCCTGCAGAACTGCATCGGCAGCCTGCAGGACACCGTAGCGGTCGCACAGGGAGCGGTCGACAGCGGACTGGCGGCGGTCTTCGCCAACCGCAACGACCCCCGCGCCCGCGAGGCGATCTTCAATGCCCTGCACGAGATGGCCCCGCCCGAGGAAGGCGGCAAGCGGGTCGCATCGGGCAAGCCGGGCGACGATCCGGACGTCCGCATGCTCGGCATCTCGCTGGGAGACTACCTCTGCCCGCACGGGCCCTGGAAGAGCAGCTTCTACTCGCTGCTGCAGAATCCGGGGATCCAGGTGCGGATGCTGATTCTGCAGGATGGCTCACGCAACGCCATCGAGCGGGCATATCGCGAGGAGAACTGCCTGTGGACCGAAGGCTGGGAGGAAGTGGACGGCGACAAACGGAGTGTCGAGGTTGTCTGTGCCTACAACCCCCAGCAGGGCGCGGACACCTACTGCCCCGGTTTCGACGAGGACCGCTGCGTGGAGGAATCCGGCGATTGTCCCTACTGGCGCACCCGCTGTCACAACGAACTGAAAACCGCCACCGACGTGGCGACCCAACTGGCATATGCCAGAAGAAACGGGGCTGGTGACGACGACGGGGCCGTACCGGCCGTCAAGGCCGACTTCGAGTTCCGCCAGTATGCCTGCACGCCCATGGCGTTCATCCTGATCATCCACGACAAGATGTTCGTGGAGAACTACCACCTCGCCGGGCGCGGGGGAGAGTCGCCGATGATGATGATCTCGCGATACAAACGAGGCACCAAGGACCCCTCGGAACTTTTCCAGATATACCAGGACCACTTCGAGAATCTCTGGAGGATCTCGGAGCCTGAAGAGGACCAAGCCGAACCCCAAGCCGTGGCGGTCGAGTGAGAACGGTCTGTGTCTGCCGATCCTCGGCTCAGAACAGCCCGGTCACTTCGCCGTTTTCGTCGAGGTCGACGTCCATGAACGACGGACGGCTGGGCAGCCCGGGCATGGTGCGGACGGTGCCCAGCAGCGGCACCAGGAAGCCCGCCCCGGCGCTGATGCGGACCTCGCGTACCGGTACGGTGAACCCGCGGGGTACGCCCTTGAGCGACGGATCGTGCGACAGCGACAGGTGCGTCTTGGCCATGCAGATAGGAAGGTGGTTGAGCCCCAGGCGTTCGTAGCGGTCCATCTGGCGCTCGGCGAGCTTCTCGTAAATGACTCCGCGAGCCAGGTACACCCGCCGGGCGATGGTCTCGATCTTCTGTCGCAGCGGCATGTCGTCGGGGTACAGGGGGCGATAGTCGCGCGGCTTGCGGCAGGCGGCCACCACCGCCTCGGCCAGTTCGGTGGCGCCCTTACCGCCCTCGGCATGATGGCTCGATGCCACCGCGGCCGCGGCCCCGGCGCTTTCGGCGGCCTGCTGCACCAGGCGGATCTCCGCATCGGCGTCGGTCGGGTAGCGGTTGATCGCCACCACCACCGGTACGCCGAACATTCCGGCGATCTCGATGTGCCGTTGCAGGTTGCTTACCCCCATGCCCAGCAGGGCGAGGTTCTCGCGGCGGTATTCCTCGTCCAAGGTCCGCCCGGGCACGACGGTGGGCCCGCCGCCGTGCATTTTCAATGCCCGGATCGTCGCCACCAGCACCACGCAGTCGGGCACCAGCCCGGAGTAGCGGCACTTGATGTTGTAGAACTTCTCCATGCCGATGTCCGAGCCGAAACCGCTCTCGGTGACCACGTAGTCCGAGAGCTTCAGGGCGATCTTGTCGGCGAGGATCGAACTGTTCCCGTGGGCGATGTTCGCAAACGGGCCGGCGTGGATGAACACCGGCTGACCCTCCAGGGTCTGCATGAGGTTGGGTTTGATCGCGTCCTTCATCAGCACGGCCATCGCTCCGGCGACCCCGAGCTGCTCGGCCGTCACCGGCCTGCCGCGCTTGTCTAGGGCGAAGATGATGCGCCCCAGGCGACGGCGCATGTCCGGCAGGCCGTCGGTAAGGGCGAGAATCGCCATGACTTCCGAGGCGACGGAGATATCGAAGCCTGTCTGGCGGGGTCTTCCGTCGGTCTTCTCGCCGAGCCCGACGATGATACTCCGCAGGGCACGGTCGTTGACGTCGACCACGCGCCGCCAGTTGAGGCTGTAGGGGTCGATGTCCAGGCGTTTGAGTCCCAGTTCGGCGAGTCGGCCGTCGTCGGCGGAGTCCTCGTGGAACATGCGGGCGTCGATCGCCGCCGCGAGGAGGTTGTTCGCCAGCGAGACGGCGTGGATGTCGCCGGTCATGTGGAGGTTGAGGTCCTCCATCGGGATCACCTGCGAGTACCCGCCGCCGGCGGCTCCGCCCTTGATGCCGAAGGTCGGGCCCATGGAGGGCTGACGCAGGCAGACCGCGGCCCGCTTGCCCAGCAAGCCCAGTCCCTGGGTGAGCCCCAGGGAGGTGGTGGTCTTTCCCTCGCCCAAGGCGGTGGGGGTGATTCCCGTGACGTCGATGTACTTGCCGTCGGGGGCGTCGGCGAGCCGGTCGAGAATCGACAGGCGGACCTTCGCCATGTGGTGCCCGAACGGTTCGAGTTCGTCGGGGAGAATGCCGGCCTCTTCGGCGATCCGGGCGATCGGCTTGGCGGCGACGCTGCGTGAGATTTCGATGTCGGACGGGAATTGTTTGCTCATGCGGGCCTCATGGAGCACAGCAGCCTCGCTGCGGAAACGAAAGAAACATGCTACCACGGGGCGGAAGAGTTGAACAGGTCCCGTGCGGCCGACCGGTGACGAAAGATTCCGCGCCCGAAATACTTGCGGATGATGCCTCGAGTATACCTGTGGAGTACTAGGGTTTTTGGGGGCTTTATGGGTTTCTCTTTGAAGAATTCCGAGGACATCCGCCGATGTAGGATGTGAACTGGGAAGACCAGGGGAAGCGGGTAAGCCTCGGAATGGTTCGGGGCTCCACCGCGAGGATCGACCGACCGGTCGCAGGGGGGTTCTGCAACCAACCGTCCCCCTCCCCAACTTCCCGTTTGAAAAGTGAATCGGCGCGGGAAGCGGAGGCGCTGGGCCTTTTTCTGGATGCCTTCGACGAGACCACGGGGCCAATGCCCCGATCTTGACCCAAAGGTCGTTGCAGGGGGATTGTCTGCCACCTTCCGAACGTGACGGCCTCATTCCGTACTTAGTCCCACCATTCATTCCTTGGTTCTGGCGTCTCCGCTCCCACGTTTCTGCGTCGATTCTCTCAACTCCCGAATAGCCCTAACGGTCACAATAAGCGGCAATCGTCCAGTTGCGTCCGCAATACCTGAACTTCATTACCCTTAATGCCTTGCGTAACGTGAAGAATCAATTAATCCGCAAGACCAGACCGATATTTGCGTCTAAAACCCGAAAAATCCGATTTTGGGTGGAACATTTAGGGAGATTTATGCGATAGTAATAGCAGAGCGAGCGAGAGGGACCGCCCGCCTGAATGGTCCCTCCAGCCGGTGAGGTTTCTGTCCTCCTTTCCCTCACCGGCTGTTTTTTTGCGCTCATGCTTTCCGGTGGATTCGCCGGGCATTTGTCGAGCCGATAGAGGGATCCGGACAGGAAGGTTAGGGGCTCGCCGGGCGCAGATCGGTACCCGGGAGGACCGCACAGGGGTTCTGCCGGCGGGGGCTCTACCGGTCAGCCGGTTGGGTGGTGGGCTGCTTCGTCTCGATGGCGTCGGAGGGTTGGGTGCTGGGTTTCTTGTCGAGCTTCAGCTTGCCCTCGGCCACGAGGCGATCGCGGATCTCCAGGACCTTCCGGGCCCGGTCCCGCAGGCTCATCTGCATCAGTTCCTTCCGTTCCTCGGCGGTCAGGCTGTCCATAACGGCTTTGTACATCTTCGCCCGGCGCTCGTAGGCTTCGCGCCGCTGGGCCGTCATGTCGATGAGTTTCTCGTACCGCTGCAGGACTTCCAGTTGCTTCTCTTCCGGCAGCGAGAGGATTGCCAGTGCGGTCTTGCGGATGCGTTCCCGTTCGTCGGGCAGCAGGCTTTCCCACGCCTGGCGGGAGTGGTTCAGCGCCGAAGCCAGCGACAGCCCGCGGCTGGCGGCTTCCAGCTTGTAGCGGAGGTCCAACTGGCGGGCCACACTGCCCTTGGGGGCATGGGGCGCAGCGGGCGAGGCGTCCTTGCCGCCGTCGGCCCAGGCGGCCGGGCACGATGCGAACATCGTCGCCAGGACCACCAGCCAGATTGTTCTTGTCCACCGTTTCACGTCAACTGCCCTGTTCCATCTCGAGCCGCTCGATCTCTGCGAGCATCTCGAAGTTCCTGATTACCTCGTAGTTCTCGACCAGGTCGCGATGCATGATCGCGAACTGCTCGGCCTCGTCGTAGTTCGCCAGTTCCTTCTGAACCAGGTCCTGGGCGGGTCGGGCGTCGTCGGTCTTCTTGTCGCGCGTTTCGGCGGTGTTGTTGCCGGCGACGTTGTTGTCGTCGATGATCGGCGGATCGTTGCTCAGGGCGAACATCAGGTATGCCCCGAGGGCAATCACTACCGCCGCGGCCGCCGCCAGGCGGGCCGGGGTCAGCGCCAACTTCAGCAGTCGCATCGGGCGGCGCGTCGTCTGGGCGAAAACCCGACCGGTCAGGTCCTTCGGCGGGGCGGGCACCGTCCAGTCGTCCAGCGCCTCATCCACGGCCGACAGTTCCGCATAGGCCCGTCGCCATGCCGGGGTGCTCGCCACACGGGCTGCCACCCTTGCGGCTGCGGCGTCGTCCAGTTCGCCGTCCATCCACGCCGACAGTTCGGCGTGGTCATCCTCGCCCAGGGCGTGCTCGCGGACGAACTGCATCACCCGCCGCGACAGGTCCTCCGGAGGGGCGGGAGCCGTCTCGGCGGAGAGAACCTCATCGAGGGCGCGAAGTTCGGCGGCCGCGTTGGCCCACGCCTCGTCGCTCTCCAGGAGGTCCCGGACTTCCTCTGCCCGCTCGTGGCTCAGTTCGCCGTCGAGCCAGCCCGAAAGGTCCGCCCATTCGGATTGTGTCAGTTTCCGCGTCATGATTCTCGTACATCAACACGCCAATGTTGGCGGGGGTATCGGCACTTGGGTCGGAATTAACGGCGGCTTAACCCGCCGGGCAGACCACACGGCCTGCCGCTGTTCCGAACCCCCGAAGTGCCGGGATCGTCACGCCGGAGCTCGGCTCCGCATGCCTTTTCCCACTCGTTAAACCGGGCGGGGCCGGGAGTGTCGCGTTCCGATCCGAAATTTCAAGATTTTTCTTGCGTGGGCTTCCCACAGGCATCGGCCGGGGTGACGCCCTACGGCTTGACGTACCGCCACAGCGAGTCCCGCAGGTTCGCCCGCGCCCGCGACAGCAGGCTTTTGACCGCCATCGTCGAACACGTGAGAATCTCGGAGATGTCCTCGTAGCTCTTGCCCTCGAACTTGTTGAGGATGATCGCCAGTTTCTGGTTCTCGGGCAGTTGCTGGATCGCCTCGGAGACCTTGTGCCGCAACTCCTCGGTGTCGGTGGACGCCTCGGGCGGTGCGTGCTTCTCGTCGGGCAGGTCGCGGTGATAGGTCTCGCCATCCTCGGCGCCGGTCAGATCCAGCGAAACCGGCCGACCGCGCTTGCGCGAACGCAGCACGTTGAAGCACAGGTTCGCCACGATCCGGTACAGCCAGGTGCTGAACTTCGCCTTGGGCTGGTAGCGCTCGGCGGTTCGGTAAATCCGCAGGAAGACCTCCTGGGTCAGGTCGTCGACCTGGCTGGGGTCGCCCAGGAACCGGTACACCAAGGCGTGGACCTTGCGGGTGTTGCGCTCCACGAGTTCCTCGAACGCCGACTCGTCGCCCTGCTGGAATCTCAGCATGAGCTGGACGTCGGGGTCTTCGCGGGCCCACTTGGTCTGGAGGGGAGGCGTTGGCGAGTCGGTCTGTTTCTTCCTGGCGGCGATAACTCACTCCTCGCTTCGTCGTCGGCGCAGTTGTCCGCAGGCGGCGTCGGCATCCAGCCCGCGTGAGGCCCGGACGGTCACGTTGACCCCTCGCCGTGCAAGGGCGGCCGCGAAACCTTCCACCTCCGCGGCGCTGGGGCGCGTCCAGGGCAGCGACGCCACCGGATTGTACCGGATCAGGTTCACATTGCAACGCAGGCGCCCGGCGATGTCCGCCAGCGCCGCTGCGCAGGGGCCGCTGTCGTTGAGCCCGGGAATCAGGATGTACTCCAGGGTAACCTCCCGCCGGCGACTCTCGTAGAACACCTTCGCGGCCGAGAGGATACGCTCCAGGGGTACCTTGCCCGCGCGGGGAATGATGCGGCGGCGAAGCTCGTCGGTGGGGGCGTGCAGGCTGATCGCCAGCGTGATCGGCAGCTTCGCCTCCGCCAGGCGCAGAATGCCCTCCGGCAGCCCGATGGTCGAGACCGTCACGTGCCTGGCCGACAGCCCCAGCCGCTGGGGGTCTACGATCGCCTCCACCGCCGCGAGGGTCGCATCGAAGTTCGCCAGCGGCTCGCCCATGCCCATGAACACCACGTTGGTTACCCCTGCCCCGGTGGCAGTGCGGAGTTGGATGATCTGCTCCAGGATCTCCCCGGCCGAGAGGTTCCGCACCAGCCCGTCGATGCCGGTGGCACAGAACGCGCACTCCATCGCGCAGCCCACCTGGGTTGACAGGCACACCGTCGCTCGTTTCGCGGAGGGGATGAGCACGGTCTCCACCCGGGCCCCGTCGGGGTATTCCACCAGCAGCTTGACGGTGCCGTCTTTGCTTCTGGTTTCGGCGACCACCCGGGAGGTCACAATCGCCAGCGATTCGGCCAGGGCGTTGGGAACGTTGCTCATGGCGGCCGGTTCGATAACGTTCTTCTTCCAGACCCAGTCCAGGAGCTGCCGGGCGCGGAAAGGCTTGTGCCTGGCCTGCTCCAGGTAATCGCGCAGCCGCGCGGGAGTAAACTCCAGCAGGTGTTCGATGTCGCCGGGGGGGTGGGTCACGCCGTGGCCTCGCGTCCCCGTTTGTCGCGGTAGAGTTGGTCGAACTCCTCGCTCTGCAGGAAACTCGCCAGGGCCTCGACGTCGGAGAAGATGCGGTCGGTGTAGACGCGGAGAACCCAGTTGGCGATCAGCGGCGTAACCGCCAGGACGACGGCTCTGTTGCGGCAGGCCTCGTAGATCTCGATGGCGGTTCCCATCGACGCGCTGGGGCAGTAGGCGATCACCAGGTCGCTGCGTGCAGCCCGGGCGATCCCGTCCTCCAGCGTTTCGCGGATCTGCGGCAGTTCGTAAGTGATGCTGTTGGGGTGGCAGGTGTAATGGCAGTAGACCTCCGCGTGGGGCACGTGTTGCTCCAGCGCGGCCTTGATGGGCTCGCGCCAGTCCTGGGCGTGGATCTCCGCGGCGACCTTGGAGCCCTGGATGATTCCGGCTAGGAAGACGTTCATGTTCTCGGTGACCTGTGACCAGTGATCAGGAGTAAGCGATAGGCGACAAGCGGTAAGCTCCATCGCGAGTGCGTGGGATTATACCATATCGGCCGAGCGGGTGGCGTTTTCGTACTCGTCGGCCAATTCCAGCAACTCCTCGACCGAGGGGTGGGTGACAGCGATCAGTCTGTGGAACGGCCGCAACTTCCCCAGCAGGGCCCCGCGGGAGGCGAGCCCACGTACGAGGCTCCGGAACGCCGCCGGGTCGGCCGCCATTTCCAGCGCTTCGCGGTATGCGCGTTTCTCGGTCCTGCGGAAATACGCGCCGATGCCCAGGCTCAGAACCCATGCTGCCAGCCACCACACCACTGCCACTGTCGGGGCCACAAGCAGGGCCAAGGCAGGGCCGGCATCCTCGGGAATAAGCAGCGGAAGCATCGGCCAGGCGAAAAGCAGGGCGCCCCACCACATGAACCAACCGAGAAGTCGGGACCTGCGGCCGTCGCCATGTGCGTGATGAGACAACTCGTGGGCCACCACGACCGCCGCTTCCCCGGCGGTGAGTTTCGACAGCGCGGCCTCGTTCAGGCAAATCGCCG
>JBKHHV010000130.1:0-9957 GCA_046539005.1 Phycisphaerae bacterium
GGTCGGTGCTGATGATCGCCAGTTCGTCGTAGCCGATCCCCTCGGCGGTAACCGTTACCACGTTACCGGCAATCTTCGTAATCTCGTCGTAATACTTTCTCATGGTTACTCGCTCTTGCTCGCTCGTAATTCTGGTTTCTCAAGCCCGATGGCGAAGCGTGAATGACGACCCGATTTCGAAGGTCAGATTCTGAATGCAGCCTTCGCGTCATTGATTCGGAATTCGACGTTTCTCATTCGTCATTTACTGCTCTGCTCCGGCGGCGGCTTCTTCCCGGGCGGCCGCCTCTTCCTTCGCCTGGGCGCGGACGTTCTGTCCCTTGTTCTCCAGGAAGGCGTCGATGTTGGCGAGGATCTTCTTGTACTCCTCGCTGTCGGTGGCCGCGTAGTTCCAGTTCCGGAACAGGTCCTGCACGTGAAAGATTGTCGTGCGGGCGACTTCCTTGTCCTCGAAGCCGTAATCGAGCCTGATCGCTTCCCACAGCTTGGCGAAGACGAATTTCTGCCGGTCCTGCGGGCAGGCGGCGTCGACCTCGTCGAACGCATTCTGCTGCAGGTAGCAGTTGTCGAACATCTCGGCCTTGAGCATGGTTACGTAGTCTTCCAGCGTCGTGCCTTCCTCGCCGACGACGGTCATCATCTGCTTGACCTCGTTGCCGCGACGGAGAACTTCGCGTGCCAGTTCGGTCAGTTCCGGATCGATGATGCCCTTGTACTTCGACCACGACTCCAGCGGGTCGATGGCCGGGTACCGCCGGGCGTCGGAACGCGAACGCGACAGGCCGTGGAACGCGCCGACGACCTTCAGCGTGCCTTGCGTGACGGGTTCTTCGAAGTTGCCGCCGGCGGGGCTCACCGTGCCGCCGATGGTGACCGACGCGGTGGAACCGTCGTTGAGCTCCACCTGGGCGGCCCGCTCGTAGAAACCGGCAATGCGGCTTTCGAGATAGGCGGGGAAGGCCTCTTCGCCGGGGATCTCCTCCAGGCGGCCGGACACTTCGCGCATCGCCTGGGCCCAGCGAGAGGTGGAGTCGGCCAGCAGCAGCACGTCCAGTCCCATCTGGCGGTAGTACTCGGCCAACGTCACGGCCGTGTATACCGACGCCTCGCGGGCGGCGACGGGCATGGCGGAGGTGTTGCAGATGATGATGGTCCGCTCCATGAGGCTCCTGCCGGTGCGGGGGTCTTCCAACTCGGGGAATTCACGGATGGTCTCGACGACCTCGCCGGCCCGCTCGCCGCAGGCGGCGATAATCACCACGTCCACGTCGGCATGGCGGGCGGTGAGTTGCTGGAGGACGGTTTTGCCAGCCCCGAACGGGCCGGGGATGCAGTAGGTGCCGCCCTTGTTGATCGGGAACATCGAGTCGATGATCCGCTGGCCTGTCACCAGCGGCTCGGTGGGCATCAGGCGCTTGCGGTAGACGCCCAGCGCCCGCTTGACGGGCCATTCCTGCTGCATCGACACCGCGCGGGGTTGGCCGTCGGCGTCGTTGAGCACGGCGATTTCCTTGTCGACCGGGTAGCTGCCCTCGGGCGCGACCGACTCGATCTCGAACTCGCCCTGCCAGCCGAAGGGGACCATGACCTTGTGGGTGAACATGCCCTCGGGCACCGTGCCCAGCGTGTCGCCGGCGGAGACTTTGTCGCCGGGGCCGACGG
Source organism: Phycisphaerae bacterium (assembly GCA_046539005.1). Lineage (GTDB taxonomy): Bacteria > Planctomycetota > Phycisphaerae > SM23-33 > SM23-33 > CAZFPT01. The sequence goes on from JBKHHV010000130.1 coordinate 1,663, forward strand.
TGGGGGTGAACTGCCACTGGGTGTCCGTGGGAAGCCCGGGCAGGTACAGCCCGGCCTTGAGGAAGAAGCCCGCCTGTTCGGCGACCTTGGGCAGGGGGTTCTGGAGCCCGTCGAAGACCTGCCCCAGCAGCCCGGGCCCGAGGGTCACCGCGAGCATCTCTTGCTCGAAATCGACCGCGTCGCCCACCTTGAGGTCCCGGGTTTCCTCGAAGACCTGCAGGTCGGCGAATCGGCCACGGACGCGGATGACCTCGCTGAGGAGCCTGGCGCCGTCCTCGCGGATGCAGAAGGCGGTGGCGTTCTGCACCACGCGCCCGCTAAGCTCCACGATCACCATGTTTCCGAAGATGGCAACGATTCGTCCGGTCACTTTGGATTACCTCTCGTCGTACGTATTTAAAGGATCGCCGAGGACAGCAGGTCTTCGCCTTCGGCCTCGGTCAGTCGGTTCCAGCGGATCAGCAGCACCAGTCGTGCGGCGTAGACCGCCAGTTCGTCGTCGGAAAAACTGAACCACGCGTCGTTGCGGTTCATCCATTCCCAGCGGGCCCGGTCCAGGGCGCGGAGGGCGTCCAGCGGGTTGGGGGCGTTGGACCACTCGTTGACCGCGCTGCGCAGGTCGGCCATCTCGTCGGACAGATCGTCCGCCACGCGGTAAGCCGATGCGTCCAGCCCCAGGTCGGTGGCTCTCTGCTCGGCGACGGTATTGCGCAGGGCGACCTCGAAGCCCACCCAGCGACGGAGGAACTCGCAGCCCGTAGCGGCCGCGACGTCCGCCACGTAGTGGAAATAGTTGGCCCACAGTGCGTCGGCGGCCACGCGGGGCGCTTGGCGCTGTTCGACCAGCATCGGCTTGGGCAGGGGCTCTTCGTCGCGCGCCTGGGCAGGGGTGAGCACCGCAGGGGAGACCTCCTCGATCTCACCGGCGGCGGCCGACTCTCGCTGGAGCAGGTCGTCGCCGAGGAGGATCGCCTCGACGGCTTCCCGGGCGGGATGGTCGATTCCGACGCGCTGCAGGAGCTGTTCGGCCGAGATCGGCGGGGCGTTGCCCAACTCTCCCAGCGACGGCAGGGACGTGATCAGGTAGAAGTTCTCGCCACGCGACCGCACGGGCTACTCCTTGGGAGTGTCTTCGGAGACGGCGTTGTCCAGCACATCCCGCAGGCGGGGGCTGACCATCTGCGAGAGCAACTCGACGACCGAGTCCAGCGTGACCTCGACGGTCGCCCCGGCGCAGGTATACTCGAACCCGGCCTGGTGCAGCGTGCCCTTCAGGTCGATGCCGATCCGCTTGCGGGTGTCTTCCACGCGCTCGCGGCCGATCTCGCTGAGAGCCCAGTCGACCAGCTTGTCCCGCAGCTCGGGCTTGACGGAGATGCGGATCTGGTCGGTGCCTTCGCGGTCGCTTTTGGCGTACGACTCGACCACCTCGTGAAGGACCTGCCCCAGGAAGCTCACGTCGCCGAGGGCCTGCTCGGCGCCTTGGCGGATGACGGACTGGAGGGCGCGGTTGAGGGCATCTCGCAGCTTGAGCACGGTATCGCGGGCGGCGAGATTCAACTCGGTCCGGGACCGCTCGAGGGAGGCCTCGGCCTCTTTCTGAGCGTCCTGAACGATCTTCTCGGCCTGCTGTTTCGCCTCGGCGACGATCTTCTCGGCCTGCTTCTTGGCTTCCTCTCGCAGCCGGGCGGCCTGGGCCTCTCCGGCCTGGACGCCTTCTTCCTGCAGCTTGGCTACGAACGATTCGATTGTTTCGGCCATCTTCTACAGCTCCGTGGTCAGCGGGGTTTCACTCGGGAACTCCTTGTAGATTCAGGAGTCCCGCTTTTCACGACTAAACCGCTCATGGAAGGTACAGGTATCGCTGATTCTTCCTGCGGGTCCGGCAACCGGCCGGTGTCTGTTGGATTGAGCACCCCCATCTTGCGGATAAAGTCCGCCGGGTCAAGGAATATCGCCCAAACCCGCAGCCGTTCGCAGCCGTTCCCTGCAAAGCGGGCGGTCGCCCGGTTTCCGACCGGGTGACAGACATCGATGATGAATCCTAGTTGTCGCAGTCGTGTTACCTGCCTTTTCGACCCGAAAAAGGGGGGAATTCAGACTTTTCGGCAATTAGTGTCCGGGCTTTGGGCTGATACGCCGGATTCGGTGAACTTGGTTCGGTACGTTCGGTACGAATTCGACCGGAGTCTCTCCCCCGTCTGGAGTGGGGGCGTCGGGTCGTCGGGGCAGCGTCAGATGACCTTTTTCAGCTTCATTGCGTAGACGACATGCTGGGCGATCTGCGCCAGCGAGAACACCGAACAATCATAGACAAGATGGAACGCGGGCTTGCGCGGAAACCGCGTCTGGTAGATTTTCTTGAGGTAGTCCTTCTCGCGCTCCTCGGCCTGGATGCGAAGGCGGGCCTCGGTCTCGCTGAGCCCTTCGCGGAAGGCGATCTGCTTGACGCGCCACTCCTCCGGCGCTTCCAGACGGATCGAGATGCCATTGCTCAGGTCGTGGGTGGCTCCGGCGCCGCCCTGGCCGACGATGATGGCGTGTCCTTCCATCGCCAACCCGCGGATGATCTCGCCGATGCGGTTCCGCACCTCGATGCCCGAGGGGATGTCTTCCTTTCGGCCGAACGAGCGGAAAAACTCCGCGATCATGCGGGGCTTGGTGCGACGCTGCTGCTCCAGGACCTCGATGTCGACGTTCGTCTCCTCGGCAAGCCGGCCCACAACCTCCTTGTGATAGATCTTCCAGAAGCCTTCCTCGGCCGTCGATTCTTCATTCAGGATGTCCAGCAGCAGCAGACCCAGGGAGAACCCCCAGCACCCGAACTCGCGGGAGATGGTGATGAACGGGCCCGCGTTGGCTTCCTGCTCGCTCTGCGGGTCCGGCCGGTCCTGCATGTGCTCCGCCAAGGATACCTTGGCCATCCGAAGACTCCTTACCAGCGTTTCAGTCCATTCCAAGGGATGGAGCGGGGTGTTCCATTCGCCGCTGTTGCTATTCTGTCGCCTCACAGCCGCGAAGTCCAGCCGCAATGGGTCGCAATGCCCGCTCGATCGGCCGGAAGTGCAACCCACCGCTTACTCTATCGGCTTGGAGCATGTCGAAACTACGACTTTCGCTGCGGACCGAATGTCCGTTCGTCCAGACGCCCGAAGATCATCCGCCCCGCCGAGGTCTGGAGCACCGAGGTGACGGTGATCATGATTTCTTTGCCGATGTAGTCGCGACCCTTCTCGGCGACGACCATCGTTCCGTCCTCGAGATACCCCACGCCCTGGCCTGCCTCTTCGCCGGGCTTGATGATCTTGACCTTCATCGACTCGCCCGGCAGCACCACCGGCTTGAGGGCGTTGGCCAGGTCGTTGATGTTGATCACATCCACCCCGCGCAGTTGGGCGATCTTGTTGAGGTTGTAATCGTTGGTGACCACCCGGGCGTTGTGGTACTCCCCCAGGGCCACCAGTTTGGCGTCTACCTCCCGCTCCTCCTCGACCGCCACCACGTGGGCATCGTAAATGCGGATGTCGATGCGGTCGGAGCCCTGCAGGCGGTTGAGCACGTCCAGGCCGCGCCTGCCCCGGTTGCGACGCAGCTTGTCGTCGCTGTCGGCGATGGCCTGCAACTCCGCGAGGATGAACCGCGGAACGTAGATCTCGCTTTCCAGGATGCCCGTCTCGCAGATGTCGGCGATGCGCCCGTCGATGATCACCGAGGTGTCCAGCAGGAACGGGCGGGCGCCCTTCGCCTGGCGGGAGAACTCCACGTAGGGGATCACGAAGCGGAAATCGTCCTTGGTCTGCAGCACGAACGAGACGCACATGAATACCGCGGCCGCCCCGGCGAGAACCTTGATCAGTTCCAGGACCGGGTGCGAACTGGGGATTCCCGCCACGGCCGTTCCGATCATGTCCACGATGTGCTGCAGCACGTACGCCAGCACCAGCCCCGCCAGCACGCCGAAGAACAGCCCGCTCAGTGCCTCCAGGCGTTTCTTGCGCCAGAACATGTCGGCCATCACCAGTCCAAAGGCGATGATCACGGGGATGAGGATGTAGAGCGTGACGTAATCGGTTCCTCGCTGGACGACCTTGTCGCTGACGGCGTAGGGAATGGTAAACGCCAGCACGACCAGCAGGAACAGGGCGCGGACAATGTGGATAACCATGGCGACGGCACCTTTCCGGGGGCATATGAACTCGTATGATCCGTATGGGCCGGACTATACCGCGCAGAAAACGTCCGCGGAAGTGGCAACCCGCTCTTCCGTGCGCATCGAAGTTGAGAATTGCGCCAAGAAGGCGCTATTTCGGCTTGAAGTAATTCTGAGGCCTGAACTTCTCGTTCTCTTCCGGGTCGCCCACGTAGGGGACCTCGACCGTCGGCTTGCTGACCACCCGCCCGTCGCAGGTCAGCAGGTTGGTAACCGTCTGGTTGTTGTGCCGTGCGCTCACGAAGTCGCAGTGGGAGATGTGCATGCTGTACCCGTCATAGACGGAAATCACGTCGGCCGGCGGAAGCTGGAACTGCGAGAAGGTCATCGTCCTCCAACTCTCCTTGCCGTACCGCGAGTGGGGCAGTTCGCGCCCGCCCCAGTTGTCCAGACCGTTGCCGCCGTTGATGCCGTAGGACAGGTGGGTGTAGAAATCCACGTTGCCGCCCTTGTCGGTGCGGTACTGGGTCTGGATATAGCTTCGAGTGGGGTCGTGGCGGAATTCGTCGCTGCGGTCGGAGCCCCAGGGCTCGCCGTAGTCCAGGCGGTTGATCTCCGAGGGACACCGCAGCACGCTCTTCTCGGCAGCTCGGCCGTCTTCGAGGTCGCTGACCAGCCCGTCCACCAACTCCAGTTCCCCCAGCATGTTCCCCCAGCCGATCCACTCGTCGTTGACGCCCTTCCACTGGAAGCTACCCGGCAGGACGGCGTCGTTGTACCGCGCGGCGTACCCGGCAATGCCGGTGCCCACCCCGCGCAGATTGCTCACGCAGATGCTCGTGCGGGCGTTATCCTTGGCCTGCTGAAGGCTGGGAAGGAGAATGGATACCAGCATTGCGATGATCGCGATGACTACCAGCAACTCCACGAGTGTGAAGCCTCTGCGCCTCAGATGAGTCATGGCCGTACCTCAGCGATAGAAGATGCGCAAAACATAAACACCCCATGCTTGGGGATCGAGAACAGGCGGTTTTGCGCGTCGGGGCGGGCCTGTTCCAGTTCAGGCCTGCTTTCATTATATCTTCTACGCCCCACGGCCGCAATACGTTCCCTGATCATGGAACTTGTGAATCGAAGCGAATTCGCAAATGGTTAAAATGCAAACTGTATTGTTATTGAGCGTACCGAGAATGTAAGATAGGGTGTCGGAAAGGGGACGCAATTCAGGTCCTGTAGATTGGAGACAGACCATGAGCTTCAGGCATTTGAACAACGCAAGCGTACCGGGAAGCTGCCGTCCCTGCCGGCGGGGATTCACCCTGGTGGAACTCCTGGTGGTCATCGCGATCATCTCGCTGCTGGTCTCGATCCTTCTGCCCAGTCTCAAGAGCGCCCGGGACCGCGCGAAAACCGCGCTGTGCCAGACCAATATGGGCTCGATTGCCGACGCGGTCACCGGATATGCCGCCGGCCACAACGATCTGCTGGTATGGTATCGAATCAGTCCCAGCGACAACTACCGTGACGGGGATTTCTTCACAAATCAGCTTGTGCGGTCCGGCGCCATCGACGCCCCCAATATCGATGACGTTCCTGCCAACGAGGATTTCAGCGTATTCCGCTGTCCGACGGGACTTTCTCAGCAGTGCCTCGGCACCTGGGGCGATTGGGACCCCTATGAGATACCCCCAATCAGCGCAGAATGGCGGAAGTGGTGGTATGACCCGGCCCAGTACAACGACTTCGACTGTCCTGAGATAGCCGGAACCGCCGTGCGAACCTGGTACAGCCTCAATGCCACGAACAAGTCAGAATCGCCCTTCACTATAAGAGAGAATGAGCGGCGCCGGCTGAGCAAGATCCAGCGAAGCTCCGAACTGGTCATGGTCTTCGAAGGTTCGCGGGCGTTCCAGATTATGCACTCCAACCACATCGCCGGCAACCATCCGCCCTATGACAAGCTGAACGGGATGACCAACGTCGCCTTTTTCGACGGATCGGTAGGAACCTACAATACCGACGTGTTTGTCGACTGGGATCACGATGACACAAGAGTCCTCTCCCGGGACAACAAGCCGATCACCCACTGGTCTTCCGGCCTCGGGACTCGCTGAGCGATCACGCGCACAGCCACCCGAACGGGCATCGGCTGCAGCGGTCCCCGCGGCGGGGCGGAAACTTCCCCGCCCGACGGGCACGCAGCAAATCTCGGCCGGCTTCCTCCAGTCGTCGGCCTTCACCACCGGCCAGACGCCCCGCATCCAGTCCCCACGTCTGACCGCTCCGCAGGAACAGCAGCTCCGCGGCCGCAACCGGCTCGCCCAAAAACCGCTCGGCCGCCATCGCGTACGCCTCCAACTGCAGGGCATACTTGCCGCCCCGATCGGCCGGGGTCTCCTCTTCGCCCAGGCGGTCGGTCTTGTAATCCAGCACCCGCCACTGCCCGGCGGCGTCCTGCCACAGCAGGTCGATCTGCCCCCGCAGGCACACCCCGTCCACGTCCATCACGAAGTCCAGCTCGCGGCAGGTCTCCTTCGCCTCGGCCAGCCGTTCGCGAAGCGGCGAGGCGCAGAACCGCTCCAGCATCGCCCCCCACGTCGGCAGCACGTCCTGAAGGGGGACCTCCTCCAGCCCGGTGTCCAGTATCGCCGACTCCAGCAGCATCCCGGCGTCTTGAGGCTGGGTGAAATCCAGCAGCTCCATGCAGCGGTGCAGCAACGTCCCCAGAGCCAGCGGGTCCAGCGGCGGCATGGAACCCCCGTGGTCCGCGTCCGGCTCTTTCCGGTCGGCCGGGCGTGACAGGGAGGTAGAGTCCTCCCATTGCTCGGGCATGCGCAGCTCGTAGCGATACCGATACATCGCCGGGCAGGCGGTGAACTCCGTCAGCGCCGTCACCGCGACCTCGGCCCGGCCGACGTGATCGGGCAGGGGACCCAGCAGCGGCAGTTCCTGGTCAGGGGGCGTTCCTGCGCTTGCGAGTATCCGCCGTGCCAGCTCATCGGCGCCCGGGTCGTCGGCCATCATCTTCTCCCCGGGCGGCACCTCGCGCCGCCGCGGAGGCTCCTGGGTCGCCGCTGCCCGCGCCACGGCGGCGGTGTAGCGCCCGTCGCCGTAGCGGATCGTCTGCTCGCCCCGCTCCAGTGCCGCCGAGATCCCCAGCAGGTCGTCCAGCGTTCGCAGCGTGCAGTCGGCCGGCTGGACGGCGCCGGCCTTGTCCCGCCAGTCGGCACCCACCAGCACCAGGTGGTCTTCGTGCCGCGTGACCGCCACGTAGAAGCGGCGGATGTCCTCGGCGACCTGGTCGGCATCCTCCGACCGCAGCGCCAGGCGGTGCACCAGCGGGGCGGGGGCGTCCTGGTCGTCCAGCAGCGTGTATTGCCCGGTGAGGCCCCAATCGTCGCGATGCAACAGCCGATCGCCCCGCCGCTGGCGCCCGGCATTGAGGTCGGGCAGCATCACCACCGGAAACTCCAGCCCCTTGGCCTGGTGGATCGTCATCAGCCGGACGACGTTCTCCTCCTCGCCCGCCACGGCCGCCTGCTCGAAGCGCTGCTCGCTCAGCACCTGTTCGCGCATCCTCGCCACGAAGTCCGCCAGCGAAAGACCGTCGGCGTCCGCCTGCCGGGCGAACTCCACCACCCGCCGCACGTTCCCCATCGGCCGACGTCCCTGGAACCGCCCCAGCAGCACACCCTCGTACCCGGTGTGCTCCAGCAGACGCTCCAGCACCTCGGCGATGCCCAGGGCATTCTTCCGCCGGTGCAGCCGTCCGATCAGATCGGCCGTGTCGTGCAGGCGGTTGGCGTCGTCGCCCCGAAGCTGGACGGTGGTGGCCGCTTCTCCCCGCCGGAGGTTCTCGATCATCGCCGGCAGGTAGGGCGCCTCGCCGCAGAGGGCAATCGCCGCCAGGGCGTTGTCGTCCAGGCCGACCATCGCCGACCGCAGCAGCCCCATGAACGACACGTCGTCGAGGGGGTTGTCCACCACGCTCAGGGCACCCAGCAGGTCGTAGACCTCCTGCTGCTGGAAGAAGCCGGTGCCGGCCACGACGTAATACGGAATACCGCGGCGTTGCAGTTGCCGCTCGTACTCCAGGCTGTGGGTCATGCGTGCGAACAGCACCGCCACGTCGCGATACTCCACCG
>JBKHHV010000131.1:0-9921 GCA_046539005.1 Phycisphaerae bacterium
CCGCCAGGGGCTGGCGATTCTCTACGAGACGGTCGGTATGGAAAACAAAGCTTACCGGACGGCCAAGAGCATTGAGGATCTCAAGGCCAAAGCAGATAGGATGAAAGAGCGCTGGCGTTGAGGGTACAGGTTGCACAGACCGGCTTAAGAGGCCCCGAGGTCACGCCATAGTGAGTCCCGTTGAGGGTGCAGGCGCCGGGCCGGCTACTTCGCGCTCATCCAGTCGTCGCCGACGCCGACGTCCACCTTCAGCGGTACGGACAGTTCGATCGCGCCGGCCATCTCTTCGACGATCATCGTCTTCTCGGCTTCGACCTCGCCGGAGGGGATCTCGAACAGCAGTTCGTCGTGGATCTGCAGCAGCATGCGGCCGGGTCGCTGCTCGCGGCGGATGCGGTCGTCCAGGTTGATCATCGCCTGTTTGATCAGGTCGGCCGCCGAGCCCTGCACCACGGAGTTGATCGCCAGCCGTTCGGCCGCCGCCCGCCGCTGGGGGTTGCGAGCGTCGATATCGGTGATTTTCCGCCGGCGTCCGAACAGCGTCACCACGTATCCGTTGGTCTTGGCCTGCTCGATGCACGCCTGGAGAAACGCGTCGATCTTGGGGAACCGTGCCCGGTACTTCTCGATGAACTCGCCGGCCTCGCCTCGTGAGATCCGCAGCGTCCTGGCCAGCCCGAAGGCCGTCTGGCCGTAGACGATGCCGAAGTTGACGGTCTTGGCCCGGGCACGCTGATCGGGGGTGACCTCTTCCAGCGGCACGCCGAACACCTCGGCCGCCACGGTGGCGTGGATGTCCTGGTCGGCCCGGAAGGCGGCCATGAGGGTTTCGTCCTCGCAGAGGTGCGCCAGGACGCGCAGCTCCACCTGCGAGTAGTCGGCGCTGAGCAGCCGGCACCCCTCGGCAGCCACGAACGCCGAGCGGACCTTTCGGCCTTCCTCAGTGCGCACCGGGATGTTCTGGAGGTTCGGGTCGCTGGAACTCAGGCGTCCGGTGGCGGTGCCCGTCTGGTGCAGGCAGGTGTGGACGCGGCCGGTCTGGGGGTGAATGCACTCCGCCAACGCCCGCAGGTAGGTGCTCAGCAGCTTGGTCAGCTTGCGGTAGTCCAGCACCAGGGCGGGCAGGCAGTGCTGGGCGGCCAGTTCCTCCAGCACGCCCGAGTCGGTGCTCGGGCCGGTCTTGGTCTTCTTGATGACCGGCAGCCCGATTTTGACGAACAACACCTCGCCCAGTTGCTTGGGGGAGTCGACGTTGAACTGGACCTCGGCCATTTCGAGAATCCGCTCGCGCAGCCCGTCGGCCTGCTTGTCCAACTCGACCTCCATCGCCTTGAGTCGCTGGGGGTCCAGGCGGATGCCGCGCATCTCCATGTCCCGCAGCACAGGCAGCAGGGGGATCTCCAGGTTGTCCATCAACTCGGTGAGCCCCTTCTCGGTTCGCAGCTTGCCGGCCAGCACGTCCGCCAGGCGCAGCGTCACGTCGGCATCCTCGGCCGCGTAGGGCGAAACGATTTCCACCGGCACCGCGTCCATGGTGGTCTGCTTCTTGCCGCGCCCGATGACCTCCTCGATGGGGATGCAGTGATGCCCCAGGTACTCCATCGCCAGGGCGTCGAGCTTGTAGGTCAGTCGCGAGGAATCGAGCACGTGGGCGGCGATCATGGTGTCGAACAGCTTGCCGCGCACCTCGAAACCCGCCCGCTGAAGCACGATCAGGTCGTACTTGATGTGTTGGCCGATCTTCTCGACCTCCGGGTCGGCGAGGATGGGCCCCAGCGCCGCCCGCACGTCGTCTTCGTCCAGCGTGCGGGCACCCAACGGCCCCCGGACCGGCACGTACACCGCCTTGCCCGGCTCCCACGCCAGCGAAATGCCCACCAGCTTCGCCCACATCGGCCTCTGGGAGGTGGTTTCGGTATCCACCGCCAGCCGCCGGACGCTGCGAAGGCGATCCACGAGCCCGGCGAGCTTCTCGGGCGTGTCGATCGTCTCATACTCGAAGTCGTCGGCCGTGGTGGTCTGGGCGACGGTCCCGCCGGTGGTGGAAGCGTCTTCCAGGGGAGGAATGTCGGCGTTGCCCTCCCCGGTGGGGACGTCCAGCTTGTCGAGCTGGTCCAGCAGGCGGTTGAGCCCCAGTTCGCGGAATATCTCGCGCGCGGGCGAAAGGTCTTCGCGTCGGAAGCGCAGGTCCTCCAACTCCAGTTCCAGCGGGACGTCCTTCTGGAGCGTGACCAGTTCGCGGGTGACGGGCAACTGCCCGGTGAACTCCTTGACGTTCTGCTTGAGCTTGGGGGTCAGCTCGTCGGCATGTTCTACGACCGCCTCGGCCGATCCGTACTTCTGGATGAGGCTCAGCGCCTTCTTGGGTCCCACTCCGGGGATGCCGGGGATATTGTCCGTCGAGTCGCCTGTCAGCGTCTGGATCTCGACGGCCTGCTCGGGCGTATAGCCTTTCCTGTCCTGGATGGTCGCCGCGTCGAGCACTTCGTCCTTCATCGGGTCGTAGAGAACCACGTTCTCGTTGACCAGTTGGTCGAGGTCCTTGTCGCGGCTGACCATCACGACGTCCATCTCCTCGGTCCCGAAGCGGGAGGCCGCGGTCGCCAGCACGTCGTCGGCTTCGTAGCCCTCGGCCTCCAGCACCGGGATGCCCATCGCCTTGACGATCTGGATGATCCGCTCGACCTGCGGGGGCAGGTCGTCGGGCATGGGTTTGCGGGTGACCTTGTATTCGGGGTAGAGCTTGCGGCGGTGGAGCTTGGTCGCCGGGCCGTCAATGGCCATCGCCAGGTACTTCGGCCGCTTCTCGACGATGAGCTTCAGCAGCATGGAACAGAAGACGTACGTGGCGCGCGTGGGCTCGCCGATGGGGCTGGTGAGGTCGCGGAACGGGGCGAAATACGCCCGGTAGATCTGCGAATGACCGTCGATCAGGAAGAGTTTCTCGCTCATGCCAGAAGCCTACCCCAGAACGGCCGACGTTTCCAGACGGGACAGAACAGCAAGGGACAAGAGCCCCCGGGTGGGGATCAGAGGCGCTCGGCACAGAGCGGGTCGAGGGTAAGCTGCCTCAGCCGATTGGCCGCGGTGGGGAAGTCGGCCCGTTTGAACTCCGCGACCACGTCGAAGTCGATCATCGGCGGGGTTTCCAGGGTCTCATCGGCGCGGGCGGCATCGTTGGCCTCTTCCAGGCGGGTGATCCAGCCCTCGGCGGTTTCCGGCTCGCGGGTGAGACCGGCCGCGATCACCGTGCCTTCTTCGCTGCCGCGCAGCACCAGGTCCATCGGGCGGCAGGTCTCCAGCAGGAACGCCCGCACCGACTCGCTGCAGGCGTCCTCCCCGCCGCGGCAGCACAGCACCGTCAGCACCTGCTCGTCCTCGCACTCCTCGGCCGTCACTCCCAGGAACCGCGGGACGATGTGGGTGACCCCCGCGGCCGGGACGACGAACGAGAAAGTGCTTCCCTCGCCGACCGTCGATTGCACGTCCACCCCGCCGAAGTTCAGCGAGACCATCTCCTTGACGATGCTCAGCCCCAGCCCGAACCCCTTGACCGTGCTCAGCAGCCCGTGCGAGGTCTGGTGGAACCGGTCGAAAAGCCCGCGGACCTCCTCTTCGGTAAGCCCGGGCCCGTGGTCGCGAACGCCCAGCTCCACGTTGCCGTCTTCGGTCGACCGGGCGAACAGGACGATCTGCGACTCCTGCCGCGAGAATTTGATGGCATTGATCGCCAGATTCACCAGGGCCCGATTCGCCTTGGGGAGATCGATGTAGACCTCCGGCAGGTCCGGGGCGATCTCGGAGACGACCCGCACGTTCTTGAACCGGGCCTTGCTCTCCGTGATCGACCAGATGCCGGAGATCACCTCCCGGGGGTGGTGCACACGCCGCTCCAGCCTCAGTCGACCGGCCTTGAGGCGCGAGCTGTCCAGCAAATCGTCGACCATCTGCGCCAGGTCGTCAGAGGAGGCGGTGATCATCTTGAGGTATTCCTGCTGCTGGTCGGTTACCGGTCCGCCCAGGCCGTCGGCGATGATACTGGTGAACTCCTTGACCACCGTCAGCGGCGTGCGGAACTCGTGGGCCACCAGGTCCACGAAGCGGTGGGCGGTGTCGGTGAGTTCGGACATCCGCTCGTAGTTCCGCTGGAGCTTCTGGGCGTAGAGTTGCAGCTTCTGCTGGGCCCGCTTGAGGGGGGTGATGTCCTTGAAACTCTCCACGATCCCCAGCACCCGCCCGTCGTAGCTGCGGTAGGGGGCTCCGGTCAGAATACACGGCACGTCGGTCCCGCCGCGGCGGCGGGCCTCGACCTCGAAGGTCACATCGTCCTGTCCGTCCAGAACCAGCTTCAGCGGGCACCGCGACGTGTGACACAACGTGCAGGAGAGCACTTCGTAGCACTTTCGGCCGCTGACCTCGTTGCGGCCCATGTAGCTGAGCCCGGCGAGATTCTCATTGGCCTGGAGGATGTTATAGTCGGCGTCGATCAGCCGCATCGCGTCGCCGGCGGCGTTGAAGATCTGGTCCAGCTCGATGTTCGACCGCGCGATCGCCCGTTGCACGAGACGGCTGTTCTCGGACTGCTCGGCCAACACTCCCTCCAGTTCGTGGATGGTGCTGTCCAGGTCGGCGTCGGGCACGCCGCCGGAGGGTTGGTCGTTCGGTTCGTATCGCCGCACGATTCCACGCAGCCGACCCTGCACGTCGAGGGTCCATTGCAGCCGATGCCTGCGGAGACCCGCCGCCACCGGCAGACCCGCCGCGGCGACCGCCAGCCCGGCAACCCACCACGGCGCCGCCCACGCCAGCAGGGCCACCCCCAAGGCGGCCAAGAGAACGCAGGCAACGGACAACGCGGTGTTCAGCGACGGACGGTTCATGGTAAAGGTTCCCGGCTTACGGACGGTCGGCCGACGCAGCCGCCTCAGCCGCCTGGGGCACATAGACACGAATCGGTTCTTCCACGCCGACCCGCTGCGACCACATTCGCAGGCGTGCCAGCACCGGGAAGGTCACCTCCTGGCCTTCCGTGACCAGCAGGCGTCCGTCGGTGGAGCGGACGTCCTGGGCGAGGATCATTCGCGGTTCCAGGCGCCCCACGGTGAGCGAGCGGGCGTCGAGCCCGTCGGTGCCCACGTCGGCGGTGGACAACGCCTCGGCGATGGCGGGGTCGTACTGGTCGGGCTGGGCCGCCAACTCCGAGGCCGCCAGTTCCGCCGACATTCCGTTGGAGGTGAGCCGGTCGAACTCCACCGCGGCGTGAAGGACCTGGGCTCCGAGCGAGACGACGTCGCGCTTGCGGGGGTCGGGGTTAGTGTCCCCGCTGCGGAAGGGCTCGTGCTGGCGGGCGACGATGGCGGTGATGTCCTCGATACGCGGGATGTTGGCCAGCAGGTGTTCGGCGACGGAGGGATGACAGTTAAAGGCGCGGGTCTCCTCGTCGGTCAGTTCCAGACCGGCCAGGGCCTTGTGCACCGTGTCGCCGTCCAGCGCCACACACCCCAGTTGCGAAAGCATCGCCGCCAGTTCGTAGCGCCACACGTCCGGCAGTTCCAGCCGCCGGACCACGTGGGGGACGTACTTCTTGAGTCGCGAGGCACGGCTGAAGGTGACCGGGCTGACCATCGACAGCACGTCCATGAGAATCTTGATGCTGCCCTTGAGGGTCTTGCTCATCAGCTCGCGCTCGGCGGTGACGAGGCGGTAAATGTGCACGCCGGCCTGGAGAGCGTTGGCGAGGATGTCGGCCTGACAGGGTTTGGTGAGGAAGCGGAAGACATTTCCCTCGTTGACGGCCTGGATCGCCGTGGTCAGGTCGGCATTGCCGGTGAGCATCATCCGCATGGTGTCGGGGCTGATGTCCTTGACGATGGACAGCAATTCCACCCCGTCCATGCCGGGCATGCGCATGTCGGCCAGGACGACTTCGAACGGATCGTCGTCGCGGATGCGGTCCAGGGCCTCTCGGCCGCTCATGGCGGTATGGAACTCGAAAGTCTGACCCAGGCGTACCTTATATGCCTCCAGAATGCCCGGGTCATCGTCGACGTACAGAATTCGTGGCTTCATGCGTGCGCCCCAGCTACGGGTAGACGGTTGCCCAATCTACTCTTCGGCGACTTGGGACGCCGGATTCACCTGTTCTTCTGCTCCGATGGCCCGTGATCGACGTCAGGACAGGGCGTCGATAACCGCCCCGCAGAAGGCCGGCAGGTCGTCGGGTTTGCGGGCGGTGATGACGTTCCCGTCGATCACACACTCCTGGTCCACCCAGTCGGCCCCGGCGTTGATCATGTCGGGTCGGATCGCCACAAAGCTGGTCGCTTTCTTGCCTTGCAGTGCGTCGGTACAGCAGAGCATCCACCCACCGTGGCAGATCGCCGCCAGCACGATGCCGGCCTCGGCGGCCTGGCGGACGAAGCGGATCATGCTCTCGTCGCGGCGCATGTAGTCGGGCGCCCAGCCGCCGGGAATCACAACTGCGTCGTATTCCTTTGCGTGGACGTCCCTTGCGGCCGAGGTGGACCGGCAGGGATAGCCCAGCTTCGAGGGGTATTCGGTGGCGGCCTGGGGGCCGACCAGCGCCACGTCCGCCCCTTCCTCCAGCAGGCGGTAGTAGGGGTACCAGACCTCCAGTTCCTGGTATTCCCTGTCCAGCATGATCGCGATGCGTTTGCCTTGCAGTGACATGGCGAATCTCCTTTCCGGGGGTCATTGTCAGTGTATCCGCCTGCCGGTGCAAGCGTTGGCAGCAGGATGCGCTTGGGGTATCCTGCGCAGTCGCCCGGCGGGGCCCGGATTGCCCGCTGGCGGGGTTGTCGGATTTTCGGAGTTGCTGTAGAATGGAGGGTACGATGCGGGTGCCTCGGAGGTACCCCGTCAGGGGAGCCTTCGGCATTTGGCGCCGGGGTGACCCCAGGAGGCCAAGCAGTACCTTTGCTCGATTGGACAGCACGCCGATGAACGACTGGATCGACCCGGAAACCCGCGTAGATCGGGCCCATGAGCTCTACAAGGAGGGACGCTGGAACGAGGCCGCCGAGCAGCTTCGCGAGGCGATCCGCCTGAATCCGCACAACGCGTCCTGGCATTTCAATCTCGGGCTGACCATGGAGGCGATGACCGACTACACCGGTGCCTGCAAGGCGTTCCGCGATGCCCTCCAACTGCAGCCGGAGGACGTGGAGTCGCTCAACTGCCTGGGGGTCAATCTTACCCGGGTGAGCGAATACGCCGAGGCGCTGGAGTGCTTCGAGAAGATCGAGAAGGTCGACCCCGCCTACGAGGCGAGCTACTGCAATCGGATCGTCACCTACACCGAGATCGGGCAGCACGAGGAAGCCGAGCTGATGTTCTACACCGCCCGGCTTTTCACCGAAGAATGCCCGCTGTGCTACTACAACATCGGCAACAGTTTTTACGCCCGCGACCGGGTGGACCACGCGGTCTACTGCTGGGAGCAGGCGCTGCGCATCGACCCCGGCCACCCGCACGCCCACGCCCGTCTCGGCGAGGCCGCCTGGCGCCGCGGTGACCTGCAGCAGGCCCGCACGCACTACCAGGCCGAACTGCTGATCAACGCACGCGATACCGCCACGCTGACCGACCTGGGCGAACTGCTGCTGGAGATGGACGAAGTATCCGCAGCCGCGGAGATACTCAAGCGGGGTCTGGATGTGGACGCCAACTGCACCGACGCCCGCTACCACTTGGGACGATGCCTCATCGAGCAGGAGCGCTACACCGACGCATTGGAGTGCTTCCGCCGCGTGCTGGAGCAGGACGAGCAGTACACCGGTGCCCATGCCGGCATGGCCAAGGCGCTGATCCGCGCCGAACAGGTCAACGAGGGGGCCAAGCACCTGGTTTACGAACTCAAGCAGTGCGGGGATGACGCGGCCATGCTGCACGAGGTCGGCGAGTTGCTCATCGAGGCCCACCTGACCCGTCACGCCCACAACGTGTTCCGGCGACTGGTGCGCATCTGCCCGGACGACCCCTGCGCCCGGCACAACCTGGCGGTGAGCTGCTTCATGCTGGACCGCACCGACGAGGGCATCGACGAATGCCGCCGCGCCATCAAGCTCAAGCCCGACTATGCCCTGGCGATGTACAACCTGTCGCTGGCGTACCTCCAGCAGGGGCAGACCGGACAGGCCAGACGCTATGCCGCCAAGGCGATCGACCTGACCCCCCACGACGAGCACGTGCAGAAGCTCGCTCGGCGCCTGAGCGGGACGGGCGGCGTACTCGGCCGGCTCGTCGCCCGCTTGACACAGCGAAAGAGCGGCGAGAAGATGGGCGACTGATGCGGGAAGACCGCGGCCGCTCGGGCTGCCGCGCGCGTCCAACAGTCAGCAGACCGAACGGATTTCGCCTATGCCCACTTTCGTCGTCAGTGAACCGCTCAACGAATCCAGCGTCGACTACCTCCGCCAGCGGGGAGAGGTGATCCGCACCACTCCCGAGGAAGTCCACAACGTCATCGGCTCGGCCGACGGGCTGGTCGTGCGCACCTACACCCAGGTCAACGACGAACTGCTGGACAAGGCGCCGAACCTCAAGGTAGTCGGGCGTGCGGGCGTGGCGCTGGAGAACATCGACATTCCCGCCTGTCGGGCCCGCGGGGTGGAGGTCGTGCACACGCCGGCCGCCAATACCCTCGCCGTGGTCGACTACACCATGCGGATGATCATCGAACTCAACCGGCGATTTCCCACCTTCGACTCACCCATGGAGCCCGAGGAGTTCCATCAGTCGCGGAAGTTCGTCTACGGGCGGTTCCTCTCGGGAGCGACCCTGGGCATCGTGGGCGCCGGGCGAATCGGAAGCCGCGTGGGCAGGGCGGCCGTCGGACTGGGCATGAAGGTCCTCTACAACGACATCCTCGACATCGAGCTGGACTACCCCGCCCAAGCCGTGGACAAGGACACCTTGTACGCCCACAGCGACATCGTGACCATCCACGTGCCGCTGACCGACCGGACCGAGAAGTTCATCAACGCCGAGTCGCTGGCGAAGTTCAAGCCGGGCGCCCAGTTCATCAACTGTGCCCGCGGACAATGCGTGGACTACGCCGCCCTCGCCGAGGCAATGAAGAGCGGGGCGGTGTCGGCGGCCGCGGTGGACTGCCACGACCCTGAGCCCCCGAAACCGAACTATCCGATGTTCGGAGTGGACAACGCGATCCTCACCCCGCACATCGCCGCGCGCGTCCCGGACGCCGTACAGCGCATGTGCGACGTGGTCCACGACGTGGTGCGGGTCCTGGAAGGCGAGCGGCCGGAATACCCGGCTCCGCGGGAATAGTTCACCTGTCCGCGAACAGGACATAAGGCCCGCTCGTCCTGTAAGGAAACAGCAGATTCCACCGATTGCCGAAATCGTGGGCTTCTGCGCATCTATTCCCCTGTGGGCTGAAAAAAAGTCGCCAGCCGCCGGGCAGCTGCGCAGGGGGAGACGCAGCGAACCGCAAAGCGACTGGCGATGCTCGATGAACTGACGGCCGGGTCAACCGCCAGGAATCAGCTTAAAGTTTGCCTCACAAGCGGAATGAATATCACAATCAGGAATCCTTGTCCAGTGCATTATAGGGTATTTCTGGTACAGATGCTCCCAAGATGCGATGGTTAGTGAGGAATTGCCCGAAAAACCGGTAGAAATCAGGGGCGCGGGTGACGCGAACCCCGGAGACGAGAGGCTATTACTATGCAAAGGCTTATGGCTTCAGCGATTATTATCCTGTTGCTGGGATCGGTTACGACCATGCCGGCTCAGGAAGTACTGGTTTCCACCTACCTTGGCGGCAAGGGAATGGACTGCCTGACCTCGGCAGGCATCGGTTCCGATGGGTGTATTTACCTTGCTGGGGATCTTTCCGGAAATGCGGGAATTGACCGCGAAATTATTGCGGAAAAAGGA
>JBKHHV010000132.1:0-9911 GCA_046539005.1 Phycisphaerae bacterium
CTCGGCGGTGGGCATAAAGAAGGCGTGGGCGGAGGGGTCGAAATCGTCACTGTGGATGATCCGCAGGAAGTCGCCCATGGTGACCTTCTCGGGGTAGCATTCCTCCCCCGAGGTGTAGAGCCCGCCCAGGTCGAGCGTGCGGTCGTCGGAAGCCGGCGTCACGCGAGCCTCGATGCCCGTGGCGCGGAACACCGCGGCCATCATCCGCGCCCCGATGTGCGTCATGCGGGGAATCCAAAGTGTGCGACCGGCAAGCCGGTCGGTGGCTGAGGTCTGCTGCACTGACATTCAACCCTCCGCGCGATGCGCGAAAGCAACCCGTGGTTCTCGCCCCGCTTCGCTTCGCGTCCCGCGCGAGGCCGTTCCGATCCGCCGCCCACCACCCGAGCGAGCGACGGAGGCAAGTGTACCACCCTCACCCCCGCAAACCAAGAACTTGCGCCCCATCCGGTCCGATCCGTCGCCGTCGACCGGCGGCGGCGGGCATTTGGGCTTGGAAAGCCCCCCCCCGCGCGATAGAACCGGGTTCAACAACGGACAACCATCATGACGAAACACCCCCGACCGCAACGACTCGCGACCGTTTTCCCCTGGCGAGTGGCCCTGCTTGCCGTGGCCGTCGCTGCGCTGATATGCGCCCCGCCGCCGCTATCCGCCCAGGCGAAAGAAGCATCCGCCCCGGTCCCGCTGCAGGGCAAGGCCGACGAACTCATCGGCCTGCATGCCGGCAGGTTTGCCGATTCGGCGGGGCTCTGCGCGGTCGACCTGCGAAGCGGCAAGCTGCTGCTGAGCCACAACCCCGACAAGAAGCTCCTGCCCGCCAGCAACCAGAAACTGCTGACATCCGCAGCCGCCGTGGCCCGCCTGGGCAGCGACTTCCGGTTCGTGACGGCCGTCTATCGCGTGGGCGAGGACCTGCTGATCGCCGGCACGGGCGACCCGCTTCTGGGCGACCCGCACCTGGCCGGCCAGGCCGAGCGGAGCATCTACGCCGACTTGGACGCCTGGGCGGCGAAGGTGAAAAAGACCCTGCCCGACGGCGTCGCCGGCGACCTCCTGCTGCTGCAGAAACGCCGGGCAAGCCGGTTCCGTCACCCCACCTGGCCGAAAGACCAGCACCAGCGATGGTACTGCGCCCCGGTCGCCAGCCTGAACTTCCACAACAACTGCCTCGACATTACCTTCCCCAAAGGCTCCGACGGCAGGCCGACCCCGGCCGTCTCGCCCGCCAGCCGGTACATCACCATCCGCGACCGCACCCGCCGGGGCAAACGCCAGGCGTGGTATGCCCTGCTGGACGACCACGCCGGCACGGTGACCCTGCGCGGCCGCGTGGCCAAGACGTCCAGTCATGCGATTCCCGTGGCCGTGGATCATCCCCCGATGCTGCTGGGACGGGTCTTCGCCGACCGGCTCGCCCGGGCGGGGGTGAAGGTCGGTGGATCTCTGCGGTCGGTGGGCGGCAACGATGCGTTTTCCGAGAAGGCCGTCCTGATCGCCAGGACCGCCACCCCGCTGACCGACGTGCTCGCCCGCGCGAACGGTCGCAGCCTGAACATGGCCGCCGAGGCGATGTTCCTGCGGGCCGGCGACCTGAGCTGGGCGGGCAGCGCGAAAATTACCACGCGCGTGCTGCACAAGAGCTTCGGGGTCGACCCCAACGCCGTCGAGATCGCCGACGGCAGCGGAATGTCGCGTTCCAACCGCGTCTCGGCCGCGGCAATGGTGCAACTGCTGCGGGCGATCCCCCGCCACCGGCACGGCAAGGCGGTGCTGAATTCACTGCCGCGGACCGGGCAGAAGGACACCTCGCTGCACGATCGGCTCACCCGCAGGCCCTACGCCGGAAGGGCGGGCGCCAAGACCGGCACGCTGTCAGGGGTGTATTGTCTCAGCGGATACGTACTGGACGCGGAGGGCAAGCCGGCGGTGGCGTTCAGCGTGCTGGCGAACCGCGCCTCCAAGGGACCGGCCGAACAACTCGCCGACAGGGTGGTGGTCTCGATCGTGGACTGGGTGGACGGTCGGTAGGGTTTTCGGCGACCCGCCGGGTTTTCCGGGCGTATAAAATGGATAGTCGCGATGAGGGTTGTCCGATAGAATAGTCGCGCCGTGGGAGAAGCCGGTTGTCCGTGTACAGCGTCCCCGCATGGACCGGTTACGGGTTCTCCGGTAGAAGGTGGGACGCACCCGAAGGAGCATGACGCAATCGTGGAAGGCATACTCTGGGCCGCGGCAATCTTGTCGACGGCCCTGTCCAGTTTCTTTGCATTGACCAGTAACGCTCTGCGGATGTTCCGCCGCTCCCAGTTGGAGGAGGTCTTCTCTTCGATGGCGGGCCAGCGGAAATTGCACAAGCTGCAGGAGCATCTCAAGGAACTCCGCCTCACCTCCTCCCTGTGCCGCTCGCTGGCGAACCTCGTACTGGTGGTCGCCATCCTGGGTCTGCTCAATGCCCCCAGGGGAAGCGGCTGGCAGGGGACGGTGATCGGCATGGTCATCGCCGCGGTGGTGATCGCCGTGCTGGGAGTGGGCATTCCCCACGCCTGGGCCGCCTACGCCGGGGAGCGCATCGTTGCCGCGACGTTCCCGGTCCTGATGGGCACCCGCCTGCTGCTCTGGCCGGCCGTGGCGCTGATGCACGCACTGGACCTGCCCATCCGCCGCCTCACCGGCACCGGCGACGAGGACGAGGAAAACGGTGACGTGGCGAAAATGGAGATCCTCCAGGCCGCCACCGAAGGCCGTGCCGAAGGCGCCGTGGACGCCGAAGAGGTGGAGATGATCGAGTCGGTCATGGAGTTCGGCGAGACCCACGCCGGGGAGATCATGACCCCGCGGACGGCGCTGTTCGCCCTGTCGGTGGACACCCCCGCCCCGGACGCGATCCGCAAGATCATCGATGCCGGGCATTCGCGCGTGCCGGCGTACGAGGGCGACCTGGACAACATCGTCGGCATTCTCTACGCCAAGGACATGCTGCAGAACCTCGTGGAAAGCCGCGAGATTCCGCTTCGCAAACTGCTGCGCAAGCCCTTCTTCGTGCCCGAGACCAAGCTGCTGGACGACCTGCTGCGGGAGTTCAAGACCCGCAAGTTCCACATCGCCGTGGTGCTGGATGAATACGGCGGGACCGCGGGGATCGTGACCATCGAGGACGTGCTGGAGGAGATCGTCGGCGATATCTCCGACGAGTACGACGTGGCCGAGCCGGAACTGATGACCCGCGTGGACGAGCGGACCGCCGAGGTGGACGGGCGGATGCGCGTGGACGAACTCAACGACGCCTGCGGGCTGAACATCCCCGAGGACGACGACTACGACACCATCGCCGGGTTCCTGTTCTCGGAACTGGGCTACATCCCGGCCGCCGGGGAAACGCTGGACGCCTGCGGGGCGCGGTTTACCATCCTCGCCGCCAGCGACCGCAAGATCGACCGCGTCCGCGTGAGCGTACTGGAACTGCCCACCCAGACGGCCGAGAGCGCCTGAGCCGCATCGCCCGGCCTGCAAGGGGGCGCTAGCGGTTCAGCATCCAGATGCTGTAATTCAGCACGCCCGCGAAGGTCACCCAAGCCAGGTACGGAAGAAGCAGCAGTCCGCTCCAGGTCCGCACGCGCACGAACAGCACCGTGGTCGCTGCCAGCACCACCCACAACGCCACCAGGTCCACCAGCGCCCAGCCGATTTCGTGCAGCCCGAAGAAGATGCCCGACCAGATCGCGTTGAGCACCAACTGCGTGGCGAACAGCACCAGTGCCGGTTTGGCCAAAGGCCGACCGATCCGCCTCCAGACACCCCAGGCGGCGACGCCCATCAGGATGTACAGCACTGTCCACACCGGCCCGAAGACCCAGCCCGGCGGGTTGAGGTCGGGCTTTGCCAACTCGCGATACCATGGGTCGCGTCCGGGCCCGCCCAGAAGCGAACCCAGCGCACCGGCCCCCAGCGAGACCGCCACCCAGAGCACCAGCGACAGGATGGCGGTTCGTTTTGTACGTGCAGGCGTTTCCATGTCCCATTGTAGCGGCCTGCCCAGCGTGCACGAGTTGCACACGTCGATACCTATGCAACAAAGTAATACCGACTTGCCCCCCCCATCCTGCCTGTTTAATGAGGGAGAGACAAACCCGTCCTTGGCGGTACGAACAACCATGGAATCACGCAAGGAGTCCCGTATGTCTTCAGGAACCGTACAGTTCATCGCAGTGGTAGTCCTGGCAGCCTTGGTCCTGCCTGCCGGATTGGTCGCAGGCGAAGAGTCAATTGCCTATCCCGCCCATGTGAAGACCGACGCCCAGAAAGAGGCCTGGCGGATCGGTTGGCCGATGTTCCATGGGCCCAACGGGAACGGCATGGCCATCGATTGCGGATACGATCTGATCGACAAGGTCGAGGACATGAAGTCGGTTTGGAAGAGCGAGGAGATCATCCCCCCGCCGTCGTACCGGGGGGTTCGCTCCAGTTTCGCCACGCCGGTGATGGCTGATGGACGGGTGTACATCTACTACACCTGGCCCAACGGAATGACGCCCGATGTTTCGAAGATATCGCCGAAACAGGTGCGCGCCCTGGACACCGGGGGATCGGACCGGACCGATCGCAGCGACAAGGCCGGGGACGACATCGTCGTCTGCATGGATGCCACCACCGGCAAGACGATCTGGAAACGCGTCTTTGAAGGTCAGGGCGAGACGCTGCTGGGCAGTGGCAAGGGCGGCGGCCACGGTACGATGCTCGTCCACGACGACAAGGCGTACGCCTTTGGGGCGGCCGGGTGGGTCTACTGCCTGGACGCCGAAACCGGCAAGACGATCTGGGCTGGCCACAAGCGCCCCACCGCCCATTCCCCCAACGCCACACCGGTGATCGCCGATGGCGTGCTGGTGTACCGCGAGGGCAGCACGCTGGTGGGCTACGACGCCAACACCGGCAAAGAACTCTGGAGCAAAGGCGGCGTGGTGCGCGGGATTCGCAACGCCTCTTTCACCCGTGTCTGGAAGCACGAGGGTAAGGAGTACTTCATCCACGAGAACGTCTGCCTGGAAGCCAAAACCGGCAAGGAACTGTGGAATATCGGGCCTGTCGAGGGCGGCAACACCACAGCCATCTACGGGGACTACATGGTCTGCCGAGAGGCCGACAAACGCAGCGACAATACCGGCCCGCGCTGCTACAAGATTTCACCCAAAGGCGCCAAGCTGCTCTGGCAGTTCAAGACCGACCGCGGGCAGTTTCTGGTGAAGGGTTTCTCCAGTCCGACCTTCTACAAAGGCCACGTAATCGTGGACTTGCAGGCCCCCACAAAGGGCCCCGGAGGCAGGAAGGCGACGCTTTTCGCGATGGTCGAGTTGGAAACCGGCAAGCAGGTTCTCATGGATGGGCACTACAAGAACTGGAAGTACCAGCCCATCGTCGCCGACGGCAAGTACTGGCACCTCAGCAGCCCGCAGTGGGGTTTCTGGATCGCCAGTGTGGACCCCGACAACCTCAAGGAACTCAGCCTCAAAAAGATGGGCAGCAGAAACTGGGCCCAGGACACCTCCCCCGCCTACGCCTGCGGGTGGATGTTCATCCGTACCAGCAACCGCCTGGCCTGCTTCGACCTGCGAAAGCACAAACCGTAGCAGGCAGGGGCATCCCCGGAAAGAGGGGCTGTGCGCTGGCGAAACCGCCGTCGTCTGTTCGGAGCGGTGGACCTCGCCGGTGTCACAGCCCCAGTTGCCTGCGGGCCTCGGCGATCACCTCGTCCACGGCCATCGCGCTTTGAGGGGTGACGGCCGGGGGGGTTCCCCGGCCGATCATCTCCGCAAAGTGCTCCAGTTCCAGCACGTGCCCGGCGTAGTAGCTGCAGGTTTCGGGTTCCTTCTGGCCCTGTCGCCACACGCCCCACCCCGGCGGGTGCATGCTTACCTCCGCCACTTCGCCGTTCTGGCCGATTGTCTTGTAATACCACTTGGGCAGGTGGGCCCCGTTGGCCGACCCCCCGCAGGTGATGCTCGCCAGCGACCCGTTCTCGAATCGCAGCAGGAGGGCAAACTGCTCGGCGGGGTTCGCCTGCCCCCGGACGGCCGACCCCTGCGCGGTGACCTGGACCACCGGTGAATCGTGCCAGGAGAGGATCGCATCCACCGCGTGGCAGGCGTTGTGGATAAGGTAGTTCTCGCCGCCTTGTTCGTGGTTCAGCACCAGCGCGGTGGAGAAGGCGGCCGGTTTCACCAGCTCGCGCGCCTTTGCGTAGGCCGGTGCGAACCGGTAGCAGTAGCCCACCAGCAGCCTGTTGGGGTAATCGGGCAGGGCCTCCTGCAGCAGCCTGCGTTGCTCGGGCGAGGCAGACAGCGGCTTCTCGCTGAAGACGAACTTTCCGGCCTTCAGCGACCGGAGGATCAGCGGAACGTGGCTTGCCGGTTCGGTGACGATCATCACCCCGTCGATGGCGTCGTCCTGCAGGACGGCGTCGATGTCGCCCTCGGCGCGGGGGATGCCGAAGTTGCGGGCGTATTCGGCGGCTTTGTCGGCGTCGAGGTCCACGGCCGCCTCGATGCGGACGGAGGGAACCAGCTTCTTCTCACAGACGTTTGTGCAGTGTCGGCGGGCGAATTTGCCGCACCCCACCAGTGCCAGGCGAACCGATTCGCTCATCGGCGGTACATCCTTTCGTACGTGGAGTCCTGAGGTTCTGGTTATACAGCAGACCGCCGAGGGGATGGGGGAAGGAATTCCGTGCGAGTCGTTACGATTTCCTCGCGGGCGGGGGCATACAATTCATCCGTCTTTATGGAAAGATAGCGCCGGGCGAATCCGATTCCGGCAGGTGAGGTTTGCATTCGCCGCGATCCTCCCCCACAATGGTCCAAGCGCCGCGGGATGCCGCGGGCGCCCGGGGGGAGTTCGCCGTTCTTCCAGAAGGAAAGAGAGACATGACGACGACCAACGCAGCAACCGAGTATAAGATCAAGGACATTTCCCTCGCCGACTACGGCCGAAAGGAAATCGCCATCGCCGAGCACGAGATGCCCGGGCTGATGGCCACCCGTGACAAGTACGGCCCGGACAAGCCCCTGGCGGGCGTCCGCATCATGGGCTCGCTGCACATGACGATCCAGACGGCCGTGCTGATCGAAACGCTGGTGGAGTTGGGTGCCGACGTCCGCTGGGCGTCCTGCAACATCTTCTCCACGCAGGATCACGCCGCGGCGGCGATTGCCGCTTCCGGGACGCCGGTATTCGCCTACAAGGGCGAGTCGCTGGAGGAGTACTGGGAGTACACCAAGATGGCGCTGACCTGGCCGGACGGCAAGGGCCCCCAACTCATCGTGGACGACGGCGGCGACGCAACGCTGCTGATGCACCGCGGCTACTACGCCGAGAAGAACCCCGTCATGCTGGATGAGCCCACCGACAACAAGGAACTCAAGATCCAGAACGCCCTGCTGAAGCGCGTGCAGAAGGAAGAGCCCGGTTTCTGGGAGCGGGCCGTCAGCGAGTGGAAGGGCGTCTCCGAGGAAACCACCACCGGCGTCCACCGCCTCTACCAGATGCAGGAACGCAACGAACTGCTGGTCCCGGCGATCAACGTCAACGACTCGGTCACCAAGAGCAAGTTCGACAACGTCTACGGCTGCCGCCACTCCCTGACCGACGGCATCAAGCGGGCGATGGACGTGCTGCTCAGCGGCAAAACCGCGATGGTCTGCGGGTTCGGCGACGTGGGCAAAGGCTCCGCCGAGGCAATGGCCAACGAGAAGGCCCAGGTGCTCATCAGCGAGATCGACCCGATCTGCGCCCTGCAGGCCTGCATGGCAGGCTACAAGGTCTGCACCGTCGAGGACGCCCTGGAGGTGGCCGACGTGTTCGTGACCACCACCGGCAACTGCGACGTGATCACCATCGATCACATGTCCAAGATGAAAGACCAGGCGATCGTCTGCAACATCGGCCACTTCGACAACGAGATCCAGGTCGACGCCCTCATGGAATACCCCGGCATCAAGCGGATCAACATCAAGCCGGGTACCGACATGTTCACCTTCCCCGACGGACACAGCATCTACCTGCTCGCCGAAGGCCGACTGGTGAACCTCGGCTGTGCGACCGGGCACCCCAGTTTCGTGATGAGCAACAGCTTCACCAACCAGACCCTTGCCCAGATCGACCTGTGGGGCGAGAAGAAGGACCCGGGCGTCTACCGCCTCAGCAAGAAGCTCGACGAAGAGGTCGCCCGCCTGCACCTCCAGAAGCTCGGAGCCAGGCTCACCGAGATGACGCCCGAGCAGTCGGAGTATCTCGGAATCCCCGTCGAGGGTCCCTACAAGCCCGAACATTACCGGTACTGAGCCACAAAAGGACAACTGCGGCGGGAGGGGTAAGCGTCTTCTCCCGCCGCGGCTGACCTTCGGTCAGTTCGGTAAACGCCAAGCGATACCTGCAATCAAGCGGCAGTAGATCGCTGCTCCCCTGCTGCATCGGCCGACGGTCATCTCCTATGCGCGGCCGCTCGGCCTCGGCTTGCCGTTCAGCGTTTTTGCCTGCCATCCAGACAAAGGCGAAGAAGCCTCCCGCTTCGGGCGTCTATTGTGTAACCTCCCGATGAAACGTAGAATAGCCCGGAGGGATACCGTATGAGAAGGATGTCGAGTATGAGACGGCCGCGCCGAGAAGTCCGGGTTATCGCCCTGGTTCTATGCCTCCTGACGACGGGTCTGCTGGCCGAGGCGCCCGCAACCCGTCCCGCCGAGGCGCCCCGCAACGCCATCGTCACGCCCATCGGCTGGTTCCCGCCGCCGGTGCGCAGCGTCCCGAAGCCGACCCTGCCCGACCCGGTCGAGCGGGCCTTCCGCATCAACATCCACGGGCCCATCACCCCGGCGACGTACGACATCGTCAAGCGGAAGGTCATCCGCTGCCGTGCCGAGAACGCCCAGTTCGTCGTGTTCGACATGAATACCCCCGGTGGCCGATCGGACGCGATGAGCAACATCATCGACCTCATCACCCAGGACCTCAACGGCGTCTACACCGTCGCCTACGTGCACCCCGAGGCAATCTCCGCCGGGGCGATCATCTCCCTGGCGTGCACCGAGATCGTCATGGCACCGGACGGGACCATCGGCGACGCGATGCCGATCATGATCTCCGGGGGCAAACCGGTGCCCATCCCCAAGGAGGAGCGCGGCAAAATCGAGTCTTACGCCCGGGCCGAGGTGCGGGTGCTGGCCCAGCGGAACGGTTACCCCGAACCGTTGTGCGAGGGGATGATTACCATGTCGAGGGAGATATGGCTGCTGCGCAAGCCCGACACCGGGCAGCTTCGCATCGTCGAGGCCGACCGCTGGCGGAACGTGCCCGGATCGCCCGATCCCGATCGCGACCTGACCCGCACCCCGCCCGAAAGCGGTTGGGAATTCGCCCGCAAAATCGACGGGCCCGACAGCATCGTCACCCTCACCACGCAGGAGGCCGTCGAGATCGGCCTCTGCCGCCACACGTTTGCCGGGCTGGACGAACTGGCGAGCCACTACAACGTCGCCGGAGAAATCCAACTGCTGGAGACCACCGGGCTGGAGGAAGTCATGGCGTTTCTAACCTCGCCGGCCGTCTCCGGACTGCTGATAATGGTGGGCGTCCTCGCGATCTACATGGAACTGAACTCCCCCGGGCTGGGCATCCCGGCAATTGTGGCAATCATCGCATTCGGGATCCTCTTCGGCGCCCGCTACCTCACCGGGCTCGCCCAGTGGTGGGAGGTGGGGCTGTTCGTGGTGGGCATTGCGCTGCTGGCGGCCGAGATCTTCGTGATCCCCGGCTTCGGGGTCGCGGGCATTTCGGGCATTCTGTGTTGCCTGGTGGCGCTGTTCGCCATGGTCATGCCTAACGCCCCGGGCGAGTTGCCCCTGCCCAGCACCGCCCTG
>JBKHHV010000133.1:0-9867 GCA_046539005.1 Phycisphaerae bacterium
CGCCGGAAAGTCGAACGTTCGGCCGACCGAGAGCGGCTCGGTTTCCTTCCACTGCCCGCCCTCGTAGTAGCGTCCCTTGGCGGAGACCTCGCGGATGTTGATCTCGGGGTTGAAGTTGGTGGCAAACGGGTACCCGTGGTCGCCGGCGTTGCAGTCGATGATGTCGACGGTGCGGATGCTGTCGAAATGGTGTTTCCACGCGTAGGCCGTGAACACGTTCGTTACCCCCGGGTCGAACCCGCTTCCCAACAGCGCCATGATGCCGGCCTCGCGGAAGCGGTCCTGGTAGTCCCACTGCCACCGGTAGCAGAAGCGTGCCTCCTCGGGATGCTCGTAATTCGCGGTATCCAGGTAATCGGTGCCGGTCTCCAGGCAGGCGTCCATGATGGTCAGGTCCTGGTAGGGAAGCGCCAGGTGAACCACCAGGTCGGGCTGGAAATCCTTGATCAGCGAGACCACTTCGGGAGTCTTGTCGGCGTCGACGGCGGCGGTGCGGATATCCCGCGGCAGGTCGGCGGCGATCGCGTCGCACTTCTCTTTAGTACGGCTGGCAAGGCAGATTTCTTCGAACACGTCCGGCCGCTGGGCGCATTTATGCGTGGTCACACGACTTACGCCACCGGCTCCGATAATCAGAACACGACCCATGTCTTTCGGTCCTTCCGGTCTTTGGATGCGAACTGGCCCGTCGTTCAGCAGAGGAACACGGCCGCGGCGATGGCGGTAGTCCAGTTGCCGTTCTTGTCGCCCTCGGCGGTCTGGACGGTCGCCCGCGAGTGGACGATTTTCCCGGACATCTTGTAGATTTCCTTGCGGGCGTCGTAGTCCTTGTCGGGATCGAACTCGATGTCCAGGGTTGTCGCAAGCATTGTAGCGGCCATGTCTTCGACGAGGTCGGCCAGGCGGCGTTCCTTCATGCCGAATCCGTGATGCTCGCTGATGTACCCGTACTGGTTGGGGTCGGCGGGTCTGGCCAGGCCAATGCCCGAGCCCACCAGGCGCGACGGCTCGTTGGTGGACGATTCGGCCAGCACCACGAAGGTGATCTGCCCGGGTGCGAGTTTCTTGAGCCCGCGCTGGCGGGAGATGATCTTGCAGTTGGGCGGGAAGATACTGGAAACCCGCACAAGGTTACATTTCTCGATGCCGGCCTTGCGCAGGGCAAGCTCGAAGCTCTGCAGCCGCGTTGCGTGTTTGCCGACGCCTTTGGTGAAGAAGACTTGCTTGGGCACGAGAGAAGAATGCTCTGTCATACTGCTGTCTCCGGTGAATGCGCCTCTGCCAGGCCACGACTTCTGCCGTGCCGGCTGAATCGGCCGGGCTCCGCGGATCCGTACCGAGGCGACCGACCGCGCTTTATACTACCGCCCTTCCTGCCCGGCAAGCGGAAATGCCCCCACCGGCCGGCAAATGCAAAGGCGCGCTCTTCTACCAGCCTATGGGCCGCCCGGGAGGCATCTCAACCCTCGGCATCGGTCCGCCTCAATGCCCCCACCACGAAGCTTTACAACTTCACAGATCCGGGACACTCTCTCGCTGCTGCCGGCGGCACCCGCGTGCGGGTGAGGCTTTCGGACCGGTAGGGCTGCCGCAGGTCCGCTCTGCCGGAAGTGGGAAACGCCATCTCATGGCGATAGCATGGTAGCAGGAGGTAATGCCATGCTGAGAAGTCTAACTGATATCCTCGGATACGACATTCTCGCCACCGACGGTGAGATCGGATCGGTTAAGGATTTTTACTTCGATGACGAGTCGTGGATCGTCCGCTACGTGGTGGTCGACACCGGCGGATGGCTGCGGGGGCGAATGGTCCTGCTGTCGCCGGAGGCGTTCGGCGAGCCCGACTGGAACACCCGCCTGCTGCCGGTGGACCATACCCGACAGCAGATCAAGGACAGCCCCTCGGTCGACACCGACCGCCCTGTCTCGCGCCAGCAGCAGGTGCGCCTGGCGGCCTACTTCGGATGGACGCCCTACTGGGGCGCGCCCGGAGCCCCGCCGGAAGCCTACCTGCCCGCCGAGTCCGAGGACGCCGCCGACCAGTCCAAGGGCGACGAACTCGACCACGGCGACCGGCACCTGCGGAGCCTCAAGGAAGTCGAGGGCTACCGCATCGACGCACGCGACGACCGCGTGGGACACGTGGAGGACTTCATCGTCCAGACCGACGAGTGGGCGATCCGCTACCTCGTGGTGGACACCCGCAACTGGCTGCCCGGCCGAAAGGTGCTGGTCTCGCCGGCGTGGGTAGACAGCGTCGACTGGGCCCAAGGACTTGTCCACGTGGATCTCGACGCCGAGACCATCCGCAACAGCCCCGAATTCGACCACACCCAGCCGGTCAACCGCGAGTACGAAGCGCGCCTCTACGACTACTACGGCCGACCGGAGTACTGGAAGACCTGACCGATATTCGAGACACTCCAGAAGAGAATCAACGGATGCCTCTTGAGTTTCACGAACCCCGGGAATAACTGCCCGCCGAGGTGATCGAACAGCACCGCGCCGTCACCAGTCTCATCGAAGGAACTGGAGGCGATGATGTGGTACCACCAGCGGGCGGCCGTGACCGACCAGGATAGCCTCCCCCGGGTCATGGAGCACAACCGCGACGAGGAGATGGAGCACTCGGCGATGCTGATCGAGTGGCTCCGCCGGTGCTTCCCGGGATTGGAGGAGCAACTCAAGACTTTACCTGTTTACGGAAGCCCCGATCGACGAGGTCGAGGGAGAAGAGGAAGGCTGAGGAACCCCATGCAGAAGCGAACCGGACCATTACGGGCGGCCTCCACCTGGTTGATTACCTTCCTGGTCGCCACCGCGATCCTGCTGGTGCTGGTGTTGACCAACATCGCCCCGACCATGACCCCCACGCTGAAGATCATGCTGGTGATCTCCTTTGCGCTGGTGGTAGGCATCGGGGGAGCGGTGTTCTTCCGCACGCGACCGAAAACCAACAAACGCGACGTCGAACCGTAACCGAAAGGCCGTCCCATGCTGTGGAAATGGTTGCCGTGGAAGGCAATCGTCAGTCGTGTCGCCCGGGCTCACGGGTTTCTCGACCCGGCCGCCCTGCTGGCCCGCATCCAGAAGATCGCCCAACCGTCGGAGGTCACCGCCCCGCTGGAGTTGATCCGCGCGGGGATCTCCTTCCACGCACGCGGGCTGATCAACACCAAGGTCATCCAGCAGAACCTCGACTGGGTCTGGCCGTACTGGGTGCAGAGGCAGTTCGACCCCGATGACGAGTCGTTCCTGCCGCGGGCGTTCAGTGTCACCCACGTGAACCTCACCCACCGCAATTGGACGGCCGTGGGATTGCCCGGCTGTGACGCGCTGCCCATCGTCGACCCGCGCGGCTTGGTGACGCCGTTTTTCGACGGCTGGAGCGTGGACGCCTGCTACCTGTCTGAAGACGGCACGCTGACCGTTCCCGCCCAGGCACGCGACGCTGACCAGCAGTTGATTCTCGACCCCGACGACCTGCGGGTGCGCACGGTGTGCAGCTCGCCCGGCGGGGCGCAACTGTCGGCCGAAGCCTGGGTGTCCGACCCCGCCGAGCCCACCTGCCGCGTGCGATACGAGGTCTCGGGCGCAACAGGCGGCTGGCTGGTGGTGTCGCTGCGCCCGTTCAACCCCGAGGGCGTGAGCTTCGTGGAGTCCATCGAACTCCACGACGACACCGAATGGGCGGTCGACGGGGAGAGTTGCGTGGGGCTTTCGGGCAAGCCCGACCGCCACTGCGTGTCGGACTACTCCGGCGGCGACGTGCTGGCGTGGCTGTCACAACGGAAGCCGGGGCATCGGGTGAATTGCCCAGTGGGGCTGGCGACCTCGGCGGCGATGTACCGCGTGGGCGACAACGGGAAGGCGTCGGCCGAGGTAGCGATCGACCTGTCCTGCGATGAGCAGTCGGATCCGATTCTCCCTCTCGGACCGGCGAGCGACTGGTCAAGTGCCCTGTCGGCCACGTGCCGGTTCTCGGCGCCCGACGAGAAGTTCCAGTTCCTCTACGACGCCGCGATCCGCACCCTTCTGCTGCTCAGCGCCGCCGACCCGGTTCCCGGGCCCTACACCTACAAGCGGTTCTGGTTCCGCGATGCCGTGCTCATGCTGCACGCGATGCTGTGCGTCAACATGAAGCGTCGCGTCGCCACGGGAATCGCCCGCTTCCGCGACCGTCAGAACATCAGCGGGTTCTTCCACTCCCAGGCCGGTGAATGGGACTCCAACGGGCAGGTCCTGTGGTTGCTGGGGCGTTACGTCGACCTGACGGGCCGATTGCTGAGCGACAAGTGGGACCGCCCCCTTCGCAAGGGAGCGCGGTGGATCGCCCGCAAGCGCCTCACCGGACACGAGGAAGAGTTGCACGACGGACTCCTGCCGGCCGGCTTCAGTGCCGAGCACCTGGGCAACAACGACTACTACTACTGGGACGACTTCTGGGCCGTCGCCGGGCTGCGGCAGGCCGAGCGGATCGCCCGCGCGGGCGGGAAGAACGAGCATGCCGACGAATACCGCCGCGAGGCCGAGGACATGATGGCCGCCATCGAGCGCAGCCTGGAGCGGTCGCGGCATATCCGCGACTGCGAGGCGATTCCTGCCTCGCCACACCGTCGCATGGACGCCGGGGCCATCGGCTCGCTGTGCGCGGGCTACCCGCTGCACCTGCTGGAGCCTCGCGACCCCCGCCTGCTGGGAACGGCCGACTTCCTCCACGCCAACTGCCGCGTACACAACGCCTTCTTCCAGGACATGATCCATTCCGGCAACAACGCCTACCTGACCCTGCACCTGGCGCAGGTACTCATGCGGGCCGGCGACCGGCGATACTGGCCGCTCGTGCAGGCGATTGCCGACCTTGCCTCTCCCACCGGGCAATGGCCCGAGGCCATCCACCCCCGCACCGGCGGAGGATGCATGGGCGACGGGCAACACGGCTGGGCTGCCGCCGACTGGGTCATGATGATCCGCAACATGTTCCTCTACGAGGAAGGTGACACGCTGGTGCTGGGGGCGGGTATTTCCGCCCACTGGCGACGACCGGGCGATCGCTGTGCGCTGGGCCCTTCCCCCACGCGATTCGGCGACGTAACCGTCGAAGTAAGCACCACCGACGAAGGCACGTCGGTGCACTGGAACGCCGACTGGCGCCGCACGCCCACGGAGGTACTGGTGGCGCTTCCCGGCTGTGAGCCCCGGCCGTGCGCGCCGGACGCCGGCGGGGCCACCGTCGGTCTGGCAGCGGACAAGGGGCGACAATGAAGATCGCCATGTTCACCAACACGTACCTGCCGCACGTGGGCGGGGTGGCGCGGTCGGTCAAGCAGTTCACCGACGCCTGCCGACGACGCGGGCACCGGGTACTGGTGATCGCCCCCACCTATCCCAACGAGCCCGCCCACGAAGAGGACGTTTTCCGTGTACCGGCCGTTCCCCACCTGGCGGGCGGCAACTTCGCCGTTGCCCTGCCGGTGAACTTTGACCTCGCCGAGGACGTCGAGCGTTTCGACCCGGACGTGATCCATGCCCACCACCCTTTTCTGCTGGGTTGTACTGCGCTGCGGATTTCGGCGTCGCGGAACATCCCCATGGCGTTCACGCACCACACGATGTACGAACACTACACCCACTACGTGCCGGTCGAATTGCCGGTCATGAAGCGATACGTCGTCAATCTCGCCACCGGCTTCGCGAATCTCTGCCGGGGGGTCATTGCCCCCAGTGAGAGCATCGCCGAAATTCTCCGGTCGCGCGGCGTTACCACCCCCATCGACGTGGTGCCCACCGGCGTGGAAGTGGACCGCTTCTCCACCGGCGACGGCGCCGCCGTGCGAAAGGAACTGGGAATCCCCGCCGATGCGCCCGTGATCGGGCACGTGGGGCGGCTGGCACCCGAGAAGAACCTGCAGTTCCTGACCCACGCGGCGATAGAGGTGCTGGGACGGGTGCCCGAGGCCCACTGGGTGGTCGTCGGCGACGGGGAATCGCTGCCGCAGATCCGCCAGGCCTCTAAAGAGGCCGACCTGTCGGCCCACTGCCACCTGGCCGGCGTTCGCAAGGGGGAGGACCTCGTGAACGCCTACCACGCGATGGATGCCTTCCTCTTCGCCTCGCATACCGAAACGCAGGGCATGGTGCTCACCGAGGCCATGGCGGCCGGCTGCCCGGTGGTGGCACTGGACGCCCCCGGCTCGCGCGAGGTGACACGCGACGGCGAAAACGGCAGGTTGGTTCTGCATGAACGGGTGGACGAGTTCGCCTCGGCGGCGGTATCGCTGCTGGAGATGGACGACAGGAGCCGGAAGGAGATGGCGGCCGCGGCGAGAGAGACGGCCGAGCGGTACGGCATCGAACCGACGACCGATCGGCTGGAGGAAGTGTACGACCGCCTCGCCCGGACGCAGGCACCGCAAGAGATGACACTTGCGGAGGACTGGTCGTCGTTGCTGCGATCCGCCCGGCGCGAGTGGGAGATCTGGTCCAACCGTTTCTCTTCCCTGACCGACGCCGCCCGCACGGAGCATCCCTCCTCTCCCAACCCGCCAGGTTTTTCCTGAAACCGGAGACGCACCATGGAGAACGCACAGGTAGCCGACGTGCTGGACGAGATCGCCGATCTGCTGGAACTCAAGGACGCCAACGAGTTCCGCATTCGCTCCTATCGCGGAGCGGCGAGGAAGATTCGCGGCATGTCCGAGCGGCTGGAAGACCTCCTCGAGCAGGACAGGGACCTCACGGAGATCAGTGGAATCGGCGACAGCATGGCCGAGCGGATCCCGCGCATCCTGGAAACCGGCACCTGCAAACGCCTGGAAGACCTGCGAGAGGAGGTGCCTGCCGAGCTGACGAAGATCATGAAGGTACCGGGCCTGGGACCTCGCAAGGCGATGACACTGCACGAGGAACTGGGGGTCGGGTCGCTGGACGAGCTCAAGAAGGCCTGCCAGGAAAACAAAGTCCGTGACGTGGAGGGGATGGGCGAGAAGACCGAGCAGAAGATACTCGAAGGCATCGAGATGCTCTCCGGGACGGTCGGGCGGGTGCTGTACCAGAAGGCCGAGCAGCATGCAGAGACCCTGGCCCGCCAGCTCAATGACTGCGACGCCGTGCAGCGATGGGAGATCGCCGGCAGCTTCCGCCGACGCAAGGAGACCGTGGGCGATCTGGACATCCTGGTCCGCGCATCCGACCGCAAGAAGGCCGCCGAGGCGATCGTGGCGTTCGACGATCTCGACGACGTCATCCAGAAGGGCAAGGAGAAGGTCAGCGTCCGGCTGACCGGCGGGTTGCGGGTGGACTTTCGTTTCTTCAAGGAGAAGGCGTTCGGGTCGGCGCTGATGTACTTCACCGGGTCCAAGGCCCACAATATCAGCCTGCGACGTATCGCCCAGGACAACGACTGGAAGCTCAACGAGTATGGGCTGTTCAAGAACGATAACCTCCTGGCCGGCAAAAACGAGGAAGGCCTTTACCACCGCCTGAACCTTGCGTGGGTGCCGCCGGAGATGCGTGAAGATCGTGGAGAGGTGGATCTGGCTGCCGACGACGACCTGCCCGACCTGATCGAACTGGACGACATCCACGGTGACCTGCAATGCCACACCACCGCCTCCGACGGAGAGAATACCATCCGCAGCATGGCCGAGGCCGCCAAAGACCGCGGCTATTACTACCTCGCAATTACCGACCATTCCCAAGCGGTCAGCGTAACCCGGGGGCTCGACGAAGACGGCCTTCGCAAGCACGCCGATGCAATTCGCAAGGCTGACGACGACATGAACCGGTTCTGGATTCTAGCCGGTGTCGAGGTGGACATTCTCAAGTCCGGAAAACTGGACCTGAAGGAGAAGGTGCTGGAAGAGATGGACTGGGTCGTCGCCAGCGTGCATTCGTATTTCGACCT
Source organism: Phycisphaerae bacterium (assembly GCA_046539005.1). GTDB lineage: Bacteria > Planctomycetota > Phycisphaerae > SM23-33 > SM23-33 > CAZFPT01. The sequence goes on from JBKHHV010000133.1 coordinate 7,907, forward strand.
GGGCGAGAAGGAGATGACCGACCGGCTCATCAAGGCCGTGGAGTCCGGCGTAGTGGACGTGCTGGGGCATCCGCTGGGACGGCAGATCGGCAAGCGATCGGCGATTTCCGTGAATCTGGACCGGTTGTTCGAGGCCTGCGCGGAAAACGACGTGTGTCTCGAGATAAACGCCCAGCCCGATCGCCTCGACCTGCCGGACATTCACTGCCAGGCAGCCAAAGAGGCCGGCGTGAAGTTTACTGTCTCCACCGACGCCCACAAAGCCGAGGATCTCGGCTGGATGCACTATGGTATCGGCGCCGCCCGACGAGGCTGGCTTACCGCCAAGGACGTGTTGAACACGCTCACTCTCAGCCAGTTGCGGAAGAGACTGGGCTGACGCCTGCTTCCCGATACCCGGTCCGGTCAGTTGATGCATTTGCCCCATTGCGTTATAATCGATAAGTCAAACCAAGTGGGAGGTACGCCTTGGTTCGACGACCAAAGAGGTCCCCATGAACCGTCACAACTCGCCACCAGATGCATCGAATCCGTCCGTGGTCTCGATGCGCCAGGAAATTGCCCGGCTCCGCAGCGAGAACCGCCGGCTTCGGGATCACGACCCCGGGCGGTCGAACGCCGAGTCGGACGAGCCTCCACCCCCCGGCCAGAACCCTCGCAATAACCGCCTGTCCGATCCGGTCCCCCTGGAAGACCCGACCCACCTGCTGGACCTGACCCACGACGCCATGCTCGTCCAGGACGGGTTCGGGCGGCTGCTGTACTGGAATCATGGTGCCGAGAGCATCTACGGATGGTCCCGCCAGGAAGTGCTGGGGCGGAATGTTCATGAACTGTTGAAGACCGACTTCCCTTGCTCGCGGGAGGAGATCGAACTGGAGACTCTCGCCAAGGGTATGTGGGAGGGCGAACTGACCCATACCGCCCGCGACGGATCGCGTATCGTCGTCGCCAGCCGCTGGGTTCACTGGCACAACGGAGACGGCGAGCATGGCAACATCCTGGAGGTCAACCGGGAGATCACCGAACGTAAAAAGGCCGAGGAACAACTGCGGAACGAGCGCACTCGCCTGGGTTCCGTACTGAACATGATCCCGGGTTTCGTGGCAATCAAGGACGCAGACTACCGTGTTCGGCTGGCGAATGACGGGTTCCTCGATGCTTTCGGCGATCCCGGCGATCGGCCCTGCTATCAAGTGCAGTTCGGCCGAAAGGAACCGTGCGATCACTGTGTACTCCACGAGGTCCTCGAGGAAGGCGAGAGTGCCCATTGGGAGTGCACCTATCCCGGCGGGCGACATTACCAGGTGTGGGCTTACCCGTTTACCGACCTGGACGGAACGCCGACGGTGCTGGAGATCGGTGTCGACATCACCCGCCAGAAGCAAGCCCAGCGCATGGTCGCCCGGGCGGGCGAGATCGAACGCCGCAGCATCGGGCGCGACCTCCACGACGTAATGGGCCAGAACCTCACCGGACTGGGCTACCTCGTCGAGGCGCTGACAGCGAAATGCTCTGACGGACAACCCGGTACCCGCAAGCTTGCCGACCAGATGATCGAACTGGTCAACGAGTGTGTCGAACAGGTGCGGCTGATCGCCCACGGACTGGACCCGGTCGGCCTCGAGGACGAACCGCTGCCGGACGCCCTTGCCGAACTGGGGCGCGGTATTGAGGGCGCTACCGGGGTCGCCTGCCACGTTCACTGCAATGAAGAACTGGAACTCGATAACGGAGTGTCACTGAACCTGTATCGCATCGCCCAGGAAGCGGCGACCAACGCGGTCCGCCACGGAAAACCGTCGGTCATCAATATCGAGCTTCAGCAGCGCGACGGCGACGTCATCCTGACCGTCGCCGACGACGGAAAAGGACTGAGAAAGACCCGAACCGACCCCGACGGGGATGGAATGGGCATTCGAATCATGCACCATCGGGCCGTAGCGATCGGCGCTACGTTG
>JBKHHV010000134.1:0-9866 GCA_046539005.1 Phycisphaerae bacterium
CCCTCTCCCCAGGGAGAGGAGTCACTCTTCCCCCGCTTTGGGGGAAGTGCCTGCGCAGCAGGCGATGGGGGCGATACAGGTATTGGCAAAGCGTCCGCTCACATATTAGCATTGAGCCAAAACAGGAAGGGGAGCCAGATGAGGAAGCGAAGAGCGAAAGCGTCCAAACACATGATCGGGCGAGCCCGGTCGTTGCGCCGCAGAAGTCCGTTTCCCGAACGTCTGCTCTGGGGACGGTTGCGCGATCGGCGTTGTGGGGGTTGGAAATTCCGGCGTCAACAGCCTATCGGCCGCTATGTGGTCGACTTCTACTGCGAGCAGGCCAAGCTGGTAATCGAGTTGGACGGGCATTCTCACGCCAGTACAGGCGTGTATGACCAACGCCGCGAAGAGGATCTTCTGGAGCAGGGATACCAGGTTCTTCGGTTCACGGACGATCGTGTGCTTAGAGATGTTTCTGGTGTGGTTACAGATATTGAGATGACCTGCCGGGGCAGATGCGGTGAAGAGACCTGCTGACCCCTCACCCGGCCCTTCGGGCCACCCTCTCCCCAGGGAGAGGAGTAACTCTTCCCCCACTTTGGGGGAAGTGCCTGCGCAGCAGGCGACGGGGGCGATGCCTCGACCTGCCGGCCCCCTCACCCGGCCCTTCGGGCCACCCTCTCCCCAGGGAGAGGAGTCACTCTTCCCCCGTCTCGGGGGAAGTGCCTGCGCAGCAGGCGATGGGGGCGATGCCTCGAACTGCCGGCCCCCTCACCCGGCCCTTCGGGCCACCCTCTCCCCAAGGAGAGGGGTCACTCTTCCCCCTCGACAAACGAGTAAGCTCCTGTAACAATCATGCTCCCCGCCCGGCGGATGGTCAGGTCGGGCGGGAGCCGTTCATCGCACAGAAAGGGACAGGAGTCTCCATGAGCCTATTGGTTACGGGAAGTATCGGAATCGACACGGTCGAGGCCCCCACCGGCACCGCCAGGGACACCCTCGGCGGGTCCAGCGTCTACTTCGCATACGCCGCCAGCTACTTCCACAGGGTCCGCCTGGTCGGCGTGGTGGGCGAGGACTGCCCGACGGGCTTTCTCGGGCCCCTCCGTAACAACGACAACGTCGACCTCAGTGGCCTGGAGGTACGCGAAGGCTCCAAGACCTTCCGCTGGCACGGCCGATACCACGAAGACGTCAACATACGCGACACCATCAAGGTCGAGCTGAACGTGCTGGAAGAAGCGGGTCCGAAGATCCCCGAGGCCTTTCAGGACAGCCGATACGTCTTCCTGGCCAATACCCACCCGTGCCTGCAGATGGAGATGCTGGACCAGTTGATCGCCCCGGACCTGGTGGTGGCCGACACGATGGACCTGTGGATCAAGTCGGAGCGGGACGGGCTCAAGGCTCTGTTGATGCAGATCGACGGGCTGGTGCTCAACGACTCCGAGGCGCTGCTGCTGACCGGCAAGCACAACGTGGTCGAGGCGGGACTGATTATCGCCAACGTGGTGCGCCGGTTCGTGGTGATCAAGAAGGGCGAGCACGGGAGCCTGCTGTTCATGGGCGACAAGTGCTACCCGCTGCCGGGTTATCCCACCGCGGCCGTCGTGGACCCCACCGGCGCCGGCGACAGTTTCGCCGGTGCGATGATGGGGTACATCGCCGCCCAGGACAGCGTCAGCAGCGAGACCATCCGCCGGGCGATCGCCTACGGCACGGTCGCGGCGAGCATCGAACTGGAGGACTTCTCGCTCAACAAGTTCCTGCAGACGGGGCGGGCGGACATCGACGCCCGCATGGCGATGTTCGAGGAGATGACGAAGTTCTGAGCCCCTACCCGTCCTGCTCCGGCGTGTGGATGCTGACGGCCTGGCAGAGTTCCTCCACGCTGAAGGGCTTGCCGAGGAAGCCGTTGGCGCCTTCGCGAAGCAGCCCGGAGGCGACCTCGTCTTTGCTGAAGCCCGACGCCAGCAGCACCCGCACCGCCGGGTCGATCTGCCGGAGTTTCTTGAGCGTGGTGGGTCCGTCCATCCGTGGCATGACCATGTCGAGGATCACCAGGTCCACGGTCAGATGCTTCTGGCGGAAGTACTCGACGGCCTCGGTGCCGTCCGAGAGCGGGATGACGTCGTAGCCCTGCGACTCCAGCACGCGCTTGGCGAAGTTGCGGACGATCTCCTCGTCATCCACCAGCATCACGCGGCCGGTGCCGGGCTGCAGGTAGGCCTTGGTGGGCGCCGGCTTCTGGGCGGGCTTCTCGGTGGACACCGGCAGGGCGATGATGAAGGTCGAGCCCTCCCCGACGGCCGATTCCACACGGATCATGCCGTTGTGGCTCTTCACGCATCCGTATACGCCCGCCAGTCCCAGGCCGGTGCCTTTGCCGACCTCCTTGGTGGTGAAGAACGGCTCGAAGATCCTTTCGCGGACTTCCTCGGACATGCCGCAGCCGGTGTCGGAGACGGCGATCTCCACGTACTCGCCCTCGCATTCTCGGGCCTGCCATACCTTCGACTCGCTGGAGTTCATACGGGTGTTGCGGGTGGTGAAGGTCAGCGTGCCGCCCTCGGGCATGGCGTCGCGGGCGTTGAGCGCGAAGTTCAGCAGGGCGTTCTGCAACTGGGCCGAATCACCGTGCACCGTGGGTCGGTCGGCCTGCAGGTCGGTCCGCAGGGCGATCCGCTTGTCGATGCTGTGCCGCAGCAGTTTCACCACTTCCTCGATGCACTGGTGCATGTTCACCAGCGACACCTGCAGCTTGCGTTTGCGCGCGAACGCCAGCAGTTGCGAGGTCAGGTCGGCCGCCCGGGTGGAGGCGGTGGAGATCTGCTCGGCCATTGCGGTTATGTCCGAGTCGCCCTCGGCGCTCATGGAGATAAGCTGGGCATTGCCGCGGATGGCGGTAAGGATGTTGTTGAAGTCGTGGGCGATCCCTCCGGCCAGTTGCCCGATGGCTTCCATCTTCGTGGAGTGGCGCAACTGCGACTCCAGTTCGATCCGCTGCTCCTCGGCCCGTTTGCGCTCGGCGATTTCCTCGCGCAGGCTGTCGCGGGAGGCCTTCAGTCGACGCATGAACGTATTGAAGTGCTCTGCGAGTTGGCCGATCTCGTCGCCGCGGTCCTGCTCGGCGCGGACCCCCAGGTCGCCGTCGGCACCGGCCTGGAATCTGCGGATCAGTTGGTCCACCGGCCGTGTTACCGAGGCCGCCAACTTCCAGCTCAGCAGCAGCACCGCCACCAGCGTGACCAGGAACACGGCCAGGTAGATGTTCCGCAGCGATTCCAGCGGGGCGTAGAACTCGCTCTGGTAGCCGGAGGAAACGACGATCCAGTCCAGTTCCGGAACGTAGCGGTACACCGCCAGTTTCCGTCGCGGCCGATCGTCGTCAGGGTCCTGCCAGCGGTAGGTGGTGATGCCCCTCTTTTTCCGCGTCATCTCCTGGACGAAGTACTTCCCGTCGGCGTCCTGCTCGTTGTAGAAGTTGCCCCGAAGACTCGGATGGATGACCGCATTGCCACGGCTGTCGATGACGAAGGTATACCCGGACTCGCCGAACCGCATCGATTCGACGGTATCCCGGAAATCGTCCACCCTCACCAGTTCGCGGAACTCCTCGCGGTAGGACGTGGCGGAGATGATCCAGTCCCACGGCTCGAAGTAGACCATGTACAGCGCCTTGGGGTGCAGCATCTCCTCGTCGGGGTTCTTCCACTCGTATTCCAGGTACCCGTGCTTGAGTCGCATCTGCTTGCGGATGAAAGCGAACCGGGAAAACTCCTGTTCTACGAGGCTCTTTCGCGGATGGAAGACTATCGTCCCGCTGCTGTCGATGGCGTAGATGTAGCCCGTCTTGCCGACCTGCTGGGCGAGCAGGAGGTTTTTCGAGAGCCGCTTGGCTTCCTCCTCGGAGATATGACCCAGCATGAACTGCTGGTAGTAATGCTGAACGAGCTGGCGGTTGCTCTCGGCGACGGCCCGAAGACGCGTGCGGATGGAGATGTCCGCAGCCGCCCGGACCATGCCCAGCACCGCCCGCGATGAGACCCGCAACTCGTTCCGGATGCTCTGAGTGGCGATCCGCCGCACCTGCCAATACACCACGATGCTGCTGACGGTAAACGCCAGCGCAAACAGCAGCGAGTACAAGGCTACGAACTTGTACCGGATTGGCATGTCCCTCAGTCGCATCCGCGGGCACCGTTCGCTACGGGATCATTACTCCATATAGTAGCCGTTCGGACGCTTTTACGGAAGGTTTTGACCAGAAGAGATATAAATCGCGGTTGAGGGTGCCTTCGGCCGGCCGTTTACCCCAAGTGCATGGACGCCACAGCCAGCACCAGACCCAGAATCGCCATCGCGGCTCCCACCAGCCCGAAGAACCCCCCGAACCCGCTGCGGATGATCACGCGCTCGCGGTCGACGCTGCGGGCGGGGAAGTCGGCCGATCGGCCGCTCAACTCGCCCCGCGCCCGAATGCCCAGCACCGCGGCGAACAGCCCCAGCCCGATGGCCGCCACCGAGGCGACCTCCCCGAAAAGCATCCGCCCGAACAGCCCGGCGAACCCCAGCACCAGTGCCAGCAACCCGCACAGCAGCGCGTTGGCGGCCGTGCGCGACGGGGAGGCCTGGACCGAACGCCCCACGCTCCGGGCGTCGGATGCGGCGCCCTGCCCGGTCGGCCCGCCCAGTACGTTGCGCGTCTGGCAGTAGGGGCAGGTCTCGGCCCGGCCGATCCAGCGCTCGGAAGTGGTGATGCTCCGCCCGCAGCCGGTGCAGCGAAACTGGACCTGCCCCGCCTTGGCGGCAGGGGAGACAGGGACGGCCGGCACGGTCAGGCCGGTCTGGCCGACTTCGGTGCCCTCGGGCGAAAGCGTTGTGTCGTTCATGCCGGCATTGTCGCAATTCCGCACCCCCTGCGCCAAGCCGATTTACCCCCGCACGCCTTGTCAGTCCGTCGCGGCGTGGTATGATGGATCCCCATGGCGACACGCACATTCGTGGCGATTGATCTGTCCCCCGACGTCTGCGACGCGCTGGACCAGGCCGGCCGCCGGATCGGGCAGCCGCCGGGCAGCAAGATTCGCTGGACGCCCGCGCGGAATATGCACCTGACGCTGGCGTTCCTGGGCAACGTGGACGACGACGTCCTTGCCGATGTCTGCCGCACCACCCGGGACGTCGCCGCCCGGGCCCGCCCGATCGAGATGACCGTGCGGGGAATCGTGCCCGTCCCGCCGGCAGGGCGACGCCTCCGGATGTTCTGGACGGGCGTGGAGGAAACCGAACCGCGGCTGGCTCCACTCGTGGACGACCTGCAGGGCGCGCTGGAGCCGCTGGGCTTCCCGCCGGAGACGAGGGCGTTTCGACCCCACGTGACCGTCGCGCGGGTTCGGTTCACGCGCAACGCGGGCGCCGTTCGCGAAGCGGCTCTGCCCTGGCAGCAGCACGAGTTCGGCAAGACGACCGCCCGGGAATTGGTGGTCTACAGCAGCGAACTGACGCCGAAGGGCCCGGTCTATGCCCCGCTGGCAAGGGCGCCGCTGGGAGAGCCGGACGCAACCCAAGGCGAGTGAAACGCTTGAAACATTTTCGGTTTTTCGCTTGCCATACCCAAACAAGTACCATACATTCATTTTCGCCTCGCCGGAAGCGTCCGGCGGGGGGATGGATCGACCCTCGGCCGCGCGGGGAAACGCACCGCCGGCGAGCGAAGGAGAGACGAATGGCTAAGGCATCCAAGAGCAAATCGGGCGGCAAGCAGAGCGTAAAGATTCCCGCAGCCGACAACATGGACGAGCGACGGACCAAGGCGCTGGACGCCGCGCTCAAGCAGATCGAGAAGAACTTCGGCACCGGGAGCATCATGTCCCTGGCGCCGGACCAGGTGGTCGCGGTGAAGGGGCACTCCACCGGCGCGCTCAGCCTGGACCTGGCACTCGGCGGGCAGGGGATTCCTGCCGGTCGTATCTGCGAGTTGTTCGGGCCGGAGGGCTCGGGCAAGACGACCCTCGCCCTGCACGTGATCGCCAGCACCCAGAAGGAGGGCGGCGTGGCGGCGTTCATCGATGCCGAGCACGCCCTGGACCCCACCTGGGCGCGGCGCCTGGGGGTGAACCTCGAGCAGTTGCTGGTCTCCCAGCCGGACACCGGCGAGCAGGCGCTGGAAATCTGCGAGATGCTTGTCCGTTCCAATGCCGTCGACATCGTCGTGGTCGACTCGGTGGCTGCACTCATCCCCCGGGCCGAGATCGAGGGCGAGATGGGTGACACTCACGTCGGCCTCCAGGCTCGCCTGATGAGCCAGGCGATGCGGAAGCTGGTGGGGGCGATCTCCAAGTCCCGCACGTCGGTAATCTTCATCAACCAGATCCGCATGAAGATCGGCGTGATGTTCGGCAACCCCGAGACCACCCCCGGCGGAAACGCCCTGAAGTTCTACAGCTCCGTCCGCATCGACGTCCGCCGCGTGGGCACCATCAAGGAAGGCGACAACGCCGTGGGCAACCACGTCCGCGTCCGGGTGGTGAAGAACAAGGTCGCCCCGCCGTTCAGGAAGGCCGAGTTCGACATCATGTTCGACAGCGGCATCAGCGCCGAAGGCGACCTGATCGACCTGGCGTCCGACCAGGAAATCGTCCAGAAGTCCGGAGCGTGGTTCAGCTACGGGGACGTCCGCCTGGGGCAGGGGCGCGAAAACGCCAAGCAGTTCCTCATCGAGAACCCCGAGCTGGTGGACGAGATCCGCCACGAAGTACTCAAGAAACTCGCCCCGCACCTGGTCGAGGACGCCGGGCAGGGTGAATCGAACGCCGCCGCCGAGACCGAGGACGCCGAAGACACCGACAGCAAGAAGTAGCGGACAACCGAGAATACCGACAGGCGCCATCCGGGCCGGCAGCAACGTCGGGCCGGGTGAGAAATCCGGTTTCGCTGCCAGCTACGCCATCTGCAACACGTGGACGCCGGAACCGCCGGAGAGCCCCCCACTCGGGGAGCCCGGCGACCAGTCGAACCGGTTGGGGGCAGCGGCGATGGGCTCGCGACGGGCAGGAGGGCTTGCCCGCCGGCGAGCCCGCCGCATTTCCCCTCCGGACCCGCTGGCTTATCGGTAGATTTCGCAAGGGCTTAGGCCGACAAAGGCGGTGCTTGCAACCGCGGCCGCTGGGCAATACCATTGAGGCACAACCCTTGACTGGTTTTTCCAGAGGTGTCCTATGAACCTGGTCGTACGCAAGTCTTCTGCCCTCCATGGCAGTGTGCATATTCCTCCCAACAAGAGTCATTCCTTCCGCGCCCTGATCATGGCGTCGCTGGCCGAGGGGCCCAGCCGCATCCATCGACCGGCCGTCTCGCACGACTGGATGCTCGCCACCGAGGCCCTGGAGATGTTCGGCTCCGAGATTACCCCCCGCGCCGAGCACACCTGGGAAATCGCCGGCACCGCCGGGCAACTCCAGGTGCCCGAGGACGTCGTCAACTGCGGCAACAGCGGAATCACGCTGCGGTTTTTCGCGGCACTGGCCGGGACCGTCGACGGGTACACCGTCCTCACCGGCGATCACTCGCTGCGTTTCATCCGTCCCTGTCAGCCGTTGATGGACGCCATGAACCGCTTGGGCGCCTGGGCGGTCTGCGCCAAGGGCGACGGGCACGCGCCTCTGCTGATCCGAGGCCGGCTCGCCGGCGGGTCCACCGAGATCGACGGCATGGACTCTCAGCCGGTTTCGGCGCTGCTGATCGCCTCGGCACTGGCCGACGCCCCCACCGAACTGATCGTCCACAACCCCGGCGAGAAGCCTTGGGTCGGCGTAACTCTCCACTGGCTGGAGAAGTGCGGCGTCGATTTCAGCCATGAAGGCTTCGAGAAGTACCGCATGCGAGGCCGCGGGCGCTGGCAGGGCTTCGAGGAAACCATTCCTCTGGACTGGTCGGCCGCCCTGTATCCGATCGCCGCGGCGTTGCTTACGCCCGACAGCGAGGTGCGCATCCCCGGCATGGACCTGCAGGACCCCCAGGGCGACAAGCAGGTGCTGGAGATCCTCCGCAACATGGGCGGCGACATCCAGATCGAGGAGGACGGCACCATCGTCGCCCGCAGCAGCGAGTTGACCGGCTGCGAAATCGACTGCAACGACTTCATCGACCAGTTCATGCTGCTGGCGGTTATCGGAGCCTGTGCCGAGGGCGAAACCGTGCTCACCAACGCCGCCATTTGCCGCCAGAAGGAATGCGACCGCATCACCGAGATGGCCAAGGCTCTGACGACGATGGGCGCCGAGGTGTCCGAACGGCCGGACGGGCTGGTCATCCACCACAGCCGCCTGAAGGGCGCCAGCCTCAACTCCCGCGGTGACCACCGCATGGTTATGACCCTCGCGGTGGCCGGCCTGGTGGCCGACGGGTACACCTGCATCTCCAACATCGAATGCGTCCGCAAGACCTTCTCCGATTTCCCCGAGCAGATGCTCTCGCTCGGGTGCGACCTGGAGAAGCAGCGCTAGTCGGCCGAAAACCGCTTGCAATTCGACCGTCGATCGCTACAAGGGACGCCTTGCGCCACACGGCGGGGAGGCGACGATGAGCATCGTCCTCATGGGCATGAAGCACTGTGGCAAGAGCACGCTGGCACGCCGCCTGGCCGAAGCTACCGGCCGCCGCTTCTACGATACCGACGACGTGCTCGAAGAAACCTACCGCCGCCGCACCGGCGCTCGCTACAGTTGCCGCGAGATCTTCTCGCTGCACGGGGAGGCGTACTGGGACGGGCTGGAACTGGCGGCGGTGCAGACCCTCGCCGAGCGGCTCGCCCTCTGCGACGACGAGGCCGTCATTGCCCTGGGCGGACGCACGGCGATGAACCCTGAAGCGCAGCCGATTGTTCGCAAGCTGGGAACGACCGTGCTGCTGGATGTGGACGTCGACGAGCTGTACCGTCGCGTCGCTGCCGGCGGGATCCCACCTTTCCTGGACCCCGCCGACCCGGCCGGCTCGTTCGCCCGGCTGTGCGAGCAGCGCCTCGCCGTCTACCGGCAGCTTGCCGAGGTGGTGGTCCCGCTGACCGGGCTTTCGCCCGACGAGGCATTACAGGAGTTGCGGAAGCAGTTGGCCGAGCAGTCGGCCTCGCAGGAGAAGTGAGCAGGCAATGAAAATCGCCATCGCGTCGGATCACGCCGGGTTCGTGTACAAAGAGAGAATTCGCCAGTACCTCACCGCCGCGGGGCACGAGGTGCGGGACTTCGGAACCTACAGCGCCGAAAGCTGCGATTACCCGGCGTTCATCCGCCCCGCAGCCGAGGCAGTGGCCCGCGGAGACTACCAGCGGGGCATCGTCCTGGGCGGCTCGGGCAACGGAGAGGCGATCGTTTCCAACCGCGTGCCGGGCATCCGCTGCGCTCTCGCGTGGGACCTGCGATCGGCCAGGCTCTCGCGCGAGCACAACGACGCCAACGTGCTGTCGCTCGGGCAACGGATGCTCGCTTACGAGGAGGTCGAGGAGATCCTGGACCTGTGGCTCACCACCCCCTTCGACGGCGGCCGACACCAGCAACGGATCGACCAGATCGACACCCCCGATAGCGCCGGCTAGGTCACCGGCGCGGGTTTCGCGCGGAGCAGGCCAAGGGCGGGAGGGCTTACTGGCGGGCCAGTTCGTCCAGTATCGCCGCGGTTGCCGAGGTCCCCAGGCGCGTGGCGCCGGCGGCGATCATCGCCCAGGCGTCGGCCAGCGTCCGGATACCCCCGGCCGCCTTCACGCCGGCGGCCTCGCCCACCGTCTGCCGCAGGAGCCGCACATCTTCTGCGCGGGCGCCGTACTCGCCGAAGCCGGTAGAGGTCTTCACGTAGTGGGCGCGGGCGTCCATCACCGCTTCGCAACCAGC
>JBKHHV010000135.1:0-9846 GCA_046539005.1 Phycisphaerae bacterium
CGCCCGCGGTTGGAGGTCGCGGATCAGGTCGGCCGCGAGCCGTCGCGAGTGGTGCCACGCCCGCAGGAACCTCCACCAGCCGCGCGGGCCGCGGGGCAGCGGAACCACCGGCTGGGGCACGATGGCATATTCGGTGGGCTGGAGAATGCGGCGGTCGATGTCGCGATTGGAGCAGGCGAAGACCACCCGGGTGCCCTGGTGGAGGCGCCGAAGTTCGTCGGCCACCGCCAGCCCGGGGTAGAGGTGTCCGCCGGTGCCGCCACCGGCGAAGATGTAAATGGCGTCATGCATCAGACGCGCCTTTCAGCGCGTACTCGAAGAAGCCGATCCGCTGCAGGTCGGCCCGCAGCGTCTCGACCTCCTCGGCCGACATGGCGTCCACGGGCTTCCGCGGCGGTCCCACCGCCACGCCCAGCATCTTCATGATCTCCTTGCCCGCCCGCAGTCCGCCGTGCTTCTGGTAGACGGCCATCATCTCCGCGGCCTGGGCCTGGGCGGCGCGGGCAGACAGGAAGTCGCCGGTCGCGAACGCCTCGAACACCCGCTGGTAGAGGGCGGGAGCGAGATTGTAGGTGGTGCCCACCGCCCCGGTCGAACCCAGGGCGAGCCCGGCCAGCAGAAACTCGTCGCGTCCGAACAGCAGGTCAAATCGGCCGTTGCCCACCTGCGTGCAGCGGATGAAGTCCATCAGGTCCTCGTGCGTGAACTTCGCACCCGCCAGCGTCGGAATGCACTCGGCGCCGGCCCGCAGGAACTCCACCAGCGGCAGGTAGACGCCCGTTCTGGAAGGAATGTGGTAGTAGTAGAAGGGTGTCTGGCCGCCGGCGTCGGCAATCTCGCGGCAGTAGTCCACCAGGTGTTCGACCCGCCGGGGGGTGAAGAAGTTCGGCCCCATCGCGGCGAAGCCCGTTATGCCCAGCCGACGGGCGTGGTCGGCAAGACGGCGGCAGTCCGGCAGCGACGGCCCACCCACGTGCACCAGGACGGCGAAATTCTCGTCGGCCTGGGCGGCCCAGGCTTCGGCAAGGGCTTCGCGCTCCGGCACGGTCAGCGAGAGGCTCTCTCCGGTGGTGCCTCCCACAAACGCCCCCCGCAGACCGTTGGCTTTGAGCACGCCGGCGTAGTCGGGAATGACCGAGAGATCCGGCTCGCCGGAAGCTGCCAGCGGCGTAAACGGTGCAGCGATGAGTCCTGTGAGTCGTTCCATGGGTTCCTGCAGCCTTCCAGGCGTCTGCGTATGTCGGCCGGGGGCTTCAGCCTGCGGTGGTGGCGAGTTCGTCGTCTTCCAGGACGGCCGGCGACCGCGCGGTAACCGAGACCATCAGCGCTACCGCCCCGCTCATCAACAGCAGCAGCGTACCGCCGGCCGAGACGAAGGGGAACTGGATTCCCGTCGGCGGCAGCGCCACCTGCACCACCGCGATGTGCATGATCGCCTGCATGGCGATGAGACTGCCCAGCGCCCCGGCCAGCACCCGCCCGAAGCGGTCCTCGCTACGCAGGGCCGCCAGGCGTGCGAACCAGATCCACGTCAGCAGCAGGCCCATCAGCAGCGCCGCCCCGATGAAGCCCCACTCCTCGCAGAAGACCGCGAAGATGAAGTCGGTGCTGTCCTCGGGCAGGAAGCCCAGCTTGCGGGTGCCCTGGCCCAGTCCGCAACCCCACCAGCCGCCCTTGAGCAGCGCGATCAGCGACTGCCCCGCCTGGTAGGACGAGCGGTTGTCGGTGGCCCACGGGTCTATCATCGCGACGATACGGCCCCAGCGGTTGGGATTCTTCACCACCAGCAGCCAGAACGCCCCCACCGCCGGGGGAATGAGCGACACCAGGTAGAGCAGCGGCACCCCTGCCAGCCACATGGTCAGACCGGCCACGATGGCGATGATGAGCCCCGTGCCGAAGTCTTCCATGATAACCAGCCCCACGCCGGCTCCGACCAGTCCCAGGGCGGGCAGGAACGTCCGCAGAAGCGAACGGGTGTCGGTGTTCTCGCGGGTCAGCGACGCCCCCAGGTAGATCACCAGCGACACCTTCAGCAGTTCCGACGGCTGAAAACCGACCGGGCCCATGCGGATCCACCGCAGGGCGCCGTTCTTCTCGTAGCCGATGCCCGGCACGTACACCAGCGCACAGGCGATGACGGAAACCGCCAGCAGCCCCGTCGCCAGCACCGGCAGGCGCCGACCCTTCTGCAGCAGACGATAGTCGATCCGCCACGCCAGCAGAATCACCACCACCCCGGCCGCGGCGAACAGCGTGTGGCGAATGTCCACCCGTTGGTACCACGCCGCCGGCATCCGGGCGACCGAGCCCAGCGCGCTGTGTACCATCACCACACCCATTGCCGTCAGGGCGAGGGTGGTGAGGATCAACGCCTGGCCGGTGGGATTCTCCCCAAGCGGCAGTGCGGCAGGTTGTCTCGGCTTCCGTGCCATGTCCTGTTTCCCGCGAAGAGGCCGCCGATCTCCGGGCGGCTGTCACAATCTCTCTGACCGTCACACTACATGCCGGAAGGCAGACCTCAAAGCCCAAAAGCCGGACACCCGAAGCCTGCCGTTCGTGGCGGATGCTTATCGCTCATTGCTCGTTGCTCACAACGTCATCTCAGCTTCAGCGTCGCCAGCGACAGCGCACAGAGGATAATCGTCACCAGCCAGAACCGCACCACCACTTTCGACTCGGCCCAGCCACCGAGGTGGAAGTGATGATGCAGCGGCGCGCAGCGGAAGATCCTCTTGCCCTGGATTCCGCCCGGGCCCTTGGTCATCTTGTAGTAGCCCACCTGCAGCATCACGCTGACGGCCTCGGCGACGAAGATGCCCCCCGCCACCAGCAGCAGCACTTCCTGCCGCATGACCACCGCGATGAACCCCAGCAGCCCGCCCAGCGGGAGCGAACCGGTGTCGCCCATGAATACCTGTGCCGGCGGGGCGTTGTACCACAGGAAGCCCAGGCAAGCTCCCAGCATCGACGCGCAGATGATCGTCATCTCCGCCGAGCCCGCCACGAAGGGCATGTGGAAGAACAGCGCCCACTGCCGCACGCCCACGACCCACGACAGCAGCAGGAACGTGCCCGAAACAATCACCAGGCAGCCGGACGCCAGGCCGTCCATGCCGTCGGTCAGGTTTACCGCGTTGGACGAACCGGTCAGCACCAGGATCGCGATGATCACGTAGATCACGCGGCTCAGGGCGATGGGGTCGGGCAGGAACGGCAGGTAGAACCCGTGGGCGGGGTTGAT
The DNA here is from genome assembly GCA_046539005.1 of Phycisphaerae bacterium. Classification (GTDB taxonomy): domain Bacteria; phylum Planctomycetota; class Phycisphaerae; order SM23-33; family SM23-33; genus CAZFPT01. The sequence continues at coordinate 3,245 of JBKHHV010000135.1, forward strand.
GGTCCGCCCCTTTTCGATGATGAACGATCGGCTGCCGTAGTGGTACATGAACAGGCTCAGCAGCAGCGCCAGGCCCATCTGGAACAGCAGCTTCTCCCACATGTGCAGCCCGTCGCGCGAGCCCTTGCCGGCCGAGTATCGCAGCTTGATCCAGTCGTCCACCCCGCCGAGGATCCCCAGCCAGACGGCCGCCAGGAGCCCCATGCGGATGTACATGTTGTGCACGTCGGCAAACAGCAGCACCGAAACGAAGATCGCCACCACGATCAGCGCCCCGCCCATCGTGGGGGTGTTGGACTTGTGACGGGTCAGCTCGTTGAGGTCGGCGTGGTCGAACTCCGGCCGATCGCCCAACTTCTGCTTCAGCAGGAAGCGGATCAGCCGCGGTCCCAGCACGATCACCACGGCGAAGCTGAGAATCGCCGCCCCGGTGATGCGGAGGATCAGTCCCTTGCCTTCCAGCAGCCAGTAGATCACGCGTCGGTTTCCTTCTTCGGGGCGGCGTCCGATCCGCCCGCAGCCAGCTTCTCCACGATTCGTTCCATCCGCATGCCGCGCGAGCCCTTCACCAGCACGGTGTCGCGGTCGCCCAGCAAGGCTTCCACCCCCTCCAGGGCGTCCTCGACAGTTGCGAAACACTCCACCGCCGCTCCGGCGTCGCGGGCACCGGCCGCCAGGATCGAACCCAACTCCCCCACCCCGATCACCAGGTGCACCCCGGCCGCGGTGACGGCTTCGCCGGTTTCCCGGTGCAGCGATTCGGTGCCCTCACCCAGTTCGAGCATGTCCCCGGCGATCAACACGCGCCGCCCGTCGCAGTCGGCGAGTACATTTGCCGCCGCGACCATGCTGGCGGGGTTGGCGTTGTAGGTGTCGTTGATGATCGTCCTGCCGCCGGCGGTCGACCACTGCAGCCGCATGTCCACGGGGCTGAAGTCGGCCAGCGCCTCCGCCGCCGCGTCCTGCTCGAAACCGAACCGCTGAGCGACGGCGATTGCCGCCAGGGCGTTCATCGCATTGTGCTTGCCCGCCAGGGGCAGGTCCACCCACAGGCGCCCGTTGAACTGGAACCGCTGGTGGGGCCCGCGGGGCTCGTACCCGGTCAGCCTCAAGACCGCCTCGGACGACTCGCCGAACCAGACCATCCGCCGGTCGTAAGCGCGCAGCGATTTGCGCAGCAGTTCGTGGTCGGCCAATACCACGCCCATACCGCCGGGCTTCAGTGCGCCCAGAAGCGAGGCCTTCTCGGCCGCGATCCGCTGGATATTCTCGAAGCCCTGCAGATGGCTGCGGGCAACGCAGGTCACGACGGCCACGTCGGGCTGGCAGAGGTTGCCCAGGGTGGCGACCTCGCCGGGGGCGTTGGAGCCCACCTCGCAGATGATGTAATCGTCGCCGGGGTTGGCGCCCAGCAGCGTAAGCGGAACGCCGACGTGGTTGTTGAAGCTGCGGGGGCTGCATCGGCCCCGAAGCCGCTTCTGGAGGATGTGATGGATCATCGCCTTGACGGTCGTCTTGCCGTTGGAGCCGGTCACCGCCACCACATCGGCCCCGATGACCTGGCGGTTGTGGGCCCCCAGGTCACCCAGCGCACGGACGGTGTCCATCACGCCGATGATTCCGGCGGGGAACCGTTTCGCCAACTCCGCAGACGGGGGTCGATCTTGGCGGACCACCGCGCCGATACACTCGGCGTCGGCCGCCTGGGTGAGAAAGTCGTGTCCGTCGAAGTTCCCGCCCTCGATGGCGACGAACATGTCGCCCTTCGCGGCCGTCCGGGTGTCGATGGTGACTCCGCGGACGCCGAGGTCGGCCCCCTCGCTGAGTCGCCACCCCCGCACCACCTTGCGGATTTCCTCGGCTGTCAGGGCCTTCATGCTTGCCTCTGGAGTTTGTGGATTTCCTCGGCCGCCACCTTCGCGTCGTCGAAGTCGGAGCGGGTGGGCCCGATGATCTGATAGGTTTCGTGTCCTTTTCCGGCGATCAGCACCAGGTCGCCGCGTCGGGCTTCGCCGACCGCCATGGCAATGGCCTGTCGCCGGTCGGGCTCGACGGTCGTCTTCTCGGCGCCCAGGGCGCTGAACCCGGCGAGAATCTCGGCGATGATCGCCTCGGGCGACTCCGACCTCGGGTTGTCGCTGGTAACGTAGATACGATCGGCCAATTGTTCGGCCACCCCGGCCATGCGGGGGCGTTTGCTGCGGTCGCGGTCGCCGCCGCATCCGAAAACCAGCATCAGCCGTCCGCTCACGATCGGACGCAGTGACTGCAGCACATTCGCCAGCGCGTCGTCGGTGTGAGCGTAATCGACGAAGACCGAGAACCCCGCCTCGGCCTGGACCCGCTGCAGCCGTCCGGGCACCTCCCGGATGCGACCCAGCGATCGGGCGACCTGCTCGGGCTCCAGCCCCAGCGCCAGGCACGCCCCTGACGCGGCGAGTGCATTATAGACGTTATGCCGCCCGATCTGGCTCATGGAAGCGGAGACTTCCTGCCCGTCATAGACGAGATCGAAGCGCGTACCGGTTGCGTCGACGGCGCCGATGCGCGCCCGCAGGTCGGCCAGCGGATTGAGCCCGTACATGATCACCCGGGCGGGCGTGGCATCGGTCATTTCGCCCGAGGCCGGGTCGTCGCGGTTGATCACCGCCCAGGCATCCGGCGAAAGCTGCTTGAAGAGCCTCCGCTTGGCGGCGAGATAGCGCTTCATGGTGCGATGGTAGTCCAGATGGTCGCCGGTGATGTTGGTGAAGACGCCGACGGCGAAGTTGACCCCCGCCACGCGCCACTGGTGCAGCGCGTGAGAGGAGACCTCCATCACCAGGTGGGTCCGCCCGGCGGAGACCATTTCGGCGCACATCTCGGCAAGTTGGACGGCGCCGGGAGTGGTGGTGGCCGCGTCGACGTTGCGGGCGCCGGTGTCGTAGCGAATGGTCCCCAGCAGCGCCGGGCTGGCGCCGGCGTCACGAAGGATGGACCCGATCATGTGGGCAACGGTCGTTTTGCCGTTGGTGCCGGTGATGCCCACCGCCTTGAGCTTCCGCACCGGCCAGTCCAGCATCGCCTGGGCAAGCGGACCGGCCGCACGGCGAGAGTTCTTGACCAGCGCGTGCGGAAAATCGGCCGGCAGGTCGCCGGGGCGCTCGCACACCACGGCCGAGGCGCCACAGGCCGCGACGTCGGCGAGGAACTGATGCCCGTCGACGTTGGTTCCGCGAACCGCCACGAAGCATGTGCCGGGACCGCACTGGCGGGAGTCGGCGGTCACGCGGGTTACCTCCGCATCGCCCTTCCGCTCCAGGATGGTCAGTCCCGATTTCTCGATGAGGTGGGAGAATTGCATGTCGGCACGCTTGCCGCCGCCGGCGCGGGGCGGCTGTTGTATGAATACGTCGATCCGTCCGGCGGCTTGCAGCGCTGCCGCTGGGCGCTGGCGGCTCGACGACGGTATTCGCCGTCCGGGGCCCGCCCGCATCCGCAGCGGGCGAGCACCCGGACCAACGCTGGGTTTCGATTATGACCGCATCTCTTCGGTTTTCAACGCTTCGGCGTCAGGGCCGAAGGGCCATTTCCTCCGTGCGGTCGGAGGGCACCTGCAGGTACTGCAGCGTCCGCTCCAGCACGTCCCGCACGTAGGGCGCCGCCACCGTCCCGCCGTAGTAGCCTCTGGACGGGTCGGGGCGGTAAACCGAAATCAGACATATCACGGCCGGCTTCTCGACGGGCGCCCCGCCGATGAACGAGCCGGTGTACTGCCCCGGGGGATAGCCCCCGGGTCCGGACACCTGGGCGGTGCCGGTTTTGCCAAAGCTGCTCCAGCGGGAGAGGCGACACCGCTTGCCGGTGCCCCGCTCGACCACCTGCCCCAGCACCTCGCGCGTCCGCCGCGACACCTGCGGCGACAGCAGCCGACGCACCACCTGCCGCTGCCCGCGGTACACCACCTGCCCGTTGGGGTCGGTGATGCGGCTCACCAGTCGCGGCCGAAGCAGCTCGCCCCCGTTGACCAGGGCCGCGAAGGCCGTCGTCAACTGCATCGACGTGGTGGAGACTTCCTGCCCGAACGGCACCCGCCGCAGCGAGTAACCGTCCCACTTGCGGAGGTCGCGAATGATGCCCGCGCACTCGCCCCGCAGCGGCACGTCGGTCTCTTGGCCGAAGCCGAACGCCCGAACAACCCGGTGCAGCCGTTCGTTGCCCAGCATCTCCCCGAGCTTGGACATCAGGATGTTGCTGGAGTGCACCACGCCGTCCTCGACGGTCAGGTCGTCGTACGTCTTGCCGTGGTCGCTGATGCGCCCGCCCCGATCGGCGTGGTACACACCGTTGTACTGCCCGATGGGGATCACGCTGTCGTAGCTGACTCGCCCGAGCTGCACGGCCGCGGCGGCGATGATGGGCTTGAACACGCTGCCCGGCTCATAGGGCGAGACGATGACGTGATTGGTCATGTGGTTGGGGTCGGCGGTGTTGTAGCGGTTGGGATTGAACGTCGGGGCCGAACACATCGCCAGGATCTCCCCGGTGTGTGGGTCCATGACGATACCGGTCGCCCACTCGGCGCCGAACTCGGCGGCCGTGGAGGTCACCGCCTCCTGCAGGAAGCCCTGGATCACCGCATCGACGCACAGGTACACGTTCCGCCCGTCGCGGGGGAGCGAGCACTTCTCCGGCACCGACCAGATCGGTCGCCGACGCGCATCGGCGAGCATGACCCGGCGTCCGTCCTTGGCCGAGAGGTGGCCATCCAGGGCGAGTTCGAGCCCGCCCCCGGCTACCCCGTCGCGGCGCCGGAAGCCCAGCACGTCACAGCCGAGCGGGCCGTTGGGATACTGCCGCCGCCACTCGTAGGTAATGCCCACCGCCCGTATGCCCAGCGCCCGGACCTCGTCGGCCTCGCGACGGGTAATGCCCCGCTTGACCCAGGCGAAGCGCGTGTTCCGCCGGTGGAAGATCGTCTGCTGGACCTCCCAGGCGCTGATGTTCAGCACGCGTGCGACCGCCACGGCCACGTCGCCCACCTGCCGGTCCTCCAGCAGTCCGGGGTCCACGAAGCAACTGGGCACCTGGTGGCTGCCGGCCAACAGGACGTATCGCCCGCGGGTCGAGCCGTAGATGCTCCCGACCCGGGCGGGAATGGGCATGGAGATGGTTTCCTGGCGCAGCGCGAGGTCGACCACCTGGTCTCGCTGGTCACGAACCAGCACCGCCAGGCGGGTCCCCAGCGCCACCAGCGTTGCCGCCAGCAGCAGGAAGACCAACTCAAAACGCCATGTCCGGGTTTTCTCTGCCACGGTTCCTTCCGGTGTCAGTCGCCGTTCCACTCGGCGACGGTGGGCTCCTCGGCTCCCTCCACGGGCAGGTCCAGTGCGAGGTTGCGGGTGCGGCGGATGACCTGGTCAGGCGAGGTCAGCCCGCCGACGCGGACCATCCGGTCCGACAGTTCGCGCCGCAGGATCACCCGCCGGCGCTGAAGGCGCTGAATCTCGTGGGCGGCGACCGTCTGCTCTCGGCGGATGTGCACCAACCCCACGGCGACCGACGCCAGGATCAGCATGACCGCTGCGATGCGGACCACGGTACGTTTCCTTTCCTCCGTCCCTCGGGGACGGTTCACGGCATGGGCGGAATCTTCAGCACCACTCCCACCGGCACGACGTCGCGGTTGGGGAGGGTGTCCTTGTTGGCGCGGTAGATGATCTCGTAAAGGTGCCCGTTGGACTGCCCGTACGCCAGGCGGGCGATCCTGGTCAGCGTGTCGCCCTCGCGGGTGCGGTAGCGGCGCGTGGTCTTGCGGGGATCGACGGGCTTGCGGGCGGGGGGGGGCGAAACCGCCCGGCGATCAGAACCGCCCGAGCGCTGGGCACCCGGGCGTTGGGCGCCTCTCTCTGCCGAGGTGCGGCGACCGACGGCCGGCGTGCGGCGACGGGGCCGCGTGTAGCGCGGATCGGCAATGGCTCCCCGGTCGGCCTCGTGGGTGAGATAGTCCACGTCGCGCAGCGAGCCGGTGGTCACCGGGGGTTCGCCGTCTCCGTTGGTCAGTTCTCCGAGAATGAGCCCGAATGCGAAGATGAACACCAGCCCAACCAGCAGTCCGATGCGTGTTTCCCTTGTCATGGCGATCGCTCCTTCGATCCCTGGTGTCCGTTATCCGACCCGCATGATCCCGCGCAGCTTGGCCGACCTGCTCCGCGGATTGCGTGCGATTTCGTCCTTGTCCGGCGTGATCGGCTTGCGGGTCAGCAGCTCGACCTGTCCTGCGCGCGCCTGCTCGGCGAAGGTGTGCTTCACCGGGCGGTCTTCCAGCGAGTGGAAGCTGATGACGGCCGCCCTGCCACCCGAGTTCAGCGCCTCGGGCAGCGTGTCCAGCAGTTTCTGGAGTGCGGCCATCTCGTCATTGACGGCAATCCGCAGTGCCTGGAACGTCCGGGTCGCGGGGTGCACGCCGGTTCGCGTGCGCCGGGCGGGGGCCGGAATCGCCGAGGCCACGATTTCCGCCAGCTTCGCGGTGGTGGCGATTCGCTCCTTCTTGCGGCGGTCGCAGATCGCCTTGGCGATGCGACGACTGAAGCGTTCCTGCCCGTACTGGTAGATCAGGTCGG
>JBKHHV010000136.1:0-9836 GCA_046539005.1 Phycisphaerae bacterium
GGCCGCGTTTGCCCTGCTGGTGAAACTCAAGCAGGAGGGGCTGATCCTGCCCGGTACCGAGGCCCGCCACTACGAGGACGTTCGCACACAGTTGGCGTTGGGCAAGGCGGGAATGGTCATCGACGGGGCCCACGCAGCGCTCATCGGGGCCGAGCGCGTGCCGTGGGCGGCACAGGACCTCGGCAGCGCCCCGATCCCCACGCCGTATCACGAGGTCGACCCCAACGACGGCTGGACCGAACAGGACGTCGAGGACGAGAAACGCCAACTCCACAGGCTTCTGGAACTGGACGAGTTGGGCATCGAGCTTTCCCCGGGCAACAAGCACCCGCGGACCGCCCAGGAGGGGATCCAGTTCTTCACCTCCCTCTGCCGCAACCCCCAGGCGACCTGGGAGTGGGTTCACTACGGGGCGACCAACGTCGACGTCATGAAGGCCGAGGCCAGGCGGGGCACCTACCCGCAGACGCGCGAGGCGCTCAAGCACCTGGGCGATCCGGAGTGGTTCCCGTATCCCTACCAGATGCAGATCTACGACATCCTGGAACACCACAGCGCGATGTGGCCGGAACAGCCCCTCCACGGACCCGTTCAGCCGGCCCATCAGCAGAACGTGCTGTACAAGTATTTCTACCAGAACGAGCTGACGGACCTGAGCGAGATCGTCGCCAAGGCCCGCGCCGAGGTGGCAGAGTTCAACGCGGCCGCCAACGAGGACCTCGCGCAAAAGATCGTGGACGGGCAGGTCCGGCCCGAAGAGTGGACCTTCCCCCAGTGGGACCCCACCGACGCCGAGCGGTTCTTCGAGATGCAGCAACAGGCCAGTCAGAGCCAGGAGGTCCGCCAGGAACTGGACCGCATCCGCGCCGACCTGGTCGCCTACCTGCAGAAGAATCCCGGCCCGGACGTGGTCGCCGACGGAAAGCTCACCGAGGATGTCTGGAAGTGGCGCAAACCCTCCACCACGCTGCAACTGGTGTGGGTGCCGCTGCTGATGCTGGGGGTGATCGGCTGTTGGTTCATGGTCATGGCCGTCCGGAATGTGCGCAGCCCCGAGCCATTGCTCGCGCGGGCCGGCCTGGCCGCGAAGCGAAACTGGCACGGGTATGCATTCGTGCTGCCGGGCATGCTGGCGATCTTCGCCTTCGCGATCTACCCCTCGCTGTACCAGTTCGGGCTGGCGGCCCATTCCGGCGACGGGCTCGGCGCGATGAGATACGTCGGCATGGAGAACTTCCAGCGGATCCTGGACTTCACTTCCGACAACTGGGATTCGGTCTTCTGGTACAAGGTGGTGCCCAACACGCTGCTGTACATGATCGTGGTCATGATCGGGCAGATATGCCTGGGACTGCTCGTGGCCTCGCTGCTGAACCTGCCGCTGCGGGCAAACCGGCTGTATCGCGTGTTCTTCTTCATTCCGCTGGTCACGTCGCTGGCGATTGTCAGCGTCATACTCATCGGCCTGCTTCGTGGCGAGGACTCCGGCGTCAACCAGTTCCTCCGCCAGGTGGGGCTGGAGAACCTGCCCTACTGGCTGGGGCTGGTGAAGGAGCGGGGGCAGATGATCGACTGGCTGGGCTCCGACACCGGGCTCGGGACGGTCATGGCGGTGGGCATCTGGCACGGCTTGCCGTACAACGTCATCCTGCTGCTGGCGGGGCTGCAGTCGATCTCGCCCTCGCTGTACGAGGCCGCCAAGGTCGACGGGGCCGGCGCCTGGAAGCGCTTCATCCACGTGACCATCCCGGAGATGCTCCCGATCCTGATCATCATCGCCTTCAATGCCTTCATCGGGGCCGCCCGGGCGTTCTCCAGCGTGTTCGTACTGACCGAGGGGGGGGCCGACCACTCCAGCGAACTGGTCGCCACCTACGTGTTCAAGAAGGGATTCATGAAACCCGAAGGCCAGGAACCCGACCTCGGATACGCCTCGGCGCTGGGCATCGTCTATTCGGTGATGCTGGCGGCGCTGACGGCCACGAATGTCATCATCATCGCCCGCCGATGGACGCGGCGGCTCAAGGCCGAACGCCGCGGCGCGCAGGTCAAGGAAGGGGTGCAGGACAATGGCTGACCGCAAACGCCCCGACGCCAACCAGGTTCCCGCCGACCTGCCTATCCGAAAGCACCGCGGCGACTTCGGCACCTGGCTGCGATACAACTGGTGGAAGATCCTGCTGCACGTGTTCCTCATCAGCTTCGGCGTGCTGAACATCTACCCGTTCTTCTGGATGCTGGGCACCAGCTTCAAAGCCGAGGCGGAGGCGTCTTCCGACCGCCTGCGACCCTGGCCGGTGCCGAAGTACAAGCTCGCCGAAGGTTTCGACAGCCAAGGCATCATTCCGCCGTTCCTGATCCCCCGCGATGCCAATGCCCCTGCCGGCGAAGACCGGGTGAACCTCGCCATCGCCAAGATGGAGGCCCTCCAGGAACTGCAGAGGGATGCCTTCGCCGACAACGTCGAGAACCGCATCGCCATTCTGAACACCCAGGAAGACCACGGCTTCGAGCAGGCCAAACGGGTCGTCGACGCCCAAGAAGAGACGCTTACCGACCTGCGGCGAAAGGCCGCCCGGCTGAAGCACGATCTGGAGGCGTACCGGAAAATCGACACGCTCCGGGAACGGCGCGACCGACTCGCCCGGCAGGTGGCTGCGGCGGGCGACCCGCAGGAGAAGGCCCGCTTGGCCGAAGAGGTCGCCCTGCTGGTCGCGCGCATCGAAGAGCTGGAGCAGATCGGCCCCGGCGCCAAGCGGCAACTGCAGGAGATCCGGCGACTCATCGGCAGGGGGAAGGAAAAATACTCCACCCTCAAGAAGGATCTCCAAGCCTGGAAGGATGCATTGCAGGACCTCAAGAGCCGCGAGATGTACGAACTCGAGCTTCCCCCATGGGATGTCCTGGACCGTCGCGGCCCCAAGGCGGTCACCACTCGGCCGACCGAGGTTGCCGACGTGCCGCCGGCCACGCAGCCCGGCCAAACCCCTGCCAACCCGACGACGCGACAGGCCGACCTGCCCGCCGAGCCGACCACGCAACCGGCAAGGGTCCCGCCCGAGGAGAGGCTGATCCTGCGATGGCAGAAACGCGAAGGAAAGACCAGCGGCCCAACCGCCCGAATGCAGCTCGATACGCTGCTGAAGAAAGGCTTCCTGACACGCGACGAAAGCCGCAACAGCTACTGGCTTGGCGAACAGGCCGAGAAAGGCATACTGCCGGAGGGACTGACCGCCAAGCAACAGCGGATCGCGCGGGAAGTTCGTAAGCACTTTCTGATGACCCCCAAGGCCTACAACCAGGTGACCAAGGTCGAGGTGGACGACGCGCGCAGGCAAATGCTTTCACTCTCGCAGGGCCCCAAGGCTGCGCTGGCAGAGGTGCCGCCCTCCAAGGGCGCCGACGCGAAGAGCCGCCCGGCGTATGTCCTGCTGCCCTGGGCTCGCGGAGCAGTGTATCATCGCCTGCTCCCGCGGCAGATACTGACCATGCTGTACATGACCAAGGAAGACCAGCGCCGCAGCGAAAGCCGCACCACCTTTGCCACCGACCGGTGGTCGCCCGGCGACTACCAGAAGAACTACGGTCTCCCGACCGAGCAGCAGGGCCGCGAGGAGATCCTTTCGCTGGTCGACCGCGGGATGATGACCGAGGGGCAGTTCCAGGCGATCAACTACTGGGTCGTGCTGAAGGAAGAGAACCTGCTGCTGAACTTCCTGACCAGCCTGCTGATCACCGGCACCGTGGTCCTGCTGACCGTGCTGATCTCGTCGATGCTGGGCTACGCCCTGGCGAGAATCCGCTTCCCGGGCAAGTTCCTGGTGCTGGGGATCATGATCGCCGCGTCGGTGCTTCCCGGTGAGGCACGCATTATCCCCATCTTCAAGATGCTCATGGCCGTGGGGCTCATGAAGAACCTCTGGGGCGTGGTGCTGTGGCTGACGAGTTTCGGCGTGGGCAACGCGTTGCTGATGGCAGGCTTCTTCCTCACGCTGCCCAAGGAGGTCGACGAGGCGGCCGAGGTGGACGGAGCCGGCGTGTTCCGCAAGTTCTTCGACATCGCGCTGCCCATGGCCCGGCCCATCGTCATGACCGTGGGACTCTTCGCGTTCCTCATGGCGTGGAACAACTTCCTGATCCCGCTGCTGTGCACCATTTCGCGCCCGAGCATGCAGCCGCTGGCGGTGGCGGTGTACAACTTCCAGCAGGGACACCCGGGCAAATGGCACCAGATCAACGCGGCCGCGGCGGTGATGATCGTGCCGGTGATCCTGATGTTCCTGCTGGTACAGAAGCACGTGGTCCGGTCGATCGCGGTCGGGGCCGTCAAAGGCTAGGAGCCGACGCCGGTCTGTATCGAGGCCGAGTGGCACTCGGCCGTCGACCAGGCCCCGTCAGAACGCGAGTGCCCAGGCTCCGGCAAGCCCGCGTTCTGCTGCGCGCTTCCAGGGCGGGCCGGCGCGGCGGTGGCGCGCGGTCAGCACGCTCGAAGTCCGAGACAGGTGTGCCGGGCGCCGCCTACGCCAGATCCTGTTCCTGTATCTTCTCGAGGATGCGTTCGAACTGGCGGGCATTCTCGGCCGCCTGTCCGCGGTGGCAGTTGTTGAAGAACGTGTAGATCCGGTCGGACTCCTGCTCCACCTGCGACCATTCCTCGAGCAGTTGCTCCAGTTCGCTGCGCGAGTAGTCGTAATCGTAGCGTTCGACGGCCCCGGCGTACCACAGGTCGGCGTTGCGCGAGTGCAGCCGCAGGTAGCCTACCGGGGCGGTCGCCATCGCCCTGGGGCGATGCAGCGAGGCAATCTGCGGCACGTCGGGTATCACCAGCGATACCCCTCGGTCGCCCAGCCCACTGTAGGTGGACCGGTGGTCCCACGTGAAGTGGCGGAACTCCACCGCCAGCGGGACCTTTGCCATGTGTTCCAGAACGTCGGCGAGGTAGCGGCGATTGGCGACGGTGCGATGGAACGACTGGGGAAACTGCAGCAGCACGCCGGCCAGCTTGCCGGCCGAGACGATCGGCCCGATGCGCTGCAGGAACTCGCCGGCCGTCTCCGGGCGTCCCTCGTGGGTGATCTGCTGGTTGGCCTTGACCCAGAAGTCGAACCCCGGCGGGCTCATGCGGGCCATGCGCTCCAGCGTCTTGGGGCTGGGCATGCGGTAGAAACTGAAGTTCAGCTCCACCGTCTGGAAGGCCTGCACGTACGAGCCGAACATCTCGCTGCGTTTCGTGCCGGGCGGGTAGAACGGCCCCACCCAGTCGAGAAACGAATACCCGCTGGTGCCGATGCGGTACTTGCGGCGGTCATGGGGCGCAGGTTGTGTGGTGGGTTCAGTCATGCTCCGGGGACAGCTCCACGTGCACCTGTTCGATTCGGTCGGCTGTGACGGTGATGCAACCGTGCTGGCTCTCCACGCGTCCTTCCACCCAGTAGGGCCCGCTGCGGTCCACCCGCTCGCGCGACGTCCGCAGCACGCCGGGGAACACCGTCACCTCGAACAGCCCGTACTCATCGTCCAGCGAGAGAAACATCATTGTCTCACCGGTCTGCGTGCCGGTGGTCCGCCGCGCTTCGAGCATCCCGGCGATGCGCACCTGTTGGCCGACGCGGCCGCGCAGGTGGCGGCTGTCGCAGTCGGTCAGGCGTCGCAGCGTGGGACGGTAGAGCTGCATGATGTGCTCGCGCAGGCTCACGCCCAGCACGCCGCGCTCGTCGAAGTATTTCCGGGCCTCGCTGTAGTCGCCGGGGGCGTTGGGAATTACCGGGGCGGCACTCAGCAGCGACGCTCCCGGCACGTTTCCCGGTTTCATCGTGCGGTAGAGATTCAGCTCCATCATCAGCGTAGGGCGCGATCGGCCGGTGAAGTCCAGCGCCCCGCAGAGAATCAGCGCCCTTGCCTCGGCCTCGGGCAGGCGGGTGCGGGTGAGGAAGTCGGTCAGCCCGTCGAACGGCCGCCCGCGGCGGACCTCGAGGATCCGCTCGATGGTTACCGGTCCGAGCCCCTCCACGAAGTTAAGCCCCACGCGGATCTCGCCGTCTTCGATGGCGAACTCTTCCTCGGAGCGGTTCACGCAGGGGCGGCGGAACCGCACGCCCTCGCGCTTGGCCTGCTCCACGTACAGCCGCGGGTGATACATCGACTGGTTGTTGTTCAGCGCCGCGGTCCAGGACTCCAGCGGCCAATGGGCCCGCAGGTAGGCCCCGGCGTAGGCGAGAATCGCGTAGCTGCCGGCGTGGGCCCGGCAGAACGAGTAGGCGTTGAACTTCGCCATCTGCACCCAGATGCTCTTGGCGTAGTCCAGGTCGATCCCGTTGTTGCGGCAGCCGGCCAGGAACCGTCGCGACAGTTCCAGACGCTGCTGGTCGGATCGGCATTTCTGGACGGCTTTGCGGAACCGGTCGGCCTCGGGCAGCGAGCAGGCCAGCATCGCCGCCGCCAGCAGCATCACGTCGTCTTCGTAGAGCATCACCCCGCAGGTGTCCCTGAGCAGTCCGGCAGCCTGCGGCGGGGCGGGGGGCACCGGCTCGAGCCCGCGTCGTCGCCGCACGAACACCTCCTTCATGCCGATGCTCGCCGCGCCGGGACGGATCAGGGCGAGGATCTTCATTACGTCGCCCGCATCCGACGGCTGCATCATTGTCAGCAGGTGTCGCATCGCCGGCGATTCCAACTGGTTGCAGCCGACGGTACGGGCACTCTGCAGCAGCGCGACGGTGGCCGCGTCGTCCGGCGGCAGTGCCTCGATGTCCGGCGCCTCGCCGGTACGGTTGCGGATCAGGTCGCAGGCGTAGCGGATCGTCGAAAGGTTGCGGTTGCCCAGCAGGTCCAGCTTCACCAGGCGCAGGTCCTCCACGCCGTCCTTGTCCATCTGCGAGATCATGACGCCCTTGGCCGCCCTCTGGATGGGGACGTAGCGGTCGATGCCGCGCGGGGCGATTACGATGCCTCCCGGGTGCACCGACAGCACGTGCGGCAGCCCCGCGATGGATCGCGACATCCGCCCCAGTCGGCCGATCTCGGCCTGGTCGACGGCGTCGGTGCGTCCCTCGTCCCGCATCATCCGCGTGATCTGATCGTCGGAGTAGCCCACCGCCTTGGCCGTCTCGCGGAAGGCGCTTCTGGGCTGGAAGGTCGTGTGCATGGAGACCATGGCGGTGCAGTCGCGTCCCCAGCGATCGAAGGCGTAGTCGATCACCTCGTCCCGCAGCCGCCAGCAGAAGTCCACGTCCAGGTCCGGAAAGTCCTCGCGCCCCTCGTGCAGGAACCGCTCGAAGGGGATGTCGTAGCGGATCGGACAGACGTTGGTGATGCCCAGCAGATACGCCACGATGCTGCTGGCGCCGCTGCCCCGACCGGCCACGGGTGCCCCGCGACGCCGAGCGTACTGCACGATGTCCCACACCACCAGGAAGTAGCCCACGAAACCCATCCGCTCGATGAGGCGCAGCTCGCGGTCCAGCCTCGCCAGTACCGCGTCGGACGGGCTGGGGCCGTAGCGGCGGGCGAGCCCCTGGCGGCACAGCGAGCGCAGAAACGCCACCGGTTCCGAGCCGTCGGGAGTCTCGAACCGGGGGAAGACCGGCTCGCGCGGAAGCAGGGCGAAGCGGCCGCATTGCTCGACCAGGCGTGCGTTGCCGGTGACGGCCGCGGGGAACTCGGCAAGTTGGCGGGCGAGGGTATCGCTGCTGCGCAGGTGCGCCCGCGGGTGGGGCAACTGCCCGGGCGACACGCGGTCGACGGTGGTCCGCAGGCGGATGGCTGCCAGCAGCCGGGCGGCGTCGGCGTCGGCGGGCGAGGCGGTGGGCCCCGCAGCCGAGGCGGCGAGGGGAATGCCCAGCGTTTCGGCGGCGTCGGCGAGGGTCACCAGTTGCGTTCGCGTCTGGCAGGCGGGGTCGACAGCCAGGTGGAGCCGGTCGGGGGGGATGCCCGCCCGCAGTGCCCGCCGTGCGAATCCCGCATCGGCCAAGAGAAACTGGAGCCCGTCGCAGAGCGTCGCCAGCAGTTCCGCCGGCGAGTCGCGACCATCGGCCGACAGGACGGCCGTGGGGACCCCGGAATCCGCAGAAGCGGCATTGTGGGCGTTGGACGCCTTCCTGCCGCGGGAGACGGACGCCGCTGACCCCGCGGGGGCCGCCTCGTCCTCGTTCGCCGCGTGCAGTCGGGTGATGATGTGGCAGAGGTTCTCGTAGCCGGTGTCGCTGTCGACCAGGGCGACCAGGGGCGACTCGCCGGGGCGGTGCAACTCGGCCCCCAGCAGGGGGGTGAGCCCGGCGTTGACGGCCTGCTTCCAGAATGCGGTGGCCCCGTAGAGCCCGTTGACGTCGGTCATGGCGACGTGGGAATGTCCCAGTTCCACCGAGCGGGCAATGAGCCGTTCGATGTGCATCGTGCCCCGCAGCAGGGAGTATCCGCTGCGGACATGAAGCGGCGTGATGTCTGGTTTCGATGGCATACTTCTGTTCAGGAGAGAGGCCAGAGGCGGGGGCTGTCGTCCCGGTGCGAACCCGGTTGTGGGGCGGAGCCTTACGGCCGTTCGGGTTCTCTCTCTTCTTGCCTCTCTGTTCTCCGCTATTTCGTGAGCGACGGCGTCCGCAGCACGAAGCCGTGGTCGTTCTGCTCCAACTTGCCCAGCAGTTCGATCGCCTTGCCGGAGATCACCGCCCCGTGCCCCCAGCGGTCGCGGATGCCGTCAACGGCCGAGTGGAGCCGTTTTTCCTGGCGGCGTTTTTCGTGCTCCAGCAGGGGGGCATGCTCGCGTGCGGGCGTGAGCTTGCTGAGGACCACCCGCACGTGCCGCACCGACACCCGCCGCGTATGGATGCGCTCCAGCAGCCCGCAGACCGTCTCGAAGAGGGTTTCCTCCGAGTCGGTCGCGTCCGGAAGCGTGCGGGCGGAGTTGACGGCCTTCCAGTCGTCGTATCGCATCGCCAGTTCGACGCGTCCGGCCAGCAGGCCGTCGTCTCGGGCGGCGCGGGCGCCCCGCTGCAGCAGGTAAAACAGCATGCCGCGGATCTGCTCGTGATCGGCGATGGGGGCGTGGAAAGTCGTCTCGCGCGAGATGCTCTTGGGCAGCACGTCGGAGCGGACCAGGTGCCGGTCCTCGCCGTTGGCGCGGCTGTGGATGAGATCGCCGCGGTAGCCCAGCAGTGACCGCAGAAACGTGCGGGGCACCTCGGCGAGTTGCCCGACGGTGTGGATGCTCATGTCCTTGAGTCGGCGGGCGGTCTTGGGCCCCACGCCCAGCAACTTCTCCACCGGCAGGGGGGCGAGGAAGCGTTTTTCCTGCCCCGGCGCCACGTACGCCACGCCGCCGGGCTTGGCGGAACTGGAGCCGATCTTGGCGAGCATGCGGTTGCGTCCCAGCCCGACCGACACCGGCAGCCCGACCTCCTGGCGGACCTCCCGCTGGAGTCGCAGCCCCATCTCCCGCGGGCCTCCGAATCGCTCGGCGATCCCGGTGGCGTCGCCGTAGGCCTCGTCGAGGAACGTCTCCAGGGCGGTGACGTAGCGGCGGGTGACCTCCCAGACGTGTTCACCGAAGCAGCGATAGACCTGGTAGTTTCCGTTGAGCACCTCGGCGTGAGGACACAGCCGCCGCGCCTGGTGCAGGGGCATGCCGGCGTGGAGTCCGAACCGGCGGGCCTCGTAGCTGCAGGAGGCGATGACGCCGTTTCCGACAATCACCGGCCGATCACGCAGCGCGGGGATCATCAACTGCTCGACGGAGGCGAAAAACGCGTCCACGTCGAGGTGGAGGATGAGGGGAGAGGAGAGAGGGATAGAGGAGAGAGGAGATGCCTCTCGTTCGTGCGCCTGTTGGGATGGGGGTGTTT
>JBKHHV010000137.1:0-9824 GCA_046539005.1 Phycisphaerae bacterium
CAGCACCGACGCCTCGACGCCCTGCTGCTCGAGGAACCAGGCGATGTGCTCGGCTTCCTTGCGGTCGCCGATGGTCGCACTGTCCGTCGCCTCGACCACGAGGTAATATCGACCGGTCTCGCGCCGGGTCGGGGCGGTCGCATCGCCCGGCGTCTGCGGTGCCGCCGCCGGGGCGGTCATCCGACCGAGAAGAAACGCCGCCGCCAGCAGCACGATCGCACCGCCTGCGGCCACCAGCAACGCCACATGGCTCACCGACAGGGTCAGCTTCGACCCGGCGGCATACGCGTCCTCCGGCCTGGACTCCTCGCCGGTCCACGACCCCTGCTGGGGACGCGGGCGGGCGCTGGGCACGGCCGGTACCGGCTGTCGGACTGCCTGCGGCTTGGGCTCGGGGCGGGCTTCCTCGCCTTTGGGCTTCTCCTCGCCCTGGGCGCGGTTCATGCCGGCCACGACCTCAAATGGTGCCATCGTGTGTTTTTTTCTCGCCACGGCTGCGCTCCTTTGCCGCCGATCGGCAAAACCCAGACGCCGGAAACCCAAAGATCATATCGACATGGGGCGAGGCTGTCAACCGCGATCGTGGCCTGAAATGGTTCACCGCCCGGGCGAATCGCTCCTGTGGCCCAGGCATTTCGCGATCGGCAGTCTTCGATAGGCGAAAACCGGTCTCGATCCGCGCCGGCCGCGGCGGTTTGCAGTGGGTTCCCGCACACGGACCCAAGGGATGAGGATCGATCCTCCGGTGTAAGTGCAGTGGAGAAATGAGCGTACAGGTCAATGGATCCGAGCAGAAACTTTTCTCTCGTTATTGGAGTGGGGGGCAGATCGGGTCGATACCTCCATCAGGCCGCAATTCGAGCAGCCTCTCACATAAAGAGGGATCCCGGACTCCTTTCAGCCCCCCTGGTTGGGCTCTGCATACTGCGAATGTGAGTCTGGGGAATCTAAGCGAGTATTCCGGGATAGTTTGCCGAGCGTCTCCGGCGAATCGTATCCTGCCAAATGGCGAAGGGTATCGCCGTTTGCGCGAAGGGATTTGCGACGAAGTAACGGACGTACGGTGCCGCCTCGGAGGTGGGCCACACGGTTTTCCCTGCTTTACCTATCCGAGGCACACTATGAATTCTGCACACAACCACCTGCCGGACTTTGAGCTTCTCGAGCCGCGTCTTCTCATGGACGCCTCCCCGCTGCTGGGGGCGGAGGACGACTACGGCGACACCCGCGACACCGCCCACGTGGTGGCGCTGGACGCCGAGAAAGACGCCGGCATCACCGGGGTCATCAACGAGTCGGGCGAGCAGGATATCTTCGAGTTCACCGCCGACTTCGACGGCACAATGACCGCCGCGGTCGCCGCCGACGCCGGCAGCGGACTCGATACCATGCTCTACGCCTACGACGGACCTGCCAGCGTCATCGCCTGGAACGACGACTTCGGCGGGACCACCGACTCCCAGATCACCTTCTCGGTGACTGAGGGGCAGACCTACTGGCTCCGCGTCCGCGGCAGCAACGACGGGGTGGGCAGTTACGCCGTCGCGCTCAACGGGCAGGCGACGGTGGACGACTATGGCGACACCCGCGGGTCCTCCACGGCCGTCGTTCTGGACGGCAGCAGCGACGCCGACCTCGCCGGCGTCATCGAGACTTCCGACGACCAGGACCTCTTCCGCATCACCACCGCCGAAGACACGCGGATGACCATCACCATGGCCGCCGACGACAGCGCCCTGGACTCGGTGCTGTACATCTATGACGGCCCGGGAAGCGTGCTGACAGCCAACGACGACGCCGTCGGCTCCGACGCGCAGGTCGCCTTCACCGCCCAGGCCGGGCAGACCTATTGGATCCGCGCGACCAACGACGAAGGGACCATCGGCGCCTACACGCTCCAGTTTCGTGGTGTGGCCGACGACTACGGTGACACTCGCGGGACGGCCGAGTTGGTCACGCTGGACGGGTCGTTCGACGCCGCCCTGGCCGGGGAGATCGAGATCGCCAGCGACCAGGATATCTTCGAGTTCACCGCCACCTTCAAAGGCACCATGACGGTAGACCTCGCCGCCGCGGCCGGCAGCACGCTGGACACCAACCTCTACATCTATGATGGCCCGGGCAGCATCGTCACCCGCAACGACGACGCCGGCGGAACCGACTCGCAGGTGACCTTCTCGGTCACCAACGGACAGACCTACTGGGTCCGCGCCACCAACTCCGTCGACTCCACCGGAACCTACAACCTGACCCTCAACGGGCAGGAATTCGTCGACGACTACGGCGACACCCGCGGAACGGCCGAACTGTTCGCCCTGGACGGAAACGACGATGCCGACCTGACCGGCTCGATCGGCTTCTCCGGCGAGCAGGACCTCTTCGAGTTCGTCGCTCCCGGCAACGGGGTGATGACGGTGACCCTCTCGGCCGCCGCGGGCAGCACGCTGGATACCGACCTCAGGATCTACGACGGGCCCGGCAGCATCGTGGCCTCCAACGACAACGCCAGCGGCACCGACTCGCAGGTGACCTTCGCCCTGGTCAGCGGGAAGACCTACTGGATCCGCGCCAAGGCCGCTGATGACTCGGTGGGCACCTACGAGATGGCCGTTCGCGGCGTTACCGACGACTACGGCAACACGCGCGACAGTTCCGAGCCGGTCGCATTGGACGTCAACGACGACGCCACCGTCAACGGGCGGATCGAAATGTCCTCCGACCAGGACATCTTCGCGATTGTCCCCGACTTCGACGGGACGATGACGGTGAATCTCTCGGCCGCCGCGGGCAGCACGCTGGACACCAACGTCTACGTTTACGACGGGCCCGGCAGCATCATCGCCCTCAACGACGACTACGGTGGCGGCAGCGACTCGCAGGTCACCTTCACCGTAAGCAGCGGGCAGACCTACTGGGTCCGTGCCACCAACAGCAACGACAGTACGGGGGCGTACGTGTTGAGCTTCAACGGGCTGGAGGTGGCCGACGACTACGGCGACACACGCGACACCGCCCACACCGTCACGCTGGACGGCAGCCATGCCGCCTCGATCGACGGCAGCATCGAGTTGGGGGGTGACCAGGACCTCTTCGGCTTCGTCGCCGATTACACCGGCCAGATGACCGTGGACATTGACGCCCTCACCGACATGGACCCGGTGGCGTACGTCTACGACGCCGACGGAAACGTCCTGACCTGGAACGACGACTACGACGGGCTCAACTCCCGCGTGCAGTTCAACGTGCAGAGCGGGCAGCAGTACTACATCCGCGCCCGGGACTACTCCACCGGAACCGGCGACTACCGCGTGACCTTCCGCGGCGCCGAGTCGATCCCGACGCCCACCGAGGAGGCCGGCACGGTCCGCGGATCGGTGCTTGCCACCCTCGTCGAATCCGGCGGCTCGACCCATCTGTACGTGGAAGGGACCGACGGCAACGACACGATCACCATCTCCCGCAGCGGCGGAAGCTACACCATCGTCAGCCAGAACGGCACCCAGACGATCGCCGCCTCGGCCGACGCGGTCGCTGTGTACGGATTCGGCGGCGATGACACCCTGCGGCTGGACTACTCGGTCCAGGCCTACGCCTACGTGTTTGCCGGCGACGGTAACGACACCGTCTACTCCAACAGTCAAGGCAGCTCCGAAGTCTTCGGCGGTGTCGGCGACGACCTGCTGATCACCATCGGCGGCGGGGCGGACAGCGCTTTCGGCCAGTCGGGCAGCGACAGCCTGTGGGTAGACGCCGGCCGCGACACACACGACGCTTCGGCGGCCGAGTGGTCGGCGAAGATGGTGCACGAGGTGAGCGAGTTCTATCAGCCCTGGACCACCGACCGCAACGACGACGATTACATCTGGCTGGCGGTGGACGGTTCGGACCTGCGCGACCCCGCGCTGGCGGGCTATGCCAGCTACTACGCCGACTTCTCCGACCGCGTGCTGATCAACGGGCTCAGCTACGACGACGCCGACCAAGGCGCCCTGGGCGACTGCTATTACCTCGCGGGACTGGCCTCGCTCGCCGAGACCGACCCCGGCGTCATTCGCCAGGCGATCACCGCTCTGGGCGACGGCACCTACGCGGTGCGATACTTCGACGGCAACCAGGAGGTCTACCTGCGGATCGACGGCGACTTGCCCGTCCGCTCCAGCGGCAGCATGGCCTACCAGGGCCTGGGCAACGGGGGCGATACCTGGATGGCCCTGATGGAGAAGGCCTACGCGTTCTACCGCTACGGCGAGAACAGCTACAGCTCAATCGAGGGCGGCTGGATGGGCACCGTCTATGCCCAGATAACCGGCGAGAGCACCGGATACATGTCCGTCGGGTCCTATACCGAAACCGGGCTGTACAACACGCTGGTCAACCACCGCAACGCCGGCCACGCCGTGACGCTCGGAAGCTGGGGCACTCAGCCCAGCGGCAGCCGTATCGTCGGAAGCCACGCCTACGTGGTGCAGGAGGTCGGCACCGACGGTGGCGAGCGCTACGTGACGGTGTACAACCCCTGGGGCTGGGACGGGATCGGCAGCGACAACGACGTCTATGACGGACTGATCCGCCTGACGCTCAGGCAGGTCCGGCAGTACTTCAGTTCCGGGGCGGTCAGCTACGCGTAACCAACTGTGCTCCGACGGGTGCGTGGCCCGTCATCGGATAGCGAAAGGCCCGACAGCGCCGCCGTGCAGACGGTGCTGATCGGGCCCTTTCGTTTCGTAACCGGCAGGGGGGGGCTGCTGCGTTGCCCCTGCCGGCTCTGTATCATCGCCTTCCGGACCGGACCGGGTTACTCCCGCGACTCGTAGGTCGCCTGTTCGGTCAGTACCGGTCGGCCTCGCCAGGTGAGCGTTCTGCGGTCGGGCGTGGTCACCTGCACCTGGTCGTCTTCGAACTCCACCCGCACCACGGCCGCGTGCTGTTCCATCATCTCGGCGGGCAGCTTGATGAACAACCAGCCAGCCTTGCCGAACTTCTCGCGCCCGCCGCTGCGGCGGAACTCCAACTCGGTGCCGCTGGTCAGGTGGGTGACGCGATTCACCTTGCCCTGGAGGCCCTTGACGACCAGTTCGTCGCGCGGGGCGTCGTACGCCAGCAGGTACAGCACCGAACCCTTCCGCGTGCTGCCGCCGTTGAAGAGCCCCAGCGGCAGGCCGCCTTCGCTGTTGTAGACGGCCTCGGCGTGGGTGGTGATCCATTCCCCCAGTCCGCCCATGACCTCCTTCTGCGGGTCGGGAATGGTTCCGTCTCCGGCCGGGGCGATGTTCAGCAGCAGGTTGCCGCCTATCGAGATCATGTCGCCGAAGATGCGCACCAGTTCGCCGGGCTGCTTGAGGTCTTCGTTGGCGGCCTGGCCGTCCCAGTTGCGCCCCGGGGTGGTGCAGAATTCCCAGAAGGCGTTGCCCTTGTTGGACAGCGGAGCGCTGGATTCCGGCGTGCCGTAGTGTCCCAGGCAGGGGTGACGCAGGCGGTTGTTGTAGATCATGTGCGGCTGAAGTTTCTGCATCATCTCGGCCAGTTCCTCGGAATGCCACTGCTCGACGGTCCGTTCCCAGTCGCCGTCGAACCACATCAGGTCGATCTTCCCGTAGGCGGTGCACAGGTGGCGGATCTCGGCGAACATCTGGTCGATGAACCGCTGCCACCGCTCGGGCTGGTCTTCCTTGGAGTAGCTTCGCGGGTTGTCCCCGCCTGTGCAGGAGGCGTAGTCGGGATGGGACCAGTCCGGCAGGGAGTAGTACAGCCCGACCTTGAGCCCTTCCTCGCGGAGGGCCTGGCAGTACTCGGCCACGATGTCGCGCTTTGCCGGGGCGGAGTTGACCGAGGTGAACTCGGCGCCGGGTGCGTCGAACAGGGCGAAACCGATGTGGTGCTTGGTGGTGAGTACCGCGTACTTGGCGCCCCAGCTCTTGAACGTGCGGGCCCACTGGCGGGCGTCGAAGTTCTCGGCGGTGAAGCGCTCGCGGGCCCATTGCCGCTGCAGGTCCAGGGTCATCTCGTGGGCCTCGTCGAAGTCCATCTCGATGTTCTTGAGCGTCCAGTGGATAAACACGCCGAACTTGGCGGCCGGGAACCACGGGGCGATGTGTGCCATCGCAGGAATCCTCTCTGTGTTGGTGATTGTGCGAACCTTGCCGCGCGTCGGCGGCGAAACGGGTATCCTGCTGCAGGACGGGGTCAATGTCAAGCGGCGGGCGGCACGCCACGCAGCGCCTGCGGCATCCCCGAACGATCGGCCTGGAGGTTGTCTGACCGCTCGCGCCCGTGTTGCCCGCGCAAAAGAGACGCCCGCAAGCGCTTGGCTTGCGGGCGCGGGCACCCTCCAGGGCCCAAATCTCTTTTCTCTCAGTCTTCGGTCCGGGCGGCGACCTCGCCGGAGCGGATCCGCTTCAAGGCCCGCTTGGCAGCGAGGCGCACGCTCTTCTGGTCGTCCTGCATCGCCCGCTGCAGTGCGGGGACGGCCTTGGCATCTCCCAGTTGGCCCAGCGCGACCGCACAGGCGGTCCGCACGCGGGAGTTGCCGCCGTCCAGTTGTTCGATCAGTGGCCCCAGTGCCTTGGTTGCCTTCATTTTCCCCAGCACCAGCGCCGCCACCTGCCGGTCCTTCCAGTGCCCCTTGCGGAGCTTGTCGATTATCGGCATCACGGCCCGCGGGTCGTCGAACTGCATCAGCGAGTACATCGCGCTGCGGCGGACCCACCAGTCCCCGTCGTCCAGCAGGCGGATCAACGGCTTGACGGCCCGTTCGTCCTGCGTGCCGGCCAGCACTTCCGCGGCCCACTTTCGCACGACCTTGTCAGGATCCTGCAATGCCATGATGAGCATCATGTTCCGATCGTGCCCGTCGGGGTCGGGCTCGGCGACGGCGGGCTTCGGCGGCGCCGGGCGCGGCACCTCGTTCACCAGCGGCTTGGGGTCCGGACGCTGGGCGGCTGCCTTCGCAGGCGCCGGCTTGACCGGCTCGGGCTTCACCACGGTTGCTTCCGGCCGGGTCTGCGCATGGCTGGTTTCTTCGGCTCGCGGCGTGGCGAGAACCACCATGGGTGCCACCGGCTGGGGTTGTCGGACGGTCTTCCCCTGTTGCGGACGGGCATAGACGGCCTCGCTCCGCGGGCGCTGGGCTTCCACACTCGCCAGAACTTCTTGTTGCCGGATGGGGGCAGGAATGGCTTCCGGCACGTCTACTGTCGGCAGATCGACCCGCACCGCCGCCGGGGCCGCCTGCGTGGCACCGCTGAGCGGTTCGGCGCTTCTGCGCTGCGAACCGACCGCGGCCGCCTTCAGCGGAGACTGAGCCCTGGGCTCGGACGGCTGTTCCCTTACGGCAACCTGTACAGGTCGGCCGACGGGAATGTCGGACTCACCGATGCCGGAAGTGTAGCGCTCCAGATCGGCGGCGTCATCGAATAGGGCGGTTTTTTCCGACCCGTCGTATTCCAGGTCGTCGGCCGCGACCACCGAGGTCGGTTTCCGCATGGGTACCGAAGGCAGGGGGGGCGCGTCGGAGGCCGTCGAAACCCGCGGTACTGCCGGTTGCCCTGCAGGCTCAGAGGGCATCGCACGGGCAATCTGGGGATCGGCAGTCTCTGTGGCGGGTTCACCGACCGGGGCAAGCTGCGGTTCTGCGACGCGAACCGACGACGCGCGCCGGGGCGCATCCGGCTCGATCGGGTCATACGGCAGGGGGGTGTCGGTCTCGGTAGCGTCGGCGGCGATGGCTTCGGGTTCCCTGGGTACGTACGGCTCGTCGGGCAGGGCGTGGTCTTCAGTGGGGGGTTGCGGCTGGTGCTGCGACGGGGTGGGTGCGTCGTCGCCGGGGGGCGTGGTGCGTCCGGCCAGGGCGGTCGAGCCCTCCCCGGGCGTCTTCCGCTGCCACGACACGTCGGCAATCGTCGGCCGTTGCGGCACGTCGGCAAGGATGCTGGACTGGAAGCAGTGCATCCCCGCCACGAGCGCAACGCCCACCACAGCCGGCAGAATGGTCGGCCAATGTCGCATGGTTTCCTCTCTTGGCAACCCTGTTGCAAGGGTCTCATCGGCGCTTTGGAGAGGGGCCTGAAGTAAGGAGGGAGCTCTTTCTTGACGCGACGGGCCGGCGAACGCTACATTCTGCTTGCGTGTCGGTACCGCCGCAGGTTACGCGGCCGACCGGGCATCGGAACTTGTGAAGAACCTCCCATCCGCCCTTGCGGGTGTTGGAGCGAACGTTTGCGGAAAGGAACCCCCATGAATCTCATCACCGGCGCCACCGGGCTGCTGGGCAGCCACATTGCCGAAAGACTCCGCGCCGCCGGCGAACCGGTTCGCGTGCTGGTACGCCCCACCAGCGATACGTCGTTTCTGGACACCCTCGGGGTGGAGAAGGCCATCGGCGACGTCACCGACGCCGACAGCGTCCGCGAGGCGATCAAGGGCGTGGACGTCGTCTACCACGCCGCCGCTCAGGTGGGCGACTGGGGACCCTGGGAGCGGTTCGTGGCGGTCACCATCGAGGGTACCCGCAACATGCTCGAGGCCGCCAAAGACGAGGGCATCCAGCGGTTCCTGCACATCTCGTCCATCAGCGCCTACGGACACCCCGACGGGGAAGGGCTGGTGCTGGACGAGACGGCCCCGCTGGGCGTGGACCTCTACAAGTGGAGCTACTACTCGCGGGCGAAGGTCGAGGCGGAGAAACTTGCCTGGGAGTACCACAACCGCGGTGACGTGCCGGTGACGGTGGTCAAGCCGAGCTGGCTTTACGGCGAGCGGGACCGGGCGTCGATGCCCCGGCTGATCAAGGCGATCCGCGCCGGCAAGAGCAAGCTGCTGGGCGACGGCACCAACCGCCTGAACCTCACCTACGCCGGCAACGAGGCCGAGGGGTGCATCCTGGCGGCCACGAAGCCCCAGGCGCTGGGCGAGTCTTACAACCTTTCCAACGACGGGGTCATCACCCAGGGCGAGTATTTCAACAAGATCGCCGAGGTGCTGGGCGAGAAGCCCGTGACCAAGAAGGTCCCCTACAAAGTCGCCTACAACGCCGCGTTCCTGATGGAACTGTTCGGGCATCTGTTCAAGAAGAAGAAACCCCCGCTGGTCACCCGCTATTCGGTATGGCTGATCGGGCGCAAGTGCTTCTTCTCGGCCGAGAAGGCCCGCAAGGAACTCGGATGGGAACCGACGGTCAGCTACGACGAGGGCATCGAGCGGTCGGTCAAGTGGTGCATGGAGCACGAGTTCGGCGAGAAGGTCTGACTGACCGCCTGCGACATGCCGGGTTGACCGAGGCCGGGGTTGCCCGGACTCGCGCGCGGCTGGGCTTCCCCGGCGACCAGGGACCGGACGGTCCGTTAAGCGAGCGGTTCCTGCAGCAGCGCCGGCAGGTGCAGGAGTGGCGCCGGCGAGGACCCTTCGCCCGCGCGTTCAGAATCATCCGTTTTTCGTGGGCGAGCGGGACTCATCCGGCTGTCTCGTCGCGGCGTCGAGTTTGCGTTCGAGCCGGCGGATTTCCCCCGCGGCCGCCAGCCCCAGCAGCATCACCCAGAAGAGCACCACGCCCATCGCCTGGAACATCATCCCCAGCGGGTCGTTGATGCCGCGCACCAGGCCGAAGCCCAGCAATCCCATCCCGCCTACCAGCGTCACGATCGAAAGTGCGAACAGCATGTGCGGCTCCTTCTGTCGGTAACGGAGGCCGGGGCTACTCCTCGCCCAAGCCCTGTGCGGTGCGGATCTGCTCGATCTTCTCCAACGGCTTGCAGAGCTGGTTGGTGCGGGTGCTTACGAGGTTGTTGTAGGTCCGTTGCACCGTCTCCAGTTGTTTGCCCAGGCGGTCG
>JBKHHV010000138.1:0-9813 GCA_046539005.1 Phycisphaerae bacterium
TCTTGGGGGGGCTCAGCGGGTCTTATAGCGGTCGATGATCCGCCTGAGCAGCGACAGGGCGGTTTCGTCGTCGATTTCCCCGACGACGGTGTAGGTCCACTCGCCCAGGCGGACAGCGGCGAGGCGGTGCTCGCCATGCGATGCCGTATACACGGTGTGCTTCTGAATCGTTGTGGTCTGCGGCATCTCGAACGTGTCCGGCTGCCGCCCGCAGATGACCACCGAGGCGGTGGCGTTTGCGGTCTTCAGCAGGTAGCTTGCGGCCGGCTTGTTCCACAACGCCCGCACGCACCCGCCGACGTAACTGAGATCGCCTTGGGGCTCCGGCACCACGGCCGGCTTGCCGAGTTTGTCGATCAGGAACGTGCGGAGCCTTGCCGGGTCGGTTTCGGGGGTGAATCGCCGACAGGGCTCGATGTCCTTGAGGTGCATCCAGTCCAGCGCTTCGATGGGCGAGGCAAACGTGACGCCCGGAGTGTGGATGAGCCACACCGCCAGCAGCATCACCGCAACGGCTGCGGCTGCACCGGCCGGGATCACTCCCCGCTTCCACCACGGGAAGGGCAGGACCGTTTGCTGCTGCGAAACGGTCTGCGTTTCGGGGCGGTCCAGCAGTTCCTCCTGGCGTGCCGCGACGGCCGCGGCGATGCGCCCCCGCAGGTCGTCGCCGGCATTAACGCTCCCGAAGGCTGTCCGCAGCTTGGTTTGCAGAGTTTCGTCCAAGGCGACGGACGCATCGTCCTCTCGGCCGTGGGTGCGGTCGCGGTCGTCGGGGATGTGGTCGGGTTCACTCATCGTTCAGTCGCTCCCCGGTCAGACCCATGTCCCGGGCATGGGTTAACAGGCGATCTTTGAGCATGGCCCGGGCACGGCTGGTACGGCTTTTGACCGTTCCTACGGCGATGCCCATGATCTCTCCGACCTCGTCGTGCCGAAGTTGCTCCACGTCGGACAGATACAGCGTAAGTCGCTGGTCTTCCGGAAGTTCCAGCAGGGCCTTGATGACTTCCTGGTCGGAGAAGTTCTCGATCAGGTCGCGGGCGTCCGACCAGTTGGTTTCCTCGGGCGGCCGGGGTTCGGCGAGCAGTTGCTCCTCCACAGGCAGCTTGGGCCCGACCACCTTGCGATGCCGCAGCCGATCGATCCAGGTATTGCGCATGATCCGCATCAGCCAGGCCTTGCAGTTGGAGCCCTCCCGGAACGAATCGAACCGCTCCAGCGCCTTGAGCATCGTGGTCTGGGTCAGGTCCTCGGCGGTCTGGCGGTTGCCCGACACGGCGAGCGCACCGCGGAACACGGAGTCAAGGTGTGGCATGACTGTGGTTTCGAAGTCCGCTTTGGCCGCCATTGGCGTTCCCTGGGTCGGTGTGAATTGGTCCGGCACTTCACTCCCCGGACAGATATCGGATGTCACTGGCGTGTCCATGTTAATAAACATTCCGTCTATCCGCCAAGTGAAATGCCGCCAGTCCGGCCCGCAGCCGCTGGTGGCTGGCCCGACTTCGCTTCGCGACTTCTGAATCATACGCTTCTGCGGTTCAGCAGGACACGCCCAAACCCGAATTCTCCCCGGCCGAGCTTAACCCGCCCGCGGATATGGTCGAAACAGACATAGCGGATCACATCGCCGGAGGGGCGGAGGAAAGCGTGACCATCCAGAGAGTTACAGACGACCAAGCCATCATGCAGAGCCTGCTGAAGGTCGGCGGCAGTTTCACGTCGACCGGCAACTCCCGGCAGATGCTCGCCCGCATGCTGCGAGAAGCCCGCAAGCTCCTCCGCGCCGAGGCGGGGTCGCTGTACGTTCTCTGCTCCGACCGACTCCGTCTGATGGCCGTCCAGAACGACCGGCATGGCGACCAAGAGGCGGCGCGTTCCTGCCTCGGCGAAGAGATATCCCTCGGTGATGATCGGTTGCCGGCGTTCGTCGCCCGCATGGGCATGGTGATGAACGTCCCCGACGCCCGTTCGCTTCCGGAGGGCGCGCCGTTCCGAGTGGACCTGACCGCCGACGCCCGCAGCGGTTACTGGACCCGCAGCGTGCTGGCGGTACCGCTGCAGACCAACGGCGAGTGCAAGGGCGTCGTGGAACTGGTCAACCGCGTGGGACCCGCCGGGGAAGTGCTCAAATTCCCCGCCGAGGAACTCCCGAAGACCGAGGCGCTGGCATCGGTGATGGCGCTGGCAATCCACAACATCCAGCTCCAGCAGCAGCTCAAGACCGCCCACATGGACACGATCATTCGGCTGTCGGTGGCTGCCGAGTATCGCGACGACGACTCCGCCGCCCACATTCGGCGCATTTCCCGCGGTTCGGCGGTGCTCGCACGGGCGGTAGGGCTGGGACGTTCGGAGGTGGAACTGCTGGAATACGCATCCCCCATGCACGACATCGGGAAGATCGGCATTCCCGACTCGATCCTTCGCAAGCCCGGCGCGCTCACGCCGGAAGAGCGCGACATCATGCAGACTCACACGGTGATCGGCGGGAAGATTCTGGAAGACCCGCGGACCGACCTGATCACGCTCGCCCGCGAGGTGGCGATGTCGCACCACGAGCGATGGGACGGGCTGGGCTACCCGCGGGGGCTCGGGGGCGAGGATATCCCCCTGCCCGCCCGGCTGGTGGCGATCGTGGACGTCTTCGATGCGCTGCTGGCCAAACGCTGCTACAAGGAAGCCTACTCGCTGGAAAAGGCGTTGGACATCATTACCCGCGAGAAGGGCAAGCACTTCGACCCCGAAGTGACCGAGGCGTTCCTGGCCAATCTCGATGACCTGCTCAATGCCTTCCGCCAGAATCCCGACGAGGCCGTCCGCATCGACGCCGTGCCCAACGATGCCGGGTCCGCCGCCTGAGTCTCCCGGCAGAGAACCGTTGCTCCGGGATTCCCCGACCTTTGTGCGCCCTGCCGATTTTTTCACTTGTCGGGCTTCGCCTGCGCGTCACAATAGCCTTCTTCCCGACAGTATCTTGAGGTGACTGATGCGCGTCGTGTTCTGTGGCAGCGGGGGATTCGGCATCCCTTCGCTGCGTGCCATTCTGGAAGGCGGACTGAAGGTTCCGCTGGTGGTCTCGCAGCCGCCCCGCCCGGCCGGTCGCGGGGGCAAGCTGCGCCCCACCGACGTGGCCCGGACGGCGACCGACATGGGCCTGCCCGTGCTGGAAGCCTCCAACGTCAATGACCCCGGCGTGATGGAGCGCATCGCCGCCCAGCGTCCCGACGTGGTTTTCGTGGTCGACTTCGGGCAGTTCGTCTCCCGCCCTCTTCGCGAACTGGCCCCGCTGGGGTCGTTCAATCTGCACGCCTCGCTGCTGCCGGCGCTGCGGGGGGCCGCCCCGATCAACCGGGCCATCATGGACGGGCACGATTTCACCGGCGTCACGACTTTCAAACTGGTCAAGGAAATGGATGCCGGGCCCATCTATCTGCAGCACGCCACCGGCATCCAGCCCCAGGAGACGGCCGACGAACTGGAATATCGTCTGGCGGAGATGGGCGCCGAGCTGGTCGTTTCCACGCTGCTGATGCTGCGGGAAGGCAGCGCCCGCCCCCGCATGCAGGAGGAAAGCCGCGCCACCCACGCACCGAGGCTCAGCAAGCCCGACGGCGTGATCGACTGGTCCCGCCCGGCGGTGGAAGTGCGCAACCTGATCCACGGAACCTGGCCGTGGCCGGGCGGGCAGAGCGTTTTCTGCCACTGCGCCAACGGCAAACAGCGGCCGGTGGTCATCGCCCGGGCCCGACTCGCCGACGACCACGCCCAACCGCCGGGTGAGCCCGGTACCGTGGGCAGAGACCTCTCGGTCGCCACCGGCGAAGGACGCCTGGAGGTTCTCCAGCTCAAGCCGGCCGGGAAGCGACTGATGGACTGGAAAGACTTCGTAAACGGATACCGCGTCGAAGGGGGCGATCGTTTCGCCCCCGCGACGTGAGTGGAGCCCACATGCCTGACGCAGCCCCCCGCGACATCGCCCTCCGCGCCCTGGGAGACCGGGCCGGAAATATCACCGCCCATCTCGACCGCCTGCTGGCGTCGGCGGGTTTGTCCGACGCAGACCGCGCCCTGGCCCGCGAGCTTGCCCTGGGCGTCACCCGACGCCGCAAAACCTGCAGCGTGATCGCCCGGGCGTTCCTCACACGCCCGGACCAGAAGCTGCCCCGCGTGGTCGCGGCGATTCTCGAGATGGCCGTTTACCAGGTGCTGTTCCTGGACCGGGTGCCCGCCTTCGCCGCGGTCAACGAGGCCGTTGAGCAGGTCGCCCGCAAGGGCCATCCCCGCATGCGCGGGCTGGTGAACGCCGTGCTCCGCTCGCTGCAGCGATGCCTCCAGGAGCCGGCCGACGGTCCGTGTCCCATGCAGCCCGACGCCGTCGCCGTGGATGCGACCCGCTGGATCCCCCTTGCCAGGCCGCTCTTCGCCGACCCCCAGAAGGACCCGGCCGCTTGGCTCGCCCAGCAGTACTCCCTGCCGCGGGCGCTGGTGGACCGGTGGCTGCACCACGTCGGATCGGCCCGGGAAGTCGCGGCCGTGGGGGCCCACGGCATCACACGGGCCCCGCTGATCCTGCGCGTCAATACGCTGCGGGGCGACCTGACCATGGCGCTGGAAACGCTGGCCGGGCAGGACATAGCCGCACGTCCCCACGAAAACGGACAGAGCCTGGTACTCGACTCGTCGGTCAGCCTGACCGACCTGGCTGCCTTCCGGGCCGGGCTGATCCAACCGCAGGACCCCGCCGCCACGGCCGTGGGCGCCGCCTGCCGGGCCAGGCCGGGCAGCAACGTGCTGGACTTCTGCGCCGCGCCGGGCACCAAAACCACCCACCTCGCCGAGCAGATGGGCAACCGCGGCAGCATTGTCGCCCTGGACGTCTCGGCCGAGAAGACCTCCCGCATCGAGGAGAACTGTCGGCGGATGGGTATCGACATCGTCCGCACCGCGCTGGCCGAGTCGGCCGGCGGGCTGGACCCCGAGAGCTTCGACCTGGTGCTCGCCGACGTGCCGTGCAGCAACACCGGCGTGCTGTCAAGACGGGCCGAGGCACGGTGGGGCTTCGAGCCCAAGGTGCTCTCGACGCTCGCCGAGGACCAGAAGTTCCTGATTCGGGCGGCCGCGGGATTCGTGAAGCCCGGCGGGACGCTGGTGTATTCCACCTGCTCGATCGAGCCGGAGGAGAACGAGCAGGTCGTCGCCTACCTGCTGCGCCAAGACAAGGGCATGACCCTCAAGACGCAGAAACGCACGCTGCCCGGCGGCGCCGCAGACCCCACCCGCTGGCACGACGGCGGGTTCTGTGCGGTGTTGAACCGGCGGTAAGGGGCTTGACCCCCACGGCCTTGCGGGCCGATAACATGAAAGCACATGAGCAAGAAGAAGAAACAGAACGATGACAAGCCCCGCGGCGTTCGCATCCGCAACCGCAAGGCGTTCCACGACTACCACATTCTCGAGAAACTCGAATGCGGCATCGAACTGCAGGGGACCGAGGTCAAGGCGCTGCGCGCCGGAGACATGAAGATCGACGAGGCCTACGTCCGCATCGAAAGCGGGGAGCTGTTCCTGGTGGGAGCGACGGTCGGTCAATATACCCACGCCGCCGAGGGAATGCAGCACGACCCCACCCGTAAACGCAGGCTGCTCGCCCGTCGCCGCCAGATCGAGACCCTCGAGGCCCACGTCCGCCAGAAGGGCAAGACGCTCGTGCCGCTGGCGATCTACTTCCACAAAGGCTGGGCAAAGTGCGAGATCGGCGTCGCCGAGGGCAAACGCCAGTACGACAAGCGCCAGGACCTCAAGAAACGCGACCAGCAGCGCGAAATGAAACGCGCCATGCGACGCTACAGCCGCTGATCCTTCCGGGAACCTCCCGGCCTGGCGGACGTCCAAACGCACCGCGGTACTGAATTCCCAATCCGGAAGGACGCTCGCATGCGGACCCGCTGGCGATTCATGACGGCCTTGCTGATCGGGCTGTCGGTAACGGCCCTGCCCGCCAAAACCGCCGAGAAGCCCAAGGAGACCGACAAGGCTGAGAAGAAGCCGAGCCCGTCCTCCAGGCCCGTCGAACCGGGCGAGGTGGACTGGCTGAGAGACTTCGACACTTCCGCGGCCAACGCCCGCAGGACCGATCTTCCTCGCCCGGCCGTCCGCCGGGGCATTCCGCCTTGCCTGCGGGCCGGCATACGGTACAATTCCTCGGATGGAACAGAAGTACATTCGAAACTTCAGCATCATCGCTCACATCGACCACGGCAAGAGCACGCTGGCTGACCGTATGCTCCTGCTGGCCGGTGCGATTACGCAGCGCGAGTTCCGCGAGCAACTCCTGGACGACATGGACCTCGAACGCGAGCGGGGCATCACCATCAAGGCCTCGGCCGTCACCATCGAGTACGTCTACGAGGGGCAGCCCTACATGCTCAACCTCATCGACACGCCGGGGCATGTGGACTTCCATTACGAGGTCTCCCGTGCCCTGACCGCGTGTGAGGGGGCCCTGATCGTGGTCGACGCCGCCCAGGGGGTCGAGGCCCAGACGGTAGCCAACGCCCACCTCGCCAACCGGCTGGACCTGGCGATGGTGCCGGTGGTCAACAAGATCGACCTGCCCGCCGCGCGGCCGGAGGACGTGGCCATGGAGGTCGAGAACCTCATCGCCATGCCGGCCGAGGATTGCGTCTTCACTTCCGCCAAGACCGGCGAGGGCATCGCAGACCTCATGCGGGCGGTCATCGAGCAGCTTCCCGCCCCCGCCGGCGCGCCCGAGGCGCCTGCCCAGGCGTTGATCTTCGATTCCCAGTACGACGAGTACCGCGGCGTGGTGGTCTACGTGCGGGTCATGCACGGGGCGTTGAAGGTCGGCGACAAGATCAAGATGATGGGCACCGGCGAGGAGTACGTGATCTCCGAGATCGGCAAGTTCACGCCCAAAGCCACCCGCTTCGAGGCGCTGGGCACCGGCGAGGTCGGTTACCTCGTGGCGGCCATCCGGACTGTGCAATCGGTCCACGTGGGCGACACCATCACGCTCGCCAACAAGCCGGCCGAGAAGGCGCTGCCCGGCTACAAGCCGCCCCAGCAGATGGTTTTCTGCGATTTCTATCCCGGGCCCAGCACCCAGGTGCCGCAGCTTCGCGAGGCCATCGAGAAGCTCCAGCTCAACGACTCGTCGCTGACGTTTGTTCCCATCAGTTCCGACGCACTGGGCTTCGGCTTCCGTTGCGGGTTCCTGGGCATGCTGCACATGGAGATCGTCCAGGAACGCCTGGAACGCGAGCACGGCGTGGAGGTGGTGCAGACCGCCCCCACCGTGCCCTACGAGGTCGTGCTGACCGACGGGGAAGTGGTGGAGGTGGACAACGCCGGGGAAATGCCCGAGCCCAACCACATCGAGGAGATCCGCGAGCCGATCGTGAAGGTGGACCTGATTATCCCCGCCGACGCCATCGGCAACGTGATGACCCTCGCCGAGGACCGCCGTGCGACCTACAGGCACACCGAGTACCTCTCCAGCGACCGGGTGATCCTCACCTACGAGGTCCCCCTCAGCGAGATCATCTACGACTTCTACGACAAGCTCAAAAGCTCCACCCGCGGGTACGGTACCATGGATTACGAGATCATTGGCTACCGGTCCAACGATTTGGTGAAGCTGGACATCCTCGTCAACCAGCAGAAGGTCGACGCGCTGTCGTTCATCGTCCACCGCAGCAAGGCCGACAACCGCGGCCGGGCCGTCATCCAGAAGCTCCGCAAGGAAATCCCCCGGCACATGTTCGAGGTCCCGCTGCAGGCCGCCATCGGCACGCGCGTGATCGCACGCGAGACCATCAAAGCCATGCGGAAAAACGTGACCGCCAAGTGCTACGGTGGTGACGTGAGCCGCAAACGCAAACTTCTGGAGAAACAAAAGGCCGGCAAGCGCCGCATGAAAATGGTCGGCAATGTCGAAGTCCCGCAGAAAGCCTTCCTGGCCGTGCTGGAAGGCGACGAAGAGTAAGCCCCGGGGTCGGCCGATACCACCGAAGACCACCACGACAGAAGTGAATCCATGAAGACGCAGATCCTCGTAATCAGTTGCGCAATGCTGGGGGCGTTTGCCACCGGCGTCGCCGAAGGAAAGAAGACCGACATGGACGCCATCCGCGGCCGACTGGTCGCCGAGCAGATCGAGAAATCGCCTCGTGACGAGGAGTACCTCACCGGGCTCGTCAACGCCCAGAAAGAGGACGGCACGTGGGGCGACGTCGACTACGAGACCAAACGCCGGAGCGGTTGGCCTGTTTCTCGACACGTCGACCGCCTGGTGCACCTGGCCAGGGCCTATGCCCACCCCGACAGCAAGCTTCACGACGACAGGAAGACACTCGCCGCGGTCCGCAACGCCCTGGCTGCGTGGGTGCGCATGGACCTGGAGTCGGTC
Organism: Phycisphaerae bacterium; assembly: GCA_046539005.1. GTDB lineage: Bacteria > Planctomycetota > Phycisphaerae > SM23-33 > SM23-33 > CAZFPT01. The sequence goes on from JBKHHV010000138.1 coordinate 8,429, forward strand.
AACTGGTGGCATAACCAGATCGGCGTGCCGACCAGCATCGCGGCCGTCCTGCTGCTGACCGGCGATGAACTCCCGGCCGACCTGCGCAGCGATGCGACGAAGATTCTCGCCCGCTCGCGCGAGTGCCGCCATCGCACCGGCCAGAACCTCGTGTGGGTCTCGCGGGTGACCCTTGCCGAGGGCGTTTTGCGGGAGAAGCCCGAACTGGTCAGGAAGGCCGTCGGCGATATCCTCTCGACCGTAAAGGAGACAGGCAAGGAAGGCATCCAGGCCGATGCCAGCTTCCACCAGCACGGCAACCAGCTCTATTCCGGCGGGTACGGCCGTGGCTTTCTGGACGACGTCACCGCCACGGTCGCCATCGTCCGCGGGACAAAGTTCGCCGCCGACCCGAAGCAGGTGAAGCTGCTGACCCGTCTGCTTCTGGACGGGCATCAGTGGATGGTCTACCGCGAGCACTTCGACCCCGGCGCCCGCGGGCGGGAGATATCGCGGCGGGGCAGCGACCGAAGCGGCCGGAGCTTGCTGGAACCCGCCCAACGCCTGCTCAGGCTCGACGGCCGTGAGAAGGAACTGGAGCGTCTCATCGCAAGGCTGAAGCAGTGTCGCATTCCTTCCGACGGGCGCAGGGAGAAGGGCATCGCTCCGCTGGCGGGCAACCGGCATTTCTGGAACTCCGACTTCATGGTCCACCGCGGGCGCGACCGCCAATACGCCGGCGATTGGTACATGTCGGTGAAGATGCATTCCACCCGCACGCTGGCGACCGAGAGCGGCAACGGCGAGGCCCTGAAGAACTGGTACGTCGGCTGTGGCACGATGACCATCATGAACGACCACCAGACGTACCGGAACATCTGGCTGCTGCTGGACTGGCGGAAACTGCCCGGGACGACCATCGAGCAGAGCGATCGGCCTCTGCCGGAGCCCACCTGGACGGGCGGTACCCGCGGCAAGCACGAGTTCGTGGGCGGCGTGAGCGACGGGGTTTACGGAGCGGCGGCGTACACCCACGACCGCGACGGCGTAAAGGCCTACAAGGCGTGGTTCTTCGTGGACGACGTGGCGGTCTGCCTGGGGGCGGGCATCGAGGCCGATGGAAACGCCCCGGTGGTCACGACGATCGACCAGGCCTATCTCCACGGCGAGCCGGCCTATGGAACCGATGACGTGGCAAAGACGCTCGAGGAACCCTACGCGATCCCCGACGAGACGAAGTGGGTCACCAACGGCCGGGTCGGCTACATGCTGCTGGAGGAGGGGACGCTGAAGCTGGACATCTCCAAGAAGAGTGGCAAGTGGCAGGAAATCAACCGGTCGGCACCGGCCTCGTGGGCTGAGTCGGCCGAGGTGATGACGCTGACGATCGACCACGGCGTGAAGCC
>JBKHHV010000139.1:0-9776 GCA_046539005.1 Phycisphaerae bacterium
ACGAGATCACCGGCCTGCTGGGAACCGCCGTCAACGTCCAGACCATGGTCTTCGGCAACATGGGCGAAGACAGCGGCACCGGCGTTGCCTTCACCCGTAACCCCTCCAACGGCGAGAACAAGTTCTACGGCGAGTTCCTGATGAACGCCCAGGGCGAGGACGTCGTGGCCGGTACCCGCACCCCCGAGAGCATCGACCAGCTCGCCAAGCATGACAAGAAGTCCTACAAGCAGCTTCTGGACATCCGCAAGAAGCTCGAGGACCACTACCACGACATGCAGGACATCGAGTTCACCATCGAGAAGGGCACGCTGTACATGCTGCAGACCCGTACCGGCAAGCGGACGGCGGCGGCGGCGGTCAAGGTGGCGGTGGACATGATGAAGGAAGGGCACATCACCGAGGAAGAAGCCGTCCTCCGCGTGGCGCCCAACTCGCTGGACCAGCTCCTGCACCCGCAGTTCGACGAGAATGCCGAAGCCAAGGCCGAAGTCATCGCCAAGGGCCTGCCCGCCAGCCCCGGCGCCGCGACCGGACAGGTCGTCTTCAATGCCGATCTCGCCGAGGAATGGGTCAACGAAGGCAAGGACGTCATCCTCGTCCGCATCGAGACCAGCCCCGAGGACATCGGCGGCATGCACGTCGCCAAGGGCATCCTGACCAGCCGCGGCGGCATGACGTCCCACGCGGCCGTCGTGGCCCGCGGTATGGGCACCTGCTGCGTCGCCGGCTCGGCCGACTGCGTCATCGACTACAAAGGCAAGAAGATGACCGCCGGCGGAAAGACCATCAAGCAGGGAGACTGGATCAGCCTCAACGGCACCAGCGGCACCGTTTACTCCGGCAAGATCGACACCGTCGACCCCAAGCTCACCGGGCCGTTCGGCACCATCATGAAGCTGTCGGACAAGTACCGCACGCTGGGCATCCGCACCAACGCCGATACCCCCCACGATACCGAGATCGCCGTGAAGTTCGGCGCCGAAGGCATCGGCCTGACCCGTACCGAGCACATGTTCTTCGAGGGCGACCGCATCATCTCCATGCGGAAGATGATCCTCGCCGAGACCCAGGAAGATCGCGAGAAGGCCCTCAAGGAACTGCTGCCCCTCCAGAAGAAGGACTTCGTGGGCATCTTCAAGGCCCTCAAGGGTCGCCCGGCGACCATCCGCTTCCTGGACCCACCGCTGCACGAGTTCGTGCCTCACGACAAGGCCGGTCAGAAGGAAATGGCCGAGGCAATGGGCGTCTCACTCAAGAAGATCCGCGACAAGGTCGACTCGCTGCACGAGTTCAACCCGATGCTGGGTCACCGCGGCTGCCGCCTGGGCATCTACTACCCGGTCATCACCGCGATGCAGGCCCGTGCGGTGATCGAGGCGGCCTACGAGGTCCGCGGCGCCAAGCCCGAGATCATGATCCCGCTGGTAGGCAACTACAAGGAGTTCGAGCACCAGAAGCAGCTCGTCCTGGACGTCTACGAAGAGGTCAAGAAGAAGAAGAAGGGCAAGAAGCTCAGCTACCTCAGTATCGGTACCATGATCGAGGTGCCCCGCGGTGCCCTGACCGCCGACCAGATCGCCGAGGAGGCCGAGTTCTTCAGCTTCGGCACCAACGACCTGACGCAGATGGGCTGCGGCTTCAGCCGTGACGACGCCGGCCGATTCCTCTCCCAGTACGTCGAGCAAGGCATCTACGAGTACGACCCGTTCCAGGTCCTCGACCAGGAAGGCGTCGGGCAGCTCGTGCAGATCGCCGTGGAGAAGGGCCGCAAGACCCGCCCGGACATCAAGCTGGGCATCTGCGGTGAGCATGGCGGCGAGCCGATGAGCGTGGCGTTCTGCCACAACGTCGGGCTCGATTACGTCTCCTGCTCGCCTTACCGCGTGCCGGTCGCCCGCCTGGCTGCCGCCCAGGCCGCTATCAAGGGTGGAGCCACCAAGAAAGCCAAGAAGACCGCCAGGAAGAAAACGGTCAAGAAGGCCAAGAAAGCCAAGAAGAAGTAACCCCCCGGTTACTCGCTTGACAGCACCGACGGCTGTGGGATTCGACACCGAGTCCCGCAGCCGTCTTCTATCGGGAAAGCCCGGTTCGCAGGCCCAGGACCCGAGGCGTTCCGTTCACGAAAGGGGGCGATACCTCGCCCCCGCGTCGGGGGGAGGTAGGCCGGACAAAGGCCGGCTCTTGCCCGCGACCGCTGTGTCTCTACAATGGGGGCAACGCGAAGGGAGAACCCATGACACCAGCCCTGAATGAAACCGCGCGGCTGCAGCTTCGAAACGTGCTGTGCTTTGCCCTGGCCGACGGCGAGGTGACCGACGAGGAGAAGGAGTTCGTCAACACGCTCCGCCAGAAGCTTGGCTTCGACCGCGAGGCCTTCTCCGAAATGGTGGAGGACGTCCGCAGGAGTCCCAAGAAGTACTCGGTGCCCACCACTCCCCAAAGCGCCCGGCAGATGCTGCAACTGCTGGCCGAGTGCGCCATGTCCGACGACCGGGTCTCGGACAACGAGCGTTCGCTGCTGGTTACCATAGGCCAACGGGTCAACATGTCCGAGGTCATCATCGACGAAATCCTCGGGCAGGTGGCCGTGGACAAGACCGGCATCGAGGACGAACTGCAGAAGACCGTCGACGAGATGTACGAGAAGTTCGGCGACTGGGACGAACCCACCCGCCGGGCGAAGATGCAGGCCCTCGGCGACGAAGGACAGGCCGCCGTGGTCCCCCTGCTGCGCCTGCTGGAGAGCTACCGCGTGCCCGATGGGTGCGACAACGCCCTGGAATTCAAACGCCTCGCCGTTGAGCAACTCGGACGCATCGGCGACTCCCGCGCGGTTTACTACCTCGCCCAGCATGTAAGCTTCGGCGACACCGACGACGAGGTCAACGACAAGGCCCTCCGCGCCGCCTGCGCCGACGCCATCAGCAAGATCACCGGCGAAGGATTCCCGCCCGATCAGGAAGGCATCGAAAACGCCCGCCAGTGGTGGCTGTCCCGCGGGAGCGTAGAGTACACCAACCTCGCGATCTGAGCGGGCGCGTCCATCGCCCGCCCGACGACACCAACACGACGAACCGACACCGAACCGAGAGAAACATATGGACCCCAAGAAATACATACGCACGATCGCCTCGGCCGCCCGGTCGGCCGCCGCTGAATTGGCCGTTACCCACGGTCAGAAACGGGATGCCGCGCTCCGCACCTGCGCGGCCGCCATCCGCGACAGCCGCCCCACGCTGCAGGAACAGAACGCCAAGGACCTCGCCCGCAGCGACGAGTTCGGACTCTCCCAAGCGATGGTCAAGCGACTGACCCTCGACGACAGACGCATCGAGGGCATGGCCACGGCACTGGAACAGATGGCCGCCCAGACCGACCCCGTCGGGCGGGCGATCGACGCCTACAACCGCCCCAACGGGCTGCGGATCGAAAAGCGGCGGGTGCCCATCGGCGTGATCGGAATCGTGTTCGAGTCCCGCCCGAACGTCACCTCCGACGCGGCCGGGCTGTGCCTCAAGAGCGGAAACGCGGTGATCCTTCGTGGCGGAAAGGAAGCCATCCACTCCAACCTCGCCATCGCGAAGGTCTTCCGCGAGGGGATCGTGTCGGCAGGTCTGCCCGAGGCGGCGATGACCGTCATCGAGACGCCCGACCGCAAGGTCGTGCCTGCCATGGCGACGGCCGAGGGGCTCATCGACCTGATCATCCCCCGTGGCGGCGAGGGACTCATCCGCGCGGTGACCTCTGCGGCGACGATCCCCGTCATCAAGCACTACGACGGCATCTGCCACGTCTACCTGCACCTCGATGCCGACGACGACATGGCCGAGGCGGTGGCGGTGAACTCCAAGACGCAGTATCCCGGCGTGTGCAACGCCATGGAGACGCTGCTGGTCGACGCCGCGGCCGCCGAGAGGCTGCTTCCGCGGATCGTCTCGAAACTCGTCGACGCCGGCGTGGAAGTGCGCGGCTGTGAACGCAGCCGGGCGATTGTCGGGGGCATGCAGGAAGCCACCGAGGAGGACTGGAGCACCGAGTACCTCGACCTGGTGCTGTCGGTGAAGGTGGTGGACGGGCTTGGGGCGGCCGTGGAACACATCAACACCTACGGAAGCCACCACACCGACGCGATCGTTACTTCGTCGCTGGCGGCGGCCGATGCGTTTACCGCCTCGGTCGACAGCGCCAGCGTGATGGTCAACGCCTCCACCCGCTGGGCCGACGGAGGCCGATACGGCCTGGGTGCGGAGATCGGCATCAGTACCGACAAGCTTCACGCCCGCGGGCCCATGGGGGCCGACGACCTGACCACCTACAAGTGGATCGTCACCGGCAACGGACACCTGGTGGAGTAGCCTGCGCCGCCCTGGCTACCGCCTGTTGCCGAGTTGGCCAACGTGATACACTCCTCCCATGGAGCACGTGTCCGAATTCGCACACCGGCGGATATGGTATCACCTGTGGGACGGCCCGGAGCACTTCGCGCCGCCCTTTGCCCCGCGGCCGTACACCTGCATGGTGGTGGCGTCGCTGGCGGGGCTGCCGAGGCGCCGCCTGCTGGAGGTTTGCCGGTCGCTGATCGCCACCGATTGCCGCAGCGTGGTCGCCTTCGGCCCCGAGGCCGAGCGATGGCACGACTGGCTGGACTGGGTCTACCTCGAAAGCGACCCGGAGGTGAGCGACGAGCACTTCGTCATGAGCAGCGGCTTCGACGACGAACCGCTCGGGGAGGCGATGTTCCACTTCCTGATGTGTGCCGACTTCGAAGGCCTGCGGTTCCAGGAGTTCGTGATCCTCTTTGCCAACCCCGACGAGACGCTGCGAGGGGAGATACTGGAATCGCTGCAGACGCTGCGGTTCCTGGATTAGCGTCGGCCGCCGCGTTCCGTACTTCCGGGCCACGACCGGACAACAGCAGGGGTAGAATACACCGATGAACGAACCGGATTACCACGACCACGACACGCTTCTGTGCCACCGCTGCGGGACGTCGCTGACGCCCGGGGAGGGCAACTGGTACGTGGTGAAGATCGAGGCGTTCGCCGACCCGACCCCGCCGTCGCTGGACGAGCAGGAGATGAGCTTCGTGGAGATCTCCGACGAGATCGACGCCCTGATCGGCCAGATGTCCCAGATGTCCGAGCAGGAACTGCTGGACCAGGTACACCGACGGCTGACGCTGACCCTCTGCGGGCCGTGCTACCGGAAATGGATCGAAGATCCGACGCCGTAAACGTTCGCTCCCAGACAAGCCGCCTGTCCTGCCTTGCCCGTTCTGTCTTACCCGTTTCGCGGTCCTGCCACGCGAGCAGCACTCGCGTCGAAGACACCGTCGCACCCGGCCACGCCAGTTCCAGCCCCCATTCGAATTCCGTCAAAAGCCCCCATCGCCTGCTTCGCAGGCACTTCCCCCAAAGGGTGGGAGAAGGGTGACCGTGTGGGGCCCGTCGCCTGGGTACTGCCTGGTTGCTCTGCTATGCGGTTCTGCACTTCCGCTTACACGCCTTGCACCTGCTTACACGCCTTGGCGGTAGCGCCGCAGGAAGTCCTCGTTCGAGCAATCCCGCAGCGGGGTGTAGCCCTGCAGGGGCAGGATGTGCTCGTGCACCGCGTCGACGATGTCGGTCGGGAACGGGAAGAACGCGTCTTCCAGTTCGTCGGGGGGGGTGATCCAGTTGCGGGCACCCACCACCACCGGCGGGGCGTCCAGCTCGTCGAAGGCGAACTGGCTGATCTTGGCGGCCATGGACTGCATCACGCTTCCGCGCTCGCAGGCGTCCGAGGCCAGCAGGATCTTTCGGGTCTTGCGGACGCTGTCGATCACCGGTTCGTAGTTGAACGGCACGACGCTGCGGGCGTCGATCAGCTCGACCGAGAGCCCGAATCTGCTCTCCAGTTCGTCGGCGGCTTCCACGGCCCGGTACAGCGTGGCACCCAGCGTGAGGATCGTCAGGTCGCTGCCTTCGCGCCGGACGGCCGGCTCGCCGAAGGGCACCTCGTACTGCTCTTCGGGCACGCCGCCTTCCACGAACAGTTCCGGCTGATCGTAAATGCGCTGGCTTTCGAAGAAGATGACCGGGTCGGTCCCACGCAGCGCCGAGTACATCAGCCCCTTGGCGTCGTAGGGCGTGGCGGGGAAGCAGACCTTCAGCCCCGGAATGTGCGCCACCAGGGCACACCAGTCCTGCGAGTGCTGCGCGCCGTACTTGCTGCCGACCGAAATCCGCAGCACGACCGGCATCTTCAACAGCCCGCCGGACATCGACTGCCACTTGGACAACTGGTTGAACACCTCGTCGCCGGCTCGGCCGAGGAAGTCGGTGTACATCAGTTCCACCAGGGGGCGCCCGCCTTCCAGGGCATAGCCCACCGCCGAGCCCACGATCGCCCCTTCCGAGATCGGCGAGTTGAACAGCCGATGGTACGGCAGCGCCTCGGTGAGCCCGCGGTAGACGGCGAATGCACCGCCCCAGTCGCGGTTCTCTTCGCCGTAGGCGACCAGCGTCGGATCGGTGTAGAACCGGTCCAGGATCGCCTCGAACAGCCCGTCGCGAATCCCCACGCAGCGACTCTTGGGCAGCGGCTTGCCGTCCTCGCCGATACCGCTGCGGCTGCGCTTGGCGAGCATCTTCACCCGCGGGTTTTCCTCCCGCGGCATGAGTACTTCCGGCTCGTCGGTGTCCAGGGCGTCGATCTTCTCGTCGGAGAACATCGTCGCATCCAGCAGGCAGTTCTTCTTCTTGAGGTCCACGTGCGGGGAAAGCTCATCATCGATCGCCTTGAGCACGGCCTTTCGGATTCGCTCGGTGGCCTGCTGCTCGATGGCATCCAGTTCGTCCTGGCTGCAGACCCCGGCGTCGATGAGCGATTGGCCATAGGTCACCAGCGGATCGTGCTCGCGCCAGGCGTCGACCTCTTCCTTGGTGCGGTAGGCGCTGGCGTCCGAGGGCGAATGTCCGCTGTAGCGGTAGGTGAGGGTGTCCAGCAGGACCGGGCCATCGCCGGCCTCGATGATCGCCTTCTTGCGGCGGATGGCGTCGACCACGGCCAGGGGGTTGTACCCGTCGATCCGCTCGGCGTGCATCTGCTCGGGGTTGATCCCCGCCCCGAGTCGGGCCAGGACCTCGAAGCCCATCGTCTCGCCCACGGGCTGTCCGCCCATGCCGTAGAAGTTGTTCTGGAAGTTGAGAATCAGCGGGAGCCCGCCACGATGGGCCTCGTCCCAGAGTTTCTTGAACTGGTCCATGGTGGCAAAGCAGATACCTTCCCACACCGGCCCGCACCCGGCCGAGGCGTCGCCGATGTTGCCGATCACGATGCCCGGCTTCTGCCGTACGTGCTTGTACAGCGCCGCCCCCACCGAGATGTCGCCCGAGCCGCCGACGATGGCATTGTTGGGGTAGATCCCGAACGGAGGGAAGAAGGCGTGCATCGAGCCGCCCATGCCCTTGTTGAAACCGGTCTGGCGGGCGAAGATCTCCGCCAGGGCCCCGTAGATCAGGAAGTCGATCGCCAGCGAGCGGGTATCGCCGTCGGCATCGCCCTCCACGACCCTCAGCGTCGCCCCGTCGAAGTAGCCGCTCATCACCTCGCCCAGGGCGCCTTCATCCATCTTCTCGATCGCCGAGAGCCCCTTGGCGAGAATCTCCCCGTGGCTGCGGTGCGAACCGTAAATATGGTCGTCCGGACCCAGCAGGAACGCCTGCCCCACCGCGGCCGCCTCCTGCCCGATGGACAGGTGCGCCGGGCCCCGGTGGGTGTATTCGATGCCTTCCCAGTTTCCGCGGAGCTTGATGTCGTTGAGCATCGTCTCGAAGACGCGGATGATCTGCATGTCGTGCTGAATGCGCAGCAGGTCATCTTTCGAAAAGTTCGACAGCTCGTCCTTGACGCTTCTGTCGTACTGGTTGAGGGGAATCGGCTTGAACTCGATCTGTCCGCCCTTCCGGACGACCGAGGGGTCGATGAACTGGCTCTTGGGCATCGGTCTAACGCTCCTGTTATTCGACGGCGTCCCCGTGGGGCGTCGGGCCCGCGACGGGGTGAATCACCTCGATGTTCTTCTCTTGCAAAAACTGCATCCACTCCGGGCTCGGGGCCCGGTCCGTCACGACGCGGGAAATCGCGTCGAAATCCACAATCTTGAAAAGCGACGGGCTCTGGAACTTCGTCGCATCCGCCAGCAGCACCGCCTCGCGCGAATTCGCCACCGCCCGGCGGTACAGGTCGGCACTTTCGATGTCGCTGGCGGTGAGCCCGAAGTCCATCGACATCCCGTCGGCACTGATGAACGCCACGTACCCGCGAAGCTGCTCCAGCGTCGCATTCGCCAGCGGACCGACGGTGTCCATGCGGTCGGGGCGGTACTGCCCGCCCAGCAGGATCACGTCCAGATTCGGCGTGTCCAGTTCCAGCGCCAGCCGCGCGGAGTTGACGATCACGCTCACGCCCCGCTTGGTCTTGAGCACCGGTATCATCTGGAAACAGGTCGTGCCGGAATCGACCAGGATCTGGTCGCCGTTGCTCACCAACTCCGCGGCGAGTCGGCCGACCACGCGCTTGGCGTCGACGTTCCGCATACCCTTGGAGCGGAAGGAGTAGTCGGTCCGGCGAGGCAGCGTCGCCCCGCCGTGGACCAGCTCCAGCTTGCCTTCATCGGCCAGCGCCTTGAGATCACGACGGATGGTGGCTTCGGAGACCTCGAGATGCTCGGCGAGGTCCTTGACCATAACCCGTTGCTCATCAAAGACATCTGCGAGGATAACCTCGCGGCGTTGCTGGGTCGATGCGCTCATGTTCCACCAGAACTCCGCCCGGAAACGCCCGAGCGTGCGCACATAGTCAACACCAAAACCTGCAAAAGATCAATACAAAACGTGCAGAATTCTGCTTGACTGTTGCAAAAAACCTGCATATTCTCATCGCAACGAGGGCGGAACCTTCCGCAGGAGGGCCTTGCGCCAAGGCCGTCGCCGCGGCCGTTGCTGCAGCAGCCGAGGTGTCCGCCCGCTGGGCCCCTTACAAGGATCACCATGCACACCATCAAACTGCCAGCCAAGGCAGGCAGCACGGGCGCCACCGTCCGACGCTGGGCCGTCGCTCCCGGCAAGTCCGTGGGCGCCGGGGACCTGCTGGTCGTACTGGATACCCAAAACGCCCTCGTCGAGGTCACCAGCCCCGTCGCCGGCGTGCTCCAAAGCATCAACGCCCAGCCCGGCACGACCCTGACCCCCGGCGAGGCGCTGGCGAGCGTGGACCCCTCCGCTTCGCCGCAGCCGTCCGCCGAAGCCGAAACCGCCAAGCCCGCACCCCAGCCGAAGCCCGCAGGAGCAGCCCCCGTTAGCATGAACGAACCGACCGGCAACGTGACCCCCCTGCTGATGCCCCAGGCAGGCAACACCATGGAAGAGGGCACCATTACCCAGTGGTTCGTCAAGGAAGGCGACACCATCGCCACGGGCGACGTGATCTACGAGATCGAGACCGACAAAGCCACCGTCGAAGTCGAGGCCGACGAGGAAGGCAAACTCGCCCGCATCGTCGCCGACTCCGGCGACATCGTGCCCGTCAAGGGCCCCGTGGCCTACCTGGCCGACAACCCCGCCGACGTGGACGCCTACATCGCCTCCCAGGGCGGGACGGACGCCGTCCAGGAGAAACCCGGCATCGCCACGACGTCGGCCGACACCGGCGCGCCGCCCTCGTCGGCGGCCCCGGTCGGCAACGTGACCCCCCTGCTGATGCCCCAGGCAGGCAACACCATGGAAGAGGGC
>JBKHHV010000140.1:0-9738 GCA_046539005.1 Phycisphaerae bacterium
CTGTTCATCCCCCTGATCTGGGGGATGATGACCCTGCGACTGGGCGGAATGATCCTCACGGCCGTGATCTGTTCGGTACTGCGGGTCTCCGTCGAAGCAGTCCAGGCGCTGACCGACGGCGTCGCCGCCCCCATCTCCAAGGCCGTCACCGAGCCGATCCTGCCCATCTGCCTCTACATCGCCCTGGGGGTGGCGTTCTACTTCTACCGCAGCCGCCAGCAGGAACTGTGCGAGGAACTGATCGACGTCCAGAACCGCGAGGCCGTCATCCAGCTCGCCGACGGGATCGCCCACGATTTCAATAATATTCTGACCGTCATCACCGGCACCGCCGACCTGCTGCGACAGAACGAGTCGCTGGACGAACAGGCCCGCGAGGATCTCCAGCAGATCATCACATCCGGCCGCCGGGGGCGGGAGATGGTCCGCCAGATGAGGACGTTCACGCGCGGATTGCAGATTGACACCGAACCGGCCGACTTCTCCGAGGAGGTCTCCTTCGAGGTGCCCATCCTCCGAAAGCAACTCCCCGAGGACATTGACCTGCAGGTCGATCTGCACGAGGACCCGCTGCCGGTCGCACTGGACACCGCCCAGTTTCACCGCGTGCTGTCGAACCTGTGTCTCAACGCCCGCGATGCCATGGACGGCGGCGGCACCCTGAACCTGCGGACCGAGCTTTGCCGGCAGGCCGCAAGGCCGATGGCCATGCTCACCGTCTCCGACACCGGCAAAGGCATCGACAAGGACCTGCTGGACCGCGTATTCGAACCGTTCTACACCACCAAGAGCAGCCAGGGCGGCACGGGACTGGGTTTAAGTATCGTGCGGTCGATCGTCCGCGCCCACGGCGGCCGCGTGCAGATCGAGAGCACCCCCGGCGAGGGCACGACGTTCCGCATCCGCCTGCCGCTTCGCGACGAGGTCGGCCACGCCTAGCCGCTGCCTTGACCGCCCCTTCGCGATCGTTCTATAATCCACCTTTCGCCGGGCGTACCGGCGAACGTGGAAGGAAAGCCCATGCGCATAACCGTCAACGGAGAGCCTCGGGACATCGCCGCCGACAGCAGCATCGCCACGCTTCTGCAGGTGATGCAACTGGAGCCGACCCGCGTAGCCGTGGAGCACAACCGCCAGCTTGTCCCGCGCTCGCTGCATGCCGAAACCAGGCTGCAGGACGGGGACACGCTGGAGATCGTCACGCTGGTCGGCGGCGGGTAATCGCCCGGCCAGAGGAAGAAGAGAAGGAACACGATGGACCCCATCAAGATCGGTGAATTCGAGATATCCAACCGCCTGTTCGTGGGAACCGGCAAATACGAAACCTACGAGCTGATGCGCGACTCCCTCGCTGCCAGCGGATGCGAGGTGGTCACCGTGGCCGTCCGACGCGAGCGAATGGTGGACCAGAGCGGGCGAAACATCCTGGACTTTCTGGACCCGGCCCGCTACACGCTGCTGCCGAACACGGCCGGCTGCTTCAGCGCCGACGATGCCGTGCGCACCGCCCGCCTTGGGCGTGAACTGCTCGACGGGCTGGGCAACAAGGGCGCCGGCTGGGTGAAACTGGAAGTCCTCGGCGACAAGAAGACCCTCCTGCCCGACCCGGTCGGCACGCTGGAAGCCCTGAAAACGCTGAAGGACGAAGGCTTCTGCGTCCTCTGCTACACCTCCGACGACCCGATCATGGCCGTCCGGCTCAAGGACGCCGGGGCCGATGCGGTCATGCCGGCCGGTGCTCCCATCGGCAGCGGTCAGGGCGTGCTCAACCAGTGGAACATCCGGATCATCCTCGAGCAACTCAAGGAGGACGACGCGGACTATCCCATCATCGTCGACGCGGGCGTGGGAACCGCCAGTGACGTGACCATCGCGATGGAACTCGGGGCCGACGGGGTGCTGCTGAACACCGGCATTGCCGGGGCAACCGACCCGGTGGCGATGGCCAAGGCGATGAACGCTGCCTTGGAGGCAGGCTATATCGCCCGCCGTGCCGGGCGCATCCCGCGGAAGCTCTACGCCACCGCCTCCAGCCCGCTGGAAGGGGTCATCGGCACCTGACCCCCCGCCGACGGTTGCAGCCCCCCTGTACGGGCACGTATACGGCAACACCGACAGAACTTCCGGCTCGCGGCCGCGTTTCGTTAGTATGGACACGCACCCATTTCGCAACATCTGGCGGGTTTCCGGCGTGCTGCTGTGCCTTGCGGTTCTGGCAGGCGGCTGCGGAGACGGAAACGACACCTCCCCCAACGACGGCAACGCAAAGGCGGTGGGCAATGCCCCGCCGAGCGCGGAGAAACAGCGCGAGCTGGCGATCGCCGCGACGGCCGCCGCCATCGACGCCGACGTCCAGGCCCACGGCGGGAGTTGGGAAGCGTGGAAGCAGCAGACCGCGCCCTTCCGCGAAGACCTGAAGCGCATCACCCGTGGCAAATGGCCCTGGCCGGCGAAGAAGAACTTCCGCTTCCTCGGGCGGGCGGCACGACTGCTGATGCTCGAAAGCTGGCAGAACCGCCCGCCGGACCACCGCCCGTGGGAGACCATCGTCCACCTCAACCAGCAGTTGCGGGCACGCGGCATCGACCTGGTCTTCGTGGCCATCCCCGACAAGATCGCCACCTACCCCGACTACATCTCCGCCAAGGCGCCCGCCGACCGGGCGGTGTCGTGGCAGGCGCGCAAGCTGCTGCGCAAGCTCTGCCGCGAAGGCGTTGAGGTGATCGACCTCTATCCCACCTTCCGCACCGAACGCCGGAAACTCGGCGAGGACAAGCCGCTGTTCTACGATCGCGACAGCCACTGGCGAAATCGCGGTGCCGTGCTGGCGGCCGAGCGGATCGCCGCCCGGCTCAAGCGGTACCCCTTCGTGCGGGAAGCTCTCGCCGACGGCTCGCCGTACGCACTCCGCGAGCACACCCGCACCGACGGCAGCAAGGCCGACGAGGTCCTGGTGGTGGTCGAGAAGCAGAGCGGCAAGCCCTACCGCGCCGATCCCCGGTCCAGGGTGGTGCTCACCGGCGACAGTTTCGCGATGTACAACATGCACCTCAACGGGCACCTGCCCGCCCACGTCGCCCATGGCATCGGGCTGCCACTGACGTTCGTCGCCCAGGAAGGGCTCGCCCAGCGGGTCCCGGTGGAACTGGCGTCGCGACAGAAACGCGGCGACTTCCTCGACGGCCGCCGTGTGCTGGTGTGGGTGGTGCGGGGCCGATCGCTCGTGGAGAAGAACTGGCAGCCGGCGGACCTGCCCGGCAAGCCCTCCACGGCCCGGCCCGAACGGGTCCGGGGCAAGCGGGCGACCGGCAAGGTGGTGGCTACCTCGGCTGCCCCGGACAAAGACAGCGAGTATCCCGACTATGTCATGAAGTTGCAGGTGACCGACCTGGTCGACGCCGACGGCTGGACAATACGCGACGGGTCGGCCGTGGTGCGGGTGCTGGCGATGAAGGACCGCAGGATCCGCTCGGCCGCGGGAATCGAACCGGGCCAGACGGTGACGCTGGAGTTGACCACCTGGTCGGCGATGGAACCGGTATGGGGCACCACCCGCACTGGCGGCCTTCCGGACGTGGAATCCGAGACCGACCTGCCCCAATACTGGGGCGAGTTGCCATAGCACCTCTGCCGCCTTGTCGCCGGCGGTGACCGGAGACCAGCCCGAACGAGTGGACCGGGGAGGAAACCCGCTGCCGCGGGTTCTCCGACACCCATGCAACTGCGATCCCGAACAGGCGCGCAGAGACATTCTTAGCAGCCGAATACGTCCAGACCCACCGTAGGGCGGGCAGCTTGCTTGCCCGTGGAACAAACGGTAACCGCCCCTCACCCGGCCCTCGGGCCACCCTCTCCCGCGGGAGAGGGGTTGCCCTTCCTCCATCCAGGGGGAAGCGTTTTCACTTCGGCGCCCTGCCATGCCGGCAGGAGTGGCGCTATTCTCCCAGTTCGCGTGACCGGTCGGCGGCGGCGCGGACGGCGGCGGTCAGCTTCTCCTGGAGGCCGTCGGCGTCCATGGTTTCGATGGCCCGCTGCGTGGTCCCGCCGGGGCTGGTGACCTTGCGGCGGAGTTCCTGCGGAGTGTCGGAGGTGTTGATGAGCATCGCCCCGGCCCCGGCGCATGTGGTTTCGGCCAGCGTGGCTGCCACGGACGGCGGGAGCCCCTCGGCGATCCCCGCCTCGATCATCGCCTCCACGAGATAGAAGAAATACGCCGGGCCCGACCCGCTCACCGCGGTCACCGCGTCCATCATCTCCTCGGTCACGAACACCACGCGCCCGCTGGCGGCCAGCAGCTTCTCCACCCAGCGCTGCTCGCCGTCCCCGGCGCGGGGGCCTGGGCAGACCGCGCTCATGCCCGCCCCGATCAGCATGGGCGTGTTGGGCATGGCCCGCACGATGCGACCCCGCCGGTTGAGTTTCTCGTCGATCCACCCGGTGCGGATCCCCGCGGCGATGGAAATCACCACTGCCTCGGGGTCCACTTGCGGGGCGACCTCCTCCAGCACCTCGCCCAGCACCTGCGGCTTGGTCGCCAGCAGCAGGCGAGGCTGGGCGGCCGCGACGGCGTTGTCTTCGACCGCGCGGATCCCCAGAGAGGCAATCGCCTCGCGCCGCTCGGGCGAGGGGTCGGAGACCACGATCCGGTCGGGAAACAGGAACTTCCGCCCGGTGACGCCGCGCAGAATAGCCTCGGCCATGTTCCCGCCGCCGATCACGCCCAGTTCGAAATCGCCCATTCTTCTCTCCTTTCGCTGGCGGCCAGCCTACCCCAGCCTCCCACCGATGAAAAGCCCCCGTCGGCGCGATCCGTGCAATCGGCTTCAACGCGATTCCCGAGCAGCTTTCCGGGACATCGTGGCCGCCCGGATCCGCAATGAGACGCAGGCGATGCAGGAGCCGATTCTCGACCGCTGCGCCGGGTTGCTCAATGGCCAGAGCGTGGAGATCGAGCACGAGCACGGCCGGCTGATCGTGGCGTACTCCGACCAGCGGGCCAGGAAGGATGCCTACAATCGCCAGCGTGGCCTGCTAAGCTTGTCGTTCTCCAGGTCGTCGACAAGTTCGACGATGCGATCGGCGCTTGGTTCGTTGGCGTCGGCCGAGGCCGGTTGCGTGGTGGGCTCGGACGCCTTTGTGTCCGTCCCTGCCAGAGC
The DNA here is from genome assembly GCA_046539005.1 of Phycisphaerae bacterium. Classification (GTDB taxonomy): domain Bacteria; phylum Planctomycetota; class Phycisphaerae; order SM23-33; family SM23-33; genus CAZFPT01. The sequence continues at coordinate 5,157 of JBKHHV010000140.1, forward strand.
CAGCCCGCCGGCCATCAGCATCATCACCGCTATTGCCGTCGGAGCCGCTCGGGTCCCGCGGCTTGTCGTGTCAGACATCGTTCCTCCGGTCATCGTTACCAGGCATGCCCGGCCGGGGCAGGGCAAGCTGCGAACCGCCGAAGTGTCTGGCGCGCACTAGGCAGGCCGGGTTCGCCCGGCGTCGATAATTGCCTGCAGGTCGGCCTTCATTTCCTCGACGATATCCGGCCGATCGGCCCAGAGATTGGTGGTCTCCCGCCAGTCTTTTTCCATGTCGTAGAGTTGCCCGGGCAGGCCGTCGTCCTCGGGCGGGGTGATCCAGTCGTTGTGGAAACCGCCCGGGCCGGCCCCGAGGATCATCTTCCACGTGCCCCGCCGAAGGGCGTAGGTACCATCCACCGAATGATGCACCAGCATTCTCCGCGGCCGTGCGGGTTCGCCGTCCAGCAGCGGGGCGAAAGAGAAGCTGTCTTCGGCGACGTTTTCGGGCAGGTCGGTACCGGTCAGGTCGGCGACGGTCGCCATCATGTCCATCAGGCAGATGGTCTGGTCGCAGGTGGTGCCGGGCTTGACCCGCGCGGGCCAGCGGACCAGGAACGGCTCGCGGTGTCCGCCCTCCCATATCTGCGCCTTGAACCCGCGCAACTCGCCGCAACTCCTGTGGCCGTGGGTGTCGCGGTCCACGTCGGCCGGGCGGGCGCCGTTGTCGCTGGTGAGCACCACCATGGTCTCTTCGGCCAAGTCGAGTTCATCGAGCGTATCGAGCACCTGCCCCAGGACGTAGTCGACCACGCACACGCAGTCGCCGCGGGGGCCGGCGTCCGAGGCGCCTTCCAAAAACTCCGGCGGCACGCAGGGCCGATGCGGATTGGACGGGGTGAGGTACAGGAAGAACGGTTCGTCGGGGTCGCGGGAGCAGGTCTGCCTCAACCAGTCGCATGCCTTCCGGGCATGCTGCAGGTCGACCTGGCGGTCATCCCAGTCGGGCACCTGGCGGCCTTTGCGTTGCTGGGCGAAGTAGTGCTCCTTGGGGCGGTCGGGAATGCCCACCGTGCGGTCGTTCTCGATGAAGCAGTAGGGGGGCATGTCCAGCGAGCCGGCGATACCGAAGAAGTAGTCGAACCCCACGTCCACCGGCCCGTTGACGATGCGCCTGTTGAAGTCGACCTCGCCGTCGTCTTCCCAGTCGTGTACGATGTGGCTGACGCCTTCCCGCGTCTGCCAGCCGAGCCCCACGTGCCATTTGCCCACCGCGGCCGTCGCGTAGCCCTGCTGTTTGAGCAGCCCGGCAATGGTCAGCCTCGCCGGGTCGATCAGCGGGTAGCTCAACCCTCCGAGCACACCGCGTTTGAGGTGCGTCCGCCAGCAGTAACGACCGGTGAGCACGCTGTACCGGCTGGGCGTGCAGACGGCCGAGGAGGAATGGGCGTCGGTGAAGCGCATTCCCTCGGACGCCAGGCGATCCATGTTAGGAGTGGGAATCTTCTCGGCGCCGTAACAGCCGGGGTCGCCGTAACCCATGTCGTCGGCCATGATGTACACGATGTTCGGTTTCTCGGGCATGAATCTGCTCTTTCATCGCTTCGGTCGGGTCGGGTGTCTGAGCGGTTGCGTCGGTCAGTCGGGCAGGCCGGTGGGGTTGGCTTCGAGGAAGTCGGCCGCCTCGGTGCGCCCCGTCTCTCGGAGGCGCTGCAGGTAGTGCTCGCGGTTACCCCAGCGGGTATGGAACGGCCCGCCTTCGTTCATGACCGTCCACAGCGGGTCGATGCCGCTGGGGTTGCGGCTCATCTCCTCCTGCCACCATTCGTCCAGCAGCACCTGCCCATGCCCGACCAGTTCGGGGCGGGCCTCGGCGAGGTCGTTCAGCTCGTGCGGGTCGTCGGACACGTTGAACAGCATGTGCCGCGGGTAGTTCTTGAGCCCCGTGTGGTAGGTACGGATGTAGACCCAGTCATCCCACCGTACCGACCGCTGGCAGGACCAGGCGCACTGGCTGAACACCACGTAATCGCGCCCGCCGTCGCGCCCGTCCTTGAATGCCGTGGCGAACGACCGCCCGTCCCAGTGGCCGGGCACCTTCCCGCCGCCCAGCTCGATGAGTGTCGCGGCGATGTCGCACTGGTTGTACAGCCCGTTGTCCACGCGCCCGCCCGGTCGGCCGGGATACTTCACGATCATCGGCACGCGGCTGACGACATGGTCGGCCGTGGCATGGTCGCCGATCACGTTCAGCTCGCCCAGCGTCTCGCCGTGGTCGCTGGTGACCATGACGATCGTCTCATCCAGCACGCCCTGCTGTTCGAGCACGTCGAGGATCTTCCCCACCCACAAGTCGGCGTAGGCAACGCCGCAGTCGTAACCGTCGATCCACTGCTTGTACTCATCCATGTTCCGCACCTGCGGGGGTTGGCGGAAGGTGCCCTTCTCGCGTCCCATCCCGCCGCAGGGCTCCTGCGGGGTGCCGGGCCCGTAGTCGTCCCACTGGCTCTGGCGGATTTCCTCGGTGTACCAGTCCTCGATCGGCTCGTCCTGGAAGGGGTTGCCGAACTCCTCCGGCGCCTGGTAGACGGTGTGCGGGTCCCACACGTTGACGTGCAGCAGCCAGTCGTCGCGGTCGGCGTTGCGTTCCAGCCAGTCGATCGCCAGCGGAACCACCTCGTCGGATCGCTCGCTGCCGCCCTTGCCGGGGTTGATGATCTCCCGCCAGCCTTCGTACCACCAGAAGGCGCTGTGACGCTCGGCGAAGGGGCTCACGGTGACCGGGTAGTGCCCGTTCTGGTGACGCATGCACGCGATGAAGCCGGGGTGGGAATGCTCGGTGCGGAAGCCGCGCTGCTCGCCGATGGACCTGAGGTCGGCGGCCGTCCCGCCATGCCCCACGATACCGCTGCGGAGACCGAACATGCCGGTGAACATGCTGCCCCGCGAGGGCAGGCAGGGGGCGTCGGAGACGTAGCATTTTTCGAACCGCACGCCCGCCCCGGCCAGCCGGTCGATGTTGGGCGACGTGTTGCGATGGTATCCGTAGCAACCGAGATGATCGGGACGCAGCGTGTCGATATCAATGTAGAGAAAACGCATGCCAAACTTTCCTTCCGTTGGGCTGTCGAAGTCTCTTAGGCTATGTCCGGAAGACCCGACCGGGCCGGCGGACGCCGGCTGCCTCCGGACCGCGAAGCGATCCGTCCGGGAACCCAGGATAGCCCGGGAGTCGGGGGAGTCAATCGTCCGGGCACAAGGATCGCGTCCCGACCGGGCGCAGGCCTGCATGCAGAAGGGCAGCCATGGACCGCAAGTGGATGATGCGTACCGTCGCCGCGGCGACGCTGGTGTTGAGCCTGTCGGCCTGTACGCGCGCCCAGGACGCCAACGCCACCCGGCGCCTCGTCACCCGGGCGAAGGAGATTATCGGGGATCCTGCCGACGGCGCCGACCCGCCGGGGGTGAAGCCTTTCCCCTACCGCCTGACGCTCGCCGCCGACCCGCCGCGCGGGAAGCTCTCCCGGGGCCCCCGTCGTCTGTGGCTGGAACTTGTGTCCACGCACACGTTGCCTGCCCCCATCGGCACCCGACCGCTGCGCCTCAGTCAGACCGACGGCAACGGCTGGGTGGACGTGGCGACGGTGATCCGCCTCTCCTCCCTGCCCGACCGCACCGCCCCGCACGGCACCCGCGTGCCGGACACCACGGCCGCCATCCGCCTGAGCCCGCTGTGGCTGCCGCCGGACCGCCCCGCGTTTGTGCGGATCCGCTGGAAGGGAACCAGCGACCTTTGGGCGATCGGCCGCGACCGGAAGACCGGGGCATTGACGCTGCGGGCACTGCAGGCCCCCGGCGCGAAGGGTTCCAAGGTGGAGGTGAAGGCTTTCGGGGCCTTTCGACTGCAGGACGAGGACCGCAACGAGCACTACGAACTGACCCCGTTCGGCGCCTGGCGCGAGGACGGCCCGAAACTCCAGTGGTTGCGCGAGGTTACGTTACTGGGTACGCCCATCGGCGGGAAACTGCTGAAGGATAACGTGCTGTTTGAGATCCGCCCCAGGGAGGTAGTGACCGGCTCCCCGTCGCCCGTGGAAGACAGCCGCGCCGCCAGAAAGACCCGTCACAGCCTGCTGCTGCGGCGCGACGACGGCAGAACGGTCGTCTACACGAAGACGAAGCTCACCGGCAGCGACCTGCCCGCCGAGGTTCGCAAGGCGGCCTTGAGGGAGATCCCCGCCGAGCCCAACGCGCTTACATTCCGGCGGTATGCCCGGGCGCTGGCCCTGCTGGAGAGCAAAGATAACTCGCGACTGCTGGTGGAGATGATGCTCAAGGCCCCGGATGTGCCCGCGGCCGCGATGGTGGTCGCCGCCCTGGAACGCATCCACGGCAACCCGCGGCTGTGGAAGAAGCACTACGATGCCCTGGAATCCGACCCGGAGAACGGGCTGCCTGAGGCGCTTCGGCGGCGGGTGGGCTCGCGGCTTGCCCGCCAGCACGAGGCGCTGAAGTGGTGGCGTAAAGTCGGGCGCCCTGGCGAGGATCTGCTCGAAATCGATGGCCGCGATGACTCCCCCAGGACCAGCAAGCCGGCGCTGAA
>JBKHHV010000005.1:0-29012 GCA_046539005.1 Phycisphaerae bacterium
GACGAGGTCCTTGGCTTTTGTGTGCTTGAGCTTGAAGGTCTTGGTCTCGACGGTCATCGAAGCGGCGTCGGCGTCGATCTTGCGGACCATGGCGACGGCCTCGTCGACGTCGACGGCCGGTCCGCGGACGATGATGCTGTTGGAGTTGGTCTCGGCGGTGACCGACACGCCCTGCCCGCTGTCCTGGGGAGCGCGCCAGCGTCGGCGCCGGTTGCCCCCACCGCCCTGGGAAGCGAGCACGGCGTTCATGGTGTCGGTGAGGGTCTCGGCCTGGGCGTTGACCAGTTGCACGATCTCGATGGTGGTCTGCAGACCGGAGTCCTCGGTATCGAAGCTCTTGATGAGTTCCTCGGCGAGGGCGACCTTGGCCGGGGGCGCCTGGAGGATGATCGTGTTGGCGAGCTTCATGGTGGCGATGCGAACCGAACCGCCCCCGCCCCCGCGACCGCGACGGCCGCTGGGAGTCCCGGCCAGAGTGGTCTCCAGAACGGGGACCATGTCCTCGGCCTTGACGTACTGAAGCTTGAAGAGCCGGGCCTTCATGGCGACCGCGGCCGACTTGGTGAGCTTCTCGATGAGCGGCTCGATCTGCTCGAACTGCCCCGGGGTGGCGGCGATGAGCACCTGGTTGGTTCCGCTGTCGGCCTCGAAGCGCGGATCGGGCTCGGTGGAGACACTGCCGCGTCCGCGACGGCGGCGCGAGGAGCCGAACAGCCTCGCCAGCGACCGGGCGATCTCCTGGGCGCTGGAGTTGGTGAGCTGGTAGGTTCGCACCTCGGTCTGTCCGCCGGACTCGTCGGTGTCCAGCGTGGCGATGAGGTTGGTGATCTCGGCCATCTTGCTGCGAGGGGCATCGATGACCAGGGTCTTGTCGCCCGGGGCGGGGGTGATGACCACGCGGTCGGCGTCGGTTCCTGCCGATCGCGACCACCGCCCGCGATGGCTTCGCGTCGACCCGCCGGAGAACATCTGCCCCAGCACCTGCGCCATCGCATCGGCGGAGGTATGCTTGAGCTGCACGGTCCGGGTTTCACGGGCTTCAGCCTGGGTGGCCTTGTCGAGCTTGGTGAGGATATCCTCGATGAGCTTGCGTTTCTCTTCCGAGGCTCGCAGCAGGATCGAGTTGGTCAGCCTATCCGGCTGGAGGTAGACGTCCTGGGGCTGTCCGCGGCGCGGGCGCGGCAGCATGGACATGATCTTGGCGGCCAGCGCCTCGGCGTCGGCGCTTTGCAGGCGGATCATCAGGAACGGTTCGATCTTCTCGCTGGAGGGCACGTCGAGTCGGTTGACCAACTCGGCGATCTTCGCCTGGTCGTCCTCGGCGGCCGATACCAGCAGGCTGTTGCTTCGCTGCGAGGAGGTGATGATCACCGGGGCGTCGCTGCTTCCGCGCCGCCGTCCGCGACGACGGGGCGAGAAGATCTCGTTCAGTGTGCGGACCAGTTCGTCGGCCTTGGCGTGCTCCAGGGCGATGAGGCGCGTGGAGGGCGTGGCAACGTTCTGGGCCTTGGCCTGAAGCTTCTCCAGCACTTCCTGCACGCGGGGCCATTCGCCACCGGCGGCGGAGATGATGAGCGTGTTGGAGGAGCGGTCGGCGCTGACCTGGATGTTGCTCTTGCGGCGCACCCGCCCATGGGAGTCGCGGGTCTCGCTGGCGAAGGTCTGTTCCAGGGCGCGGCCGATTTCACGCGCATCGCCGTTCTCCAGGTGCACCACGTGCACTTCCCGGGCCTCGGTGGTGGGCTTGACGTCGAGTTGCTCGATGAGCTGGGCGGCGGTATCGATGTCGCCACCGGCCCCGGCGATGATCAGCGCGTTATTGCGGGAGTCGACGCTCACGGTCAGCCCGGAGATCCGTCGGCCTCGCGAGTCGCGCTTGGAGACGGCGTTGGTCACCACCCCGGCAAGCTGCGCGGCGTCGGCGTGCTTGAGGCGGAAAATCTTCGCCCCGCCGGAGACCTTGGTCGCCTCGTCGAGGCGGGTGATCAGGTCGGCGACCTGGTTCATTTCGTCCACCGGGGCCGTGACGACCACGCGGTTGGTCGCTTCGTCGGCGACGACCTTGACCTCCTTGGCAATGACGGTCTTCTTGCCCCGGACCTTCTTGGCGGTGCCCTGCACCACGGCGTTGACGGTCTTGGCGATGTCCTGGGCCTGGGCCTTCTTGAGTTCGAAGATGCGGACATCGCCGCCGACGGCGCCTTCCTTGCGGTCGAGCTTCTGCATGACCTGCTCGGCGAGGGCGAGCTGGTCGCCGGCACCCAGCAGCAGGATGGAGTTGGTCCGCTCGTCGGAGACGCCCGTCACGCTGGTGCCGGTGTTTTGCGGCTCGTAGCGTCCGGCCTGGGGGTTGTAGACCATTTGCCGCGAGGAGCCGAAGAGCTTGTTGATCATCTCCGAGACGTTCTTGGCCGAGGCGTGCTTGAGCTGGTAGGTCTTCATCTGCCGCTGCACGAGCGACTCCGTGTCGAGCATCTTCAGCAGGTCGCGGATGCGTTTGATCCTCGAGAGCCGGTCGGTGATGATGATGCCCTTGCCCTTGGCGAGCACCGAGATGGACCCCCACGAGGAAACCCATCGCACGACGGCCTTGGAGGCGGTGCCGGCGTCGATGAACTTCAGCGGCAGCACCACGGTCGCGACCTCGCTGGCCCGCATCTCCTTGGCGTCGGCGGTATCGAGGCCCTTGAGGATCTTGCTCTTGGAGCCGATGTTGGTCAGCTCGACCAGCCGGAACCACCGCTCTTCCTCGACGAGGGCAAAGCCCCGCATCTCCAGGATGATGTTCAGCGTGTCGAAGGCTTCCTCGAAGCTGTACTTGCGGCTGTCGAAGAAGGTCAGCTTCCCCGGGACGTTGTAGTCGCCGATGATGGGCTTGTCGGCGATCTGGACGAATCGGCGGATTACGTCCTTGTAGTCGACCCCGTCGAACTGGAAGCGGATCGTCCCGCGGTCGGTGTTCTTGACCTTGGAGGCGACCTCCTTGGCGCGGGCCTGGTCGGCGGCGAGTTCGCTGGCGGCCTTGTCGGCGGCGGCTTTGTCGTCATTCGCCTTGTCCTCGGCGCGCACTTCGGGTGCGGCGGGGGTTTCCTTCGTCGCCTCTGCCGGTTGCGTAGTCTGGGCGAGCCCTACGGCCGGGGCTGCAAGCATGGCGGTAGCCAGCACGAACGCAATCAGCAGTCTGCTTCGATGCAACATGAACGTTCTCCTGTGATACGTCTCTGCGTCCCCGCGAAGGGGACATTGTACAGGAATCTATCCGTTGTTCTCACGCGCGGTGTCGGTTTTGGAACTCTCGGCCGTCGCCGGCTGCGTGGTGGTCTCGTCTTCCTTCAACTCGTCGGGAAGCTGCTGTTCGGGCAGCCTTCGCCTGGTGGACAGCGGTTTGCCCAGTTCGACCGCCCAGTACTCGTTGCCTATTTTGAGGATCACGCGGCTGGGGGAGGTCAGTTCGGGCTTGTCGGGAATGGGCAGCGGGCGGATGTCCACCATCACGATCTCGCCGCCGGCGAGCTTGTCGCCGGGGTGATAGAGCGTGGATTGCCCGTGCGGGCCTTCGACGCGGACGTCCTGCTTGTCGTTCCACTGCGACAGGTCGTTGACCCGCAGGCTTGCCAGCGGATCGTGCGCCGGCCGCGGCGGCTGGGGTTTGGGCTGCGGGCTCTCGGTGCGCCGAGGCGGGGGCCGCCGGACAACGCGCTGGGGCGGCTTCTTGACATAGGGCATCAGCAGGTTCCGCCGGGCGATGACGGTGTAGACCTTGCGGTCCTCGCTGTCGAGGTCGCCGTAGCTCTTGTCGGTGGTGGGCTGGCGTTTTTGGGGGACGATCGGCTCGTTGTCGGCACCCAGCACGATCAGCGTGGAGTAGCGGCAGGTCAGCCGCACGTCGGGCGACTGCTCGATCCGCTTGATCACCACATCGTCGACGCGGTGGAGGTAAGGCTGCTGCTCCAGCAGGTAAAGGAAGTCGACCGCACGCTGCAGGGGGCCGCGGGCGGCGACCGAACGCGAGATGATCTCGTAACCCTTCCGCTTGCCGCCCACCGTCGCGCGGATGCTCTCCTTCACCAGCCCGCTGCGCACCAGCAGTTGGTCCAGGTGAGCGTGCACGTCGGCCGAGACCTTGTTGCGATCGGTGCCGAAGGTCTGGCTGGCAAGCTCCCGCAGGCGTACCATCGCCACGGTTCCCACGTCGGCATTCTGACGCAGCTTGCGGATGTCCTCGGCGTATTCGCCGGCCGCCTTTTCCAACTCGGCCGCGGGCGCCAGGAACAGCGCGTTGACGATCGCATAGCCCACGCCGAGGACGACCGCGGCGACCACGCCGATCGCGATGAGTCGCTTGCGCTGGTTCATCGGCCCGACCTCCTTGCCCGCTCCCGCCAGCGCCGGTAGCCTTCGGGGCTGGTGAGAAGCTCGGCGGCCACGTCGTCGCCGGGGCGGTCGATGGCGGCCGCCTTGGCCAGACCGACCTTGATCTCGTCGGGCAGGTAGACGGTCATATCGTAGCTCAGCGGGTATCCGTAGGGGTCGCTCTCGGTCACGCCGGAGCGTCCGAGCTTGTAGCTGAAACCGGCCTCGTCGAGCTTCTCGGTCACTTCCTGGATGGTGCCCACGTCGCGGGTCCGGATCGCGAAGGTGATTGACCCGTCGGCGTCCACACGCAGGCCCGTGGGCAGGTAGGCGCTGTCGGCCGAGGGAAGCAGCACCGAGAGCACCGAAAGATGCAGCGGCCAATTCTGCTGGTCGTCGAGGAAGTCGCGGACTTCCACGTACCGCTTGGGAAGCTCCTTGGCCTGGCGGACCTGTTTGCGGAGTTCCTTCCGTTGGCGGTACAGGTCGGCCCGGCGGCTCTTCTTGGGGGCCAGGTAGGCGTCGCGCAGCGGAATGGTTGCCCCGATCAGCAGCACCAGCCCGGCCACGGCCGCCAGCACGTACGTGCGGCGGTGGTCGACCTTCACCACCGGCTGCTTGGGATTGAGAAAGTCGAAGGGTTGCTCGTCTCCGTGGCTGCCGGCCGCCAGCCCCAACGCCGAGACGAACCCGGAGGTGTTCTCGTCGCTTCGGATGCGGAACCCGCCGGCCGGATCGAGCAGTTCGGCCTGGATGCCGAGGCGTTCGTGGAGGATCTCGGCGACGCGCGGCTCGATTCCGGTGGACCCGGCGACCAGGATCGCATCGACGCTCTGCCCGCGTTCGACCGCGGCGTAGCTCTGCAGCGAGCGGATGACCTCGGTAACGACGGTGGAGACGGCCCGCTGCCCCTCGTCGCTGTCGGGGTGGGGGTGGTCGGATGCCTTGCTGGAGGCCGACCGGCTGAACGCCAGGGACGAACCGGAGATCACGTCGATTTCGGTCTCGTCGGCCGTCAGTTGCACCAGCGCGACGGCCTCGTTGGTTCCGCGGATGGTGCAGGCGTCCACGCAGGTGAGGTTGGCGTAGGGACGCAGCCCCAGTCGCAACAGTTTCACGTCGGCGGCTTCGGCGATCTGGCGGTAGTGGTCCACGGCCGGTATGCGTGCGGCAGCGACCAGCACATTCTCGCCGGCCGTCTCTGCGGTGGCGTCTTCGGCGTCGTAGTGGCTGGAGGTGACGGTGAAGTCGATCACCGCTTCCTCACCGGCGAACGGCAGGTCGTTCTCGACCTGGTAGCGGATCATGCCGGCCATTTCGTCCCGCTGGGTGCCGGGCGGCAGCGCCATGGGCTTGAGGACGGCCTGCCCGCGCGGCAGGTGCATGACCACCGGCATGGAGGTGAGCTTGAGCTGCTTGAGGGTCCGCTTCAGGAAGGCGCCGATCTTGCGGGCGTCGGAGAGGTCCAGCCCGTCGGGCATGGGCACCGAGGCGAGCTTGAGGATGCGCGCCTTGCCGCCGGACCGCTCGGCCTGCACCAGTCGAAGCTGGCGGCTGTCGAAGTCCACCGCGACGAATCGTCGCGGCCGAAGTGTGGGCAGTATGGACGGCATGTCAGTAGCTGCCTCCCGTCGTCTGGATGAGCTCGGCGTCCACCGCAAAGGGCAGGCCCAGGCGGGTCAGGTCTCGCAGGTATACGATTGTGGGCTTCTTGCCGGCAAAGTCCACCACGGCTTCCAGCACGCAGTACCGTCCGCAGGGGTTCCCGAAGCCCACCGAGCGGATGCGGTACTGGAAGCTTCGCGCCGTCAGCCGGGGGGCGACGGCTTTGAAGGTCGCCTCATCCATCACGCCGCTGGTGTACAGCCAGGCGATGGTGGCGGCGTCCTCGGGGGTAAGGTTGAGCCGGGCGTCGACGATGCGGGCGGCGAGTTCCTCGTCGATCTCCGGCAGGCAGGCGAGCACTTCCGGCGAGGCGGTGTTGACATTCACCAGCCCCACCACGCGCTGCCTGCCCTTGCCGTCGCGGGCGGTGAGCTTGTCCAGCACGTCGGCAAGTTGGGCGGCGCCCACGCCGGACTCCAGCGTCTTCCACTCGGTAACGGTGACCTGCCGGCGCCGTCGGCGTCGGCCGACCCAGCGCTTCTCGGTAATCTTCGTGCGGTGGGTCATGTTCAGCAGTTCGGCGGGGTGGGCTACTTTCACCTTGTCTTTGCGAAGCGCCTCGATGAATTCCACGGTCTTCTTGGGCAGCCCGGCCTTGGTCAGGCTGCCGGTTCCGTTGACAGGGGTTCGCTTCCGGCCCCGGTTGTCCACGTCGTACTCGTACGAGTGCGCGGTCGCCAGGCCCAGCAGCCCCCGGTCGAGCATGCCGTCGCCGTTGTCTCCGAAGGGGAAGCTGGCGTCGCGGTCATCCTCGGAGGCATCCAGCAGGCCGTTGAGGTTGTGGTCTTCCCCGTAGACCACCCGGGCGCTGAAACCGTGCACCAGCAGCAGTTCCTCGACGGTGCGGATCTGCGGCATGTTCCGGGCGAGGAACGGCGTGGGCAGCGCGTCGTAGTAGTCCTGCTCGGCGCCGTTGGGCCGCGTCTCGTCGTCGCGGTCGATGTAGTCCAACAGGCTGTCGACCATCACGTCCACGTCGGTGTGCTGCTGGAGCATCGCCTCCAGCGTCTCGGCGTCGGCGGCGTTGAGGTTGATCTTGCCGGCCTCGTCGATGACACCGTTGCGAGGCAGCGTGGGGTCGTCCCCGCCGGGGGCATAGACGGTGAAGTACCACTCGTCGCGGCCGTCGGCGGTCACAAGCTGGTCCTTGAACACGTCCGGGTCGTCCTGCCAGGTAAGCGGGTCGTCGGCCGACTGCTCCAGCAGCGCGATCGCCCGGTCGACCCCGGCGAAGGCGGCCTGGCGTGCGTGGCGGCCGTCGGTGATGGCGACCCCCGCGGCGTGCTCGGCGCGGACACGGAACAGCGCAGCAGCCGCCACCATCGCGCCCAGCGCGATGACGACCATCACGGCTACCAGTATCATTCCGCTTCGACGGTTCACCTGGAACCTCCCGGGGAAAGCCCCCGGATAATCTGTCCCCGCAACGGCGTCTTGCCGGCCGGGAGATACACCACCCGCCGGGCGTAGCTGGAGGGCAAGTCGTTCATGTCTTCGGGCAACTCGTCGGAGATCACGATCTCGACGGCCATCGGCAACCCGCCCTCGGGCCATTCGTAGACCCAGTCGGAGTCGGACGCGCTCCAGTAGCGCACCTGGAAGAACCTTGCCCGCGGGTCGACCAGCGTGGTCCTTCCCGGCGTTTCGGGCAGCGACGCCAGCAGCTTCTGCTCGGTGCGCTGCAGCCCCTCGACCTGGCCGCTCTCAGGGTCCACCCGCAGAGCGTAGGTGACTACCATCAGGTCGGATTCCGGCTCGACGGGCTTTTCGGTAATGTTTCGTTCGACCCAGGCGGCCGGTCCCGGAACCCGGGCACACACCAGCCGCAGCGTGCAGTAGTACATGTCCTCGTCGGTCTCGCCGACCAGCCCGAACTGCAGCATCAGGTCGCCCTCGCTGTCGGGGTCTTCCCGCAGCCAGGGCTCGGCGACGGTGGCCCGCAGCTCGTCGGTGAGCCTGGCCATCACCGCCCGCCGCTGGGAGACGCGCTGCGACTCCTCGTTGAGCGTCTCGCGAAAGTCCGAGGCGTAGGCGTACAGCCCGAACACCCCGCCCAGCACGCCGACGATCAGCACAATCGCCAGCAGGATCTCCAGCAGCGTAAAGCCGCCCCGCCCAGAGCGGGTTGCCGTCTCCGCGTTTCCCTCCACGAGAGCCACGCGCCCGTGCCGCGAATCGTTCGACAGGCGGAGGTCTCTCATGGCTGACCCTCCGCGTAGCCGCCATCGTCGTAGTCGGCGTTTCCGTGGTCGTACTCCCCGCCGGCCGGCGGAACCGGTTCTAGATAAGCCAGCCGATACTCCCGCCCCGTCGGGTCGTGGGTGACGACCACCTCCACGGTGGTCATCTCCGAAGCCGTCACCTCCACGTCGCCCATCTGGGAGGTCACGATCTGCCAACTGTACTCCTCGAAAGGCTCCTCGAACGGTTCGGGCTCGGTGTCGGCGGCGTCCAGCAGACCCATCTGCACTTCCGAAAGCGTGGTCACCGCCAAGTCCTCGGCCGTCGCCGAGATGCGCATGCCGTGCACCGTGCGGGCCGAGATGATCATCGTTCCGACGATCGTCCCGCACGCCCCCACGAACAACCCCAGCGCAAGCAGCACCTCCAGCAGGGCAATGCCGCTGCGGGCGATGCGAGGGGGGCGGGTTGTCACAGTGCGGTCATTCATGTGGCGTGTCCGGGGTCAGTTCGGCTTCCAGTTCGGCTTCCAGTTCGGCGTACAGTTCTTCCAGGTTTTCCTGATGTGTCTCCAAAACTCTCGCCCGGCCGGTGAACCCGTCCCAGTCGATCACCACCCGCCGCGGGTCTTCCTCGTCGGTGGGTGCCAGCTCGATCCACACCCGGTCGCTGGTGCCGTCCGGCTCGAACTGCACGGCCGGGAGGGCCTGTTCCTCGCCGAAGGCTTCGTGCGTGCCGGCGAGCATCGCCCGGTACTCGCCCGAGCCGATCAGCCGCACGTGCGTCACGTGCAGGGCTTCGTTGGGCAGGTACCGTAGCCACAGCGCCGAACTGTGCGGGGCGAACACGCCGGGATTCGCCAGCGGGTCGGCCTCGATGGCGACGGACATCCGCCCGGCGTCGTCGAACTGCAGTTGCAGGCGCCGGGCCTGGTTGGCGGCATCGGCGCGGAGCATGCTCAGCAGCGTTTCGGCCTGGTCGACCCCGCGCTGGAATCGGCTGCTCTGCCAGGAGGCGACGCTGATGGTTCCCAGCACCGCCAGCATCCCCAGCAAAGCCAACGCCAGGCAGATCTCCAGAAGCGTGAACCCCGCGCGAAACGGGGCCGCCGCGGGGTGTAACGCCTTGCCGGTCTGTGACGCGAAGGGCAGCGGCCGTCTAGAACTGCTCCTCCTCGCTCCAGTTCTGGATATCATCTTCGGTGCCTTCCTCGCCGTCAGGGCCGGGGCTCGACAGCCGCGCCCGCTGGACGGACACGCCGGAGGTGTCGTCGTCCACCACTTCGTAGGTGAACTCGTTGCCCCAAGCGTCGTTGAGGTCGTCTTCCTTGGTGAGGTACGGACCGGACCACTTCTTGGCGAGATCCTCATCGTCGAAGGAGGGCAGCTTCAGCAGGGCCTGCAGCCCCCCTTCCTCCTCGGTGGGGTAGTGCCCGATCGAAAGCTTGTACCGGTCCAGGGCGCCTCCGATGCGTCCCATGCGGGCCTTGGTCTCGTTGACCTTCGCCTCTTTCTGGCTCCCGCCCACCGCGACGACCACCACCGTCGCCAGCCCGGCAATAATCACCAGGACCAGCAGCACCTCGATCAGCGTAAAGCCCCCACGCAGGCTTCTGCGATTCTGCATCTCCAACTCCTTCCTTCGTCTCATCTCGTATAAGACCAATGCGTCAGTGTAAGCTCCCGACCCAACGTCGGCCGGGATTCCGTCAATTCAGCGTTCTTGCGATTGTAAAGATCGGATAGAGCAATCCAAAGGCTGCAAAGCCGATTGCCCCGGCGAGCAGCACCAGAATCAGCGGCTCGACAAGGTGGACGGCCGTGTCGACCGCGCGGTTCGTGCGGCGTTCGACGGTGTCGGCGATCTCCACCAGCACCTTCTCGAGCTGGTTGGACTCCTCGGCGACGGCGATCATCTCGAGGATCTCCGGCGGGAAAAGCCCGCTGTCCCGCAGCGGGTCGGCCAGCGGCTCGCCGGCACGGACGCTTTCGGCGGCTTTGTCGATCGTCTCGGCGAGCACCACGTTGCCGGCCGCGTCTCTGGAAATGTTCATCGCCTGGAGGATCGGCACCCCGTTACGGAGCATCGTGCCCAAGATGCGGCAGAACCGCGTGATACACAGCGACCGCAACACCCCGCCGAGGACCGGGACCTTCAGCTTGCCGCGGTCCCACATCTGACGGCCGGTTTCGCTGCGGATGCCGGCCACCAGCGCCGCGATGCCCGCGGCGATTCCGCCCAGCAGCAGCAGCGAGTACTCGCGCATCGCCGTGCTGACCGCGAAGAGGATTTCCGTCGCCAACGGCAGCGACATGCCTTCGAAGACGCCCTCGAATTTCGGTACCATCCACAGCAGTACGATCACCATTACCAGCAGACCCACCACCACCAGCACGGCCGGGTAGATCAGCGCCCCGCGGACCTTGCTCTGCAGGTCGTCCTGCCGTTCGAGAAACTCCCCGAGGTTGGCGAAGACATCTTCCAGGAAACCGGCGCGTTCCCCGGCGCGGACCATCGCCACGTGCAGGGTTCGGAACACCTCGGGGTGCTGGGCCATCGCATCAGCGAGGGTTTCGCCCTCGGAGACTGCTTCGCGCACGTTGCCCACGGCCCGTTTCAGCGTGGGGTTGGTGGTCGCCCTGGAGAGAGTCTCCAACGCCCGCACCAGCGGCACCCCCGCCCGCAGCAGGTCGGCAAGCTGGCCGTAGAGGGTCGCCAAGTGCCGCACGCGCACCCGCCCGCCGCGCAGCGCCGATGCCTTGGCGCTCTGCTCCTGCACCTGCACCGGGAACAGGCTGCGTTCGCGCAGCGATCGCACCACGGCCGCCTCGTTGTCGGCCTGGATCGCACCGGACACTTCTTCGCCGCCGGTGGTCTTCGCAATGTACTGGAAGGTCGCCATGAACCTCGTGTGGCACGTGAATCGATGTGTCGGTTTCGCCGCGCTGCCGGCGTCTCACAGAGCACGCATCCTTGCCGGTGAGGGCGGGGTTTCTACGCCGTGGTCACTCGCACAACTTCCTCGGGCGTGGTCTCGCCCTGACGCACCTTGACCCAGCCGTCTTCGCGGAGCATCCGCATGCCGACGCGTTTGGCTTCGGTTACGACCTTGCTGGCCGGGGAACGTTCCATCACCAGCTCGCGTATCTCGGGCGTGGAGGTCATCAGTTCGAACAGCCCGGTCCGCCCGCGGTAACCCGTGCCGCGACACTTGCGACATCCGGCCCCGTGATAAAGCTGCTCGCCGGGCTCGAGCTGGAAATCCGGCGGCAACTGGTCGGGCTGGGGCGTGTAGGGTTCGCGGCAGTCGGGACAGATGCGCCGCACCAGCCGCTGGGCCATTGCGCTTTCCAGCGTGCTGGCGACCAGGTACGGCTCGACGCCCATGTCCATCAGTCGCGTCGCCGCCGAGCAGGCGTCGTTGGTGTGCAGCGTGCTCAGCACCAGGTGACCGGTCAGCGACGCCTGGATCGCGGCCTCGGCGGTTTCGTAGTCGCGGATCTCGCCGATCATCACCACGTCCGGGTCGTGACGCAGGATCGCCCGCAGCCCGCGGGCGAAGGTCATGCCGATCTTCGGGTGCACCTGGATCTGGTTGACCCCGTCGAGGTGGTACTCCACCGGGTCCTCCACCGTGAGAACCTTGATCTCCGAGGAGACGATCGCCGAAAGCGCCGCATACAGCGTAGTCGTCTTGCCGCTTCCGGTCGGGCCCGTGACCAGCAGAATTCCGTGCGGACGGCTGATGAGTTCTCCGAACACCTCGAAGGTGTCCTCGGGCATGCCGAGTTGGGGGAGCGTGAACATCACCTGCGATTTGTCCAGCAGGCGCATCACCACCCCTTCCCCGAAGAGCATCGGGATCACGCTGACGCGGATGTCGACCTGTCGGCCGCCCATCTTGAGCTTGATGCGCCCGTCCTGCGGGAGGCGCTTCTCGGCGATGTTGAGATTCGCCATGATCTTGATTCGTGAAATGATCGCCGCCTGGAAGCGTGCGATCTGCGCCGGGACCGAGGCATCCTGCAGCACCCCGTCGATGCGGTAGCGGATGCTCAGGCCCGTCTCGTAGGGCTCGATGTGAATGTCGCTGGCCCGCTCGTTGATCGCCTCTAGGAAGATCTCGTTGACCAGCTTGATCACGCTGGCTTCCTGGGCCATCTCCAGCAGGTCGGCGTCTTCCTCGCCGGTCTCGCTGAGCACCTCCAGGTCGTCGGTGCTCATCATCTCATCCAGCGTCTCGCCGCCCACGCCGTAGTGGCGCTTGATGACCTTGTCGATCTCCTCCTCGCTCGCCAAAGCCGGCTCGATCTCCAGCCCGGTGAGCATGCGGAGTTCGTCAAAGGCGTACAGGTCGAACGGGTCGGCCGTGGCGACCGTGAGGGTGCCGTTGGATCGGCTGACCGGAACGAGGTGCTTGCGGTAGACCAGGCGGGACGGCAGCGAGCGGAGCGTTTCGACATCGATCTCCACGTCGCGCAGGTCGATCATCGGGATCGCCAACTGCTCCGAGAGGATCCTCAGCAGCACCTCCTCTTCAAGGTGCCCGAGGTTAATCAGCGCGCGGTCCAGGCGCACGCCCTTCTCACGCCGGAGGTCCATCGCCTCGGCGAGTTGATCGGGCGTAATCACGCCTTTCTCTAGAAGTACTTCCGCAATGCTCATGACACCAAGCCCTTCCGCCGCCGCTACCGACGGCGGGCCCATTCCTTTAGAACACAGAAAAGCCCGCAAAGTTGCAGGAAAGACTCAGGCTTAACGGGATTCTCCGGAAACTATTGCCTTCCTTGCGACAAGTTCGGGCAAACACTTCACTCAAGGCCCATTTTCCTGCAACAAAGTGACGATGAATCCGTCCTACTATGATAGTATCGCCGGAGGCGCGATCGCCACGCCTTCGCCCGCCCCCAGGCGGACCGCTTCCTTACATTCCGGAACAACCGGAGGCAACCATGAAAGAATTTGCACCAATTCTCGCCGCCTGCCTGCTTTGCGCGTGCATGTTTTCCCCCGCGACCGCCGGGCAGGACGCCGAAGACAAGACCCCCGAACTGGCCGACGAGGTCATCGACCCCTACGTGCAGCCCAAACAGCGCACGCGGTTTCTCAAGGCCGCCGGCAAGGACAACGAACTGGACGCCGAGGAATTTGCCGCCACCCAAGGCAAGGACGGAGCGTTCGCTCGACCGTTCGACAACTGGGACGTCCTCAAACGCTACGACAGGGACGGCAACGGGAAGATCGACTGGTTCGAGGCCGATGCCTACCGCCAGGCGATCCGCGTCAAAGTGCTCGCCGCGATGGACGCCAACAAGGACGGCCGACTCACCGGCGACGAACGCCAGGCGCTGAACAAGTCGCTCGCGGCCGGGAAACTGCCGGTGACGCTCCAGGACAACGCCCGCAAGGCCGCCCGCGGCGCCCTGCGCGACTTGGGCCTCGACGAGGAGACCCGCAAGAAGTACGACGCCGACGGCGACGGAAAGCTGTCGCGGGAAGAGATGCGGAAACTTGCCCAGGACAAGAAGCAGGAAGTCATCGACAAGTTCGACACCGACGGCGACGGGAAACTGAACGCCGAGGAGAAGAAGGCCGCCATCGAGGCCGCCCGGGCCAAATGGAAGGCCCGCGCCGAGGCCTGGATGCGGAAGCGCTACGACAAGGACGGCGACGGTCAGCTCAGCGAAGAGGAAACCGCCGCCATGGAAGAGGCGAAGAAACGCATCCGCGAGCGCATGGCCGCCGCCCGCAAGCGCAAGGCCGAACTGGTGGAGAAGTACGACACCGACGGCGACGGCAAGCTGACCGGCGACGAGCGAAAAGCCGCCCGCGAGGAAATGCGGAAGCAGTGGATCCTCCGTCGCTACGACAAGGACGGCGACGGCGAACTCAATGCCGAGGAGCAGGCCGCCTACGACGAAGCCCGCAAGAAGTGGCAGGAACGGGTCAAGCGTTGGCGCGAGCGGCACAACCGGAAAAAGGGCGGGTCGACCGAAAGCTCCCGCCGCGAGGAAGGCGACAGCCGGGTGGAAGTCATCGAGTCCGGCGACGGGTCGGCCACGGTGATCCTCGGCCGCTGACAGACCCGGCGGGGGTCTGCGGAGCCATCTCTCTTGCACCGCCGCAGCCGGCGTGCGAAACTTCCCGCATGGCACTGACCACCACCGATCTGGAATTCCTGCGCTCCCCGGACGGGCAGGCGCTGCTGGCGATCGACCTGCCGGACGACCCGATTGCCGCGGTTTCTCGACTGCGCAAAAAGTGCGGACCCGCCGAAGCGTCGGCCGTCATCCAACTGACCGAGCTGCGCCGCCGGGCCGAGAAGTCCGGCCGCTTCCCAGCCGACCTCGCCCGGAAGCTCTTCATCACCGACAAGCTTCTGCAGCAGGCGTCCTCGTACCGCCTGGCCCGCTACAAGGCCGACGGACTGGCCGCGTGCAACCCCTCCACCGCCCACGACCTCTGCTGCGGGGCGGGGCTGGACGCGCTGGCAATGGCCCGGGGCGGGCTGCACGTTCAGGCCATCGACCGCTCGCCACTGGCAACCCTCTGCACCGCCGTCAACGCCGAGGCGATGGACCTGACCGACCGCCTGGAGGTCGTCTCGGCCGACGTCACGCGAACCCCGCTGCCCGGCGAGGGCGCCGTGCACATCGACCCCGACCGCCGGGCGGGCAGCCGCCGCAGCACTTCTCTTGCCGACGCGCAGCCGGGCGTGGTTTTCCTGGCCCGCCTGATGTCCGAGACCCGCGCCGGGGTCGTCAAGCTGTCGGCGGCGATCGACCGCGGGGAACTGTCGATGCTACCTGCCGCCGGGGCCGAGTACGTCAGCGAGGGCGGCGTGTGCAAGCAACTGCTGCTGTGGTGGGGGCGGGAAGATCGGCCTGCCGGAACCGCCTGGGCGACCCGCGTGGACGGCACGTTCGAGAAGCCCGTGGCGACCTCCCTGGCCGTGGGGGGTGCCCCGCCGGCCGGCGCGGGAGAGTGCGGAAAGTATCTCATCGAGCCCGACCCGGCCGTCCTCGCCGCCGAAGGAACCGACGACCTCGCCGCCGCCCACGACCTGTGGCGGATCGAGCCCAACCACGTGTGGCTTACCGGCGACGCCCCGGCCGATACACCCCTGGCGACGAGCTTCGAGCTGCTGGCCGAGGTGCCCGGGCGGGAGAAGGACGTGGCCCGCGCCCTGCAAAAGATGGACGCAGGGCTCGTGGAAGTGAAGACACGCGGCCTGCGGCTGGACACCGACCGGCTGCAGAAGACCCTGCGTGGCAAGGGACAGTCCCCCCTGGTGGTGCTGTGGACCCGCCGCGGCGAGAAGCAGGTGGCGATGCTCGCCCGCCGGCTGAACCCCCGAAACGGATAGGAGCCGCCCGTGCGGATCGCAATCGTCGGAAGTTACGGACACGTCGGAACCATGCTCAACAGTCTCGCCGCTCGCCGGCAGGACAGCCTTGTCGGCGTAGCGCCCTGGGGCGAGGACGACCCCCTGTCCTATCTCGGCTCGCACCCGGCCGCCCCGGAGGGTACGCCGCGGTACGAGTCGGCCGAGCAACTGCTGGCCGAGGTCGACGCCGACGTGGTGGGCGTGTTCACCCCGCTCTACCGCTTGTGCGAGACCAGCCGGATGGCCATCGACGCGGGCGCGCACGTCATTTCCGAAAAGCCCCTGGCGATCGAACTGGAAGACCTGCACCGGCTCCAATCCACCGCCGAAGAAGCCGGCCGTCGCGTGACCGCCCTGTTCACCATGCGCGCCGAGCCTGCGTTTTTGGCGGCCCGGTCGGCCGTGGAAGAGGGGCTGATCGGTCGCCCGATCCTGGCGATGGGGCAGAAGTCCTACCCCTTCAACCAGCGGGACGAGTACTACAAGAAACGCCAGACCTACGGCGGCAGCATGCTGTGGCAGGCGATCCACGCCCTGGACTTCGTCCGTTGGTGCAGCGGGCGGGAATATGTCCGAGCGGCCGCGATGAACGCGAACGTGGCGCATCCCACCCACCCCGGCATGGAAGACAGCGGCGGAGTGCTGCTGGAATTCGACGGTGGCGGACACGCGGTGATAGGCTTCGATTACCTGCGCCCCTGGCCGGGCGGTGAGGACGAGGACCGCCCCTGGGGCGACGACCGCCTGCGCCTGGTGGGCGACGCCGGCGCGGTAGAGGTCAACGGCGGCTTTCGCCCGCCGGTGCTGATGACCCCCCAGGTGGTCGGCGAGCTGCCCCTGCCCGAACACCGCGACCCGGTGGGCGCCACGCTCGATTCCATCGAGGCCGGCGAGGCCGATGGCGGACTGGTGACCATGGCCGACTCGTTCCGGGTGACGGAGGTGGCCCTCCGCGCCCGCGACGCCGCCGACCGGGGAGAGGTCGTGGACCTCTGAGCGACCGTCAGCCTGCCTTGATCGGTTCCAGCAATTCCCCGACGAAGTCGCCCACCTCGGGGACGAGCTGATCGGCCGGCTTGTCCTTCGCGGCCGTGATGCGCTTGACGATCGCGCTGCCCACAATCGCCCCCTCGGCCACTTCGCAGACGGTGGCGACCATCTCCGGGCGCGAGATACCGAAACCCACGCAGATCGGCGTGTCGGTATGATGCCGCAGTTCGCCGACCGCGACGATGGTGGGTTCGGGCAGCCTGTCGCGTTCGCCGGTAATGCCCACCACCGACATGAAGTAGATGAACCCCCGGCAATGGGAGGCAATCTGCCGGCGACGGGAAGGCGGGGTATTGGGCGAGATCAGCATGATGTTGCACAGACCGGCCGAGGTGGCGATTTGCTCGACGGTGGCGGCTTCTTCCAGCGAGAGGTCGGGGATGATCAGCCCGTCGAGCCCGGCATCGGCGGCCGCCCGGACATACGCCTCCACGCCGCGGCGGTAGACGATCGAGTAGCTGACCATGCTGATGAGCCCCATCGCTCCGCCGGCC
Source organism: Phycisphaerae bacterium (assembly GCA_046539005.1). Lineage (GTDB taxonomy): Bacteria > Planctomycetota > Phycisphaerae > SM23-33 > SM23-33 > CAZFPT01. The sequence continues at coordinate 17,131 of JBKHHV010000005.1, forward strand.
GACCGGTAGCGGCGGACCATCTCGAAGATACCGTCCACGGTCACCCCGGCGGCCAGGGCGTCCACGTAAGACGCCTGGATGGTGGGCCCGTCGGCAACGGGGTCGGAAAACGGCACGCCCAGCTCGCAGATGCGCGCCCCGCGCCGCTCGATGTCATGCAGCAACGCCTCGGTGATCTCCAGGCTCGGGTAGCCGGCCGTCAGGAACGGCAGTAACTGCTTGCGCCCCTCCTGGCGGGCTTGGTCGAATGCCGCCACGATCCGGTTGTTCTCCAGTTCGCTCATTGATTTCTCGCTGGTTGTGCGTCGCGGGAGCCGCGGGCGTTTCCTGCGCCCTTCTGCGACCCTGCACCGCCTTTGCTGAATCTTGTCCTGTTTCGCTCGAACCGGCCCCGGGGCCGGTCATCCGGACCTGGCTTTGAGGATCTGCTGGATCTCGTTGCAGTCCTTGTCCCCGCGGCCGGACAGGTTCACCAGGACGATCTGGTCGGGGTTCATTTCCGGTGCGCGGCGCATCGCCTCGGCGACCGCGTGGGAGCTTTCCAGTGCGGGGATGATTCCCTCGGTGCGGCTGAGTTCCACCAGCGCATCCAGGGCGTCGTCGTCGGAGGCGTTGGTGTACTGCACGCGGCCGATGTCTTTCCAGTGCGAGTGCTGGGGCCCTACGCCGGGGTAGTCCAGCCCCGCCGAGATACTGTGCACGTCGGCTGTCTGTCCGTCCGGGCTCTGCAGCACGTAGCTCAGCGAGCCGTGCAGCACCCCGGGCGAGCCGGCACAGAGCGGCGCGGCGTGGTCGCCGAGTTTCATGCTTCGCCCCCCGGCCTCGACGCCGATCATCCGGACCTGCGCGTCGTCGATCATCGGCGCGAAGATTCCCGAGGCGTTGGAGCCCCCGCCCACGCAGGCGATCACCAGGTCCGGCAGGCGGTCTTCCTTTTCGAGCATCTGCCTGCGTGCCTCGCGGCCGATGCAGGCCTGGAACTCGGTCACCAGCTTGGGGAACGGGTGCGGCCCGGCGACGCTACCCAGCACATAGTGGGTGGTGTCGACCGAGCCCATCCAGTCGCGCATCGCCTCGTTGAGGGCGTCCTTGAGAGTCTTCTGCCCGCTGGTGACGCCAATCACGCGGGTGCCCAGCAGTTCCATGCGGAAGACGTTGAGCGCCTGGCGGCGCATGTCCTCGGTGCCCATGTAGACTTCGCACTCCAGCCCGAACACCGCCGCAGCGGTGGCCGTGGCGACGCCATGCTGGCCGGCGCCGGTCTCGGCAATGATGCGGCGTTTGTCCATCCGCCGAGCCAGAAGCACCTGCCCGAGCGTGTTGTTGATCTTGTGGGCGCCGGTGTGGTTCATGTCCTCGCGTTTGAGGTAGATCTTCGCCCCGCCGAGCTTGCGGGTGAGGTTCCGGCAGAAGTACAGCTCGCTGGGTCGCCCGGCGATGTCCCGCAGAGCGGCGTCGAACTCGTCCCGGAAGGCCGGGTCGTCCATCGCGGCGGTATACTCACGGTCAAGCTGTTCGAGGGCGCCCATGAGCGTCTCGGGCACAAACTGCCCGCCGTAGGGCCCGAAGTAGCCCGGGCGCGGTGTTTCGGTTGGTTGGCTCATCGTATCGGTTCCTTTTGGAGTCGGGGGTATCTTCGCCGCCGGGGGCGCGGAAATCAACGCCCGCGCGCAACGGCCAGGTGCAACGGTACGGCGATCAGGGCGTTGGGGAGGGAGGTTATCGGCGCGCGGGGCGCCACCAGCGGGCGTGACGACCCGCACGGGCGACGAAAGCGAGATTCTGCGACACCGGGTGCATGCCCTGAATGTACCGCCGAACTGCCGGTTGGTCAAGCTGCAGGCGTTGGGTAAATCGGGCGAGGTCCTGTGTGGTGGGGGTATAATGGAACGCTCGCTCGTTTGCGGGCTTCGCCGGGCCGACCCCGGCGAGACACCGTAATGTCCTCTTGGATGAAATGGAGAACCACATGAGTCACGAAACCCTTACGATGTTCAAGTGCAGCGACTGCGGCGGGTTGATGATGGGCCTGCTGAAGTGCGACCAGTCGTGTGATGTCACCTGCAACGGCAACAAGGTCGAGGCGATCCAGCCCAAGACCGAGGACAAGGGCTCGGAGAAGCACGTGCCGGTCATCGAGAAGATCGACGGCGGGTACAAGGTCAAGGTCGGCGACGTGCCCCACCCGATGGAGGACGAGCACTGGATCCAGTTCATCGAACTGAAGGTCGACGACAAGGTCTACTACGAGTTCCTCCACCCCGGCCAGGCGCCCGAGGCGACGTTCATGGTCGAGGGCGACAACCCCCGCGCCCGCGAGTACTGCAACGTCCACGGGCTGTGGATCAAGGAATAACGCCCCGCGACAACCCACACGTCGCGGACCCATCCGCCGCCGCAAACACAAGGCCGAGGGTACCACCCCCTCGGCTTTGTTTGTGCGCGGGGGTCGCGTCCCCGACAATCTCCCGAGCCGGCCTCGCTGGGCCTGCTGGCTCTGGGAGGGCTTGCCGTAATACGACGCCGGAAGTGGTAGGGATCAATACTTCGACAACGGCGGGCGCTTGCCCCGCGTGCTGACGCGGCCTTTGCGTTTCGGCTCCGGGGCAAAGCCCAGTGCGAGCGCGCGATAGGTGCGCTTCTGGAAGAGGTATCCGGCCACCGCCAACGCAAGGGCCACGCCGACAACGATGGCGATTCCCCACCATACTTCAAGCCACCCCTCAAAGGTCATCAAGATCGCACCGTAAATCACGGCCGCCGTGCCGCCGGTCAGGGCGGTGAAGCCCATGATGATCGGGCGGGTGTGGACCAGCACCACGGCCGCCAGCGCCAAGCCGGTAACGCTTCCCAGCGTCCACGCCAGCCCTGCAGAGTGCTCCCCCAGCACGAACAGCACCGCCGAGAGCCCCCACAGCCCCACGAACAAAGCCGCGAAGCCCCGGTACAGGAACCAACTCGCCAGCCCCAGCAGCACCGCGCAGAGCAGTCCGAAGACCACCAGGTCCATGTGCGAGGGGTCGGGGCGGAGGAACCGCAGGTAGTGGAGAAGCGCCATCTCGCCAATGGCGTAACCGGTGACGATTCCCCAGATTACGAGTGTCAACCGAAACAGGACATACCCGAAGAAGCATTGCAGCAGAGAGAGAATGATCGCCAGCAGCGCGTAGATGCCTGCGCCGACATGGAGCCACTGGAATATCTGATCTGGCTGGATCTGTGCCAACATGTTTCCGGGAAAGAAGTAGGGTCGCTTTCTGTCGCGGATATCGTCCTCGGGAGCGACAGTGGTGTCAAGTGGGGACAAAAAAAGGGCGACGCCCAGGCGGAGGGAGACCTTGGCATCGCCCATTATAGCCGCAACCTCGATGCAGGTGGAGGGAGACCTGCAACGAAAAGATGCAGCGGACAACTTACGTCACTATACCTCGGAAGCTGTAGGTTTCAAACTTTAAAGGATTATGGCGCCTAGAACGCAAAAAATCCGAACAGGCATATAAACCCACTGCCCCACAGAATACTACGACGTCGAGAAAGAAAGGTTCAATCCGCCTCGATGCTGCCCACATCTTTCCTGAGGAAGCCCTGAAAAATACTCGGACGACGCCGCGTCGTACGCGCCGTCCACGCATCCTGCGCGGTGTTCTGTCCCGTCGCCGTCGGCCGCGCTCCGGTAAGGAACGACGCGGCGCGAGCCGTCGGTTTGTGCGAACGCTCAGGCGCTGCCTGCGAGAGCGTGCTCGCGGGGGTCAGAACCGGCGTTCCTCCATGAACGCCCCGAGTGCGGGCGGCCGCTTGTCCGTCCAGCCGTGGCAGGCATCCGTGCCACCGCCCGCAACCCAGCGTGTCTTCACTTGTCAGCTGCAGCCCAGCGACGAGCCGCAGTTGTAACATTTGTAGCAGTTGCCGTTCCGCACCGTGATCGACCCGCACACGTCGCACGCAGGGGCGTCCTCTTGATAGTGGGAGAACTGCTGGTCCACCCGCGTGACCCGCTGGGTCTGGGAGGCCGTCGAGGGCGAGCCGCTCCTGGAGCCGCCAGCGCCCTTCGGGGCCCCGTTGCCACCGGCCGAGGCTTTGCCCCCGCCATGGCCGCTGTCGCTGGCGACGTAGCTGCCGGAGTCCTTCAATAGCGCGCCGAGGGGGCCGCTACCTTCCCTGGTGGGATTCCCTTCGGCGCTTTGCGGTTCCGAGATGCGGTCATCCTTGCCTGCCTCGGACGCTGCCTTCTGCCTGCTTCCGCCCCGGTTGGGCATGTTGGCCTTGCGGTAGTCCTCCAGGAAGGTCATGCCCAGGTAGCGGAAGATGTAATCCACGATGCTCTTGGCGAAGGGGATGTCGCGGTTGGAGGTCATGCCGCTGGGCTCGAACCGCTGGTGGGAGAACTTCTTCACCAGCCCGTCCAGCGGGACCCCGTACTGCAGACACAGACTGATGGCGGTGGCGAACGCATCCATCATGCCGCCCACCGTCGAGCCTTCCTTCGCCATGGTGATGAACAGCTCGCCAGGCGCCCCGTCCTCGTAGAGCCCGACGTTGAGATACCCTTCGTGACCGGCGACGTCGAACTTGTGGGTAATCGACGGACGCGTGGCCGGCAGGCGGTGACGATGCGGGGTGCGCTTGGCGGCCTCGAGCTGCTCGGCGCTGATCGCCTCGATCGCCGCCGCGGCCGCTTCTTCCGCCTTCGCCTGCTTCTTCTCCTGGCTGGAGACGTTCATCGGCTGGGTCCGCTTGGAACCGTCGCGGTAGATCGCCACCGCCTTGAGTCCCAGCTTCCAGCCATCGATGTACACCTGCATGATCTCGTCCACCGTCGCCTCGGTGGGCATGTTGACGGTCTTGGAGATCGCTCCGCTGAGGAAAGGCTGCACCGCAGACATCATGCGGATGTGTCCCATGTAGTGGATGCAGCGCGAACCCTCGGCGGGCTTGAAGGCACAATCGAAGACGGCCAGGTGCTCATCCTTGAGCCCCGGCGCGCCCTCGATCATGTCGTTCTCGTCCACGTATTCGATGATCCGGGATATCTCGTCCTTGCTGTATCCCAGGCGCTCCAGCGCCAGCGGGACCGTGCGGTTGACGATCTTGAACATCCCTCCCCCGGCCAGCAGCTTGTATTTCACCAGGGCGATGTCCGGCTCGATGCCGGTGGTGTCGCAGTCCATCATGAACCCGATCGTCCCGGTCGGAGCCAGCACGCTCACCTGGGCGTTGCGGTAGCCCATCGCCTCGCCGGCCGCCAGGGCCTTGTCCCAGCTTTCGCGGGCGGCCTGCAGCAGCGACGAGGGGCAGTTGTCCTCGCAGATGCCCTCCACCGCGCCGCGGTGCATCTTGATCACCCGCAGCATCCCCTCGCGGTTCTTGTAGTACTGCGGGAAGGTCCCCAGGCGACTGGCCAGTTCGGCCGACGTTTCGTAAGCGGTGGCCGTCATGATCGCGGTGATCCCGCCGGCGACCGCCCGCCCGCCGTCGCTGTCGTAGGGCAGCCCCAGGCTCATCATCATCGCCCCGAGGTTGGCATAGCCCAGCCCCAAGGGACGGAAGTCGTGACTGTTGCGGCAGATCCGCTCGCCCGGGTAGCTGGCGTGGTCCACCAGGATCTCCTGGGCGATCACGAACGTACGCACCGCCGCCCGGAAGCGGGCCACGTCGAACGAGCCGTCCGGCCGACGGAACTTCATGAGGTTCAGGCTGGCGAGGTTGCACGCCGAGTCATTGACGAACATGTATTCGCTGCACGGGTTGGATGCGTTGATGTCCCCGCTGGCCGGGCAGGTGTGCCACTTGTTGATCGTGCTGTGGTACTGCACGCCCGGGTCGCCGCAGACGTGCGTGCCCTCGGCGATCAGGCGCATCAGCTCGCGGGCCCTGAACTTCTCCTGCGGCTCGCCGGTGGTCACCGCGTAGGTCTGCCAGTCGGCGTCGTCCATGACCGCCTGCATGAAGTCCTCCGTCACGCGGATCGAGAGGTTGGCATTCTGGAACATCACCGAGCCGTAGGCGTCGCCGTTGAACGAACCGTCATAGCCCTGCTCGATCAACGCCCAAGCCTTCTTCTCTTCCTCGGTCTTGCAGGTGATGAAATCCCGGATGTCCGGATGATCCACCCGCAGCGACTGCATCTTCGCGGCGCGACGGGTCTTGCCGCCGCTGCGAACCACGGCCGCCACCTGGTCGAATATCCGCATGAAGCTGATGGGACCCGACGGCGTCCCGCCGCCGGAGAGCTTCTCGCGGCTGGAACGCAGGGTGGAAAGGTCGCTGCCGGTGCCCGAGCCGAACTTGAAGAGCCTCGCCTCGTCGGCCGCCAGACGCATGATGTCTTCCATCGTGTCGTCGACCGACTGGATAAAGCAGGCCGATGCCTGGGGATACTCGTAGCTCCGCTCGGTGGCAACCGGCTCGTTCTTATCGTAGTCCCAGTGGAAGCCGGCCTTGGAGCCTTCCACGCCGTTGATGTGGAACAGCCCCACGTTGAACCACACCGGGGAGTTGAACGAGCCGTACTGGTTGAGCGTCAGGAAACTCAGCTCCTCGTAGAAGCGTTCGGCGTCCTCGTCGGTGGCGAATACGCCGTCGTCGCGGCCCCAGTCGGCGATGGTGCGGGTCACGCGATGCACGAGCTGCCCGACCGACCTCTCGCGCTCGGTCTTCTTCCTGGCGTCCCCGTAGAAGTACTTGCTGACCACCACGTTGGTCGCCAGTTGCGACCAGTCGGCCGGGACGTCCACATCGGTCTGCTCGAAGATCGTCTCGCCCTTGTCGTCGGTGATCTTCGCCGACCGCTTTTCCCACGTAGCCTGTTCGAACGGGGTCTCCTCCGGAGAAGAGAAGACGCGATCGATGCTCAGACCATCGGCGGACGGTCCGAATTCCCAGGCATTGTTGGAGTCATTGGTCGACATTTCGATCTCCCGGCGAACGTTCCCTAAGAACCAAAGCAAGTGTTAAGGCGATATGATGGCACCCGGCCACTATTGCGGATTTTCCCGGTATTACGGGGCCGCAACAGGCCGTACCGAACCATCACCCGGCTGTACTGCTCTCTGGAATCTGCTACCGCGCCAGGCTTGGCCGGTACGCCACTACATCTGGTAGCATAAACCCAACATATGGGGTTGTTCAAGGGGTTGTCTTCAAAATATAGTAACATTCTGCTAAACCCCTGCCTGCAGGCGGCTTTCTGGCGAAGGAAATGCACTACCAACAGTTATCAACACCCCGGGGAACCGTCGGTTCCGCCGCACTGTGACGTATGTGCCGTAAATATATGCATTTGTGGAAAACATGGGGATAAGCTGTCGTTTCCTGCCCCGCTGCGACCGCAAACAGCCCGGAAACCGTCCCGAGAAGCCCTTTGGAGGCGGTTGTGATGAATCAATACGCCCCGGTGCACGACCTGCCGCCGGCAAGCCGGGAAAAGGTCTTCCAGGAGTTGTGCGACGTGCTGGGGCCGCAACTGGACCGCAATCCCCGCCCCCGCTGGTACAACTACATCCAGATGTTCTCCCTGCGCCGGAAGTGATTGCCCGGCTTTCCGGTCTCTTTATGACTCCCGAAGTCGCTGCGCTTTGCGCGCTCTCCCTGTGAGACAGGTCTTTGTGCGCACGAAGCAACGGGGGCGGCCCTGCAGAGCCAACCCCCGTCGTAGGTGCTTCGTGTAGCGGACCACTTCCGAGCCGAAACGCTCGGACGTGTCCGTTTGCTACCGGTATCAGAACTTGCCGAGATCGGCCTCGTCCTGCATGGGGATCATCTCTTTGGCTTTGCCTTCTTCCTTGCGGGGCTTGGCCGACTGGTTGTGCTGGGCAGCGGGCCTGGACGGCTGCTTGCCCGCGGGCTTCGCTACCGTCCGGAAGTCTGCCTTCGCCCCGTGCGTGACGGTGCCGGACCCGCCCACCATCGACTGGAGTTCCTGGACGATGGTCTGCAGTTCCTCGGCCTGGGCCGACAGTTCCTCGCTTGCCGAGGCCGACTCTTCGGCGTTGGCGGCATTGGACTGGGTGACCTGGTCCATCTGCGTCACGGCGGTGGAGATCTGCTCGATGCCGGCGGCCTGCTCGTTGCTCGCCGCTGCGATCTCGGTCACCAGGTCGTTGACCTTGCGGGAGCCGTCGGCGATGGCGTTGAGCGACTCGGCGACTTCCTGGCTGATCGTGACGCCGTTGTCGGAGTTCTTGACGGCCGTCTCGATCATGCTGGCGGTGTTGCGGGCCGCCTCGGCCGACCGCATCGCGAGGTTGCGCACTTCTTCGGCGACCACGGCGAAGCCCTTCCCGGCCTCTCCGGCTCGGGCGGCTTCGACGGCGGCGTTGAGCGCCAGCAGGTTGGTCTGGAAGGCGATCTCGTCGATGGTCTTGATGATCTTGGCGGTTTCATCGGAGGACTTCTTGATGTCCTCGATGGCGTTGCTCATGCGGGTCATCGCCTCGCTGCCGCGCTGGGCGTTGGAATTGGCGCTGTCGGCCAGACCCTTCGCTTCGTCGGCATTGGAGGCGTTCTGCTTGATCATCGAACTCATCTCTTCGACGCTGGCGGAGGTCTCCTCGACGCTGGCGGCCTGTTCGCTGGCACCCTGTGCGAGCGACTGGGACGCACTGGAGACCTGTCCGGACGCCGCGGCGACCTGTTCGCTTCCGCCGGTGAGGGCGGAGATGATGCGGTGGATCGGGCCGGTGATCGAACGGGTAATGAAGAACGCCAGGACGATGCTGACCACCACCGCCACGCCGAGTCCGATGATCATCGTCGTGGAGGCGATACTCAGCGACGAGGCGGCGCTGTTGGCGACGTCGGTTGTTCCTTCGATGCCGGCCTTGGAGGTACCCATGGCGCCGGCGAGGACCTTATCGCCCGCTTCTTCCCGCTTCCGCGCGATTTCCTGGAGTTTGTCCCAGTTGTTCACGAAGGCGATCATCGCGGCCTTGTAGTTGTTGGCGGCCTTTTCGGTATTGTCGATCCGCTGGAGGTCCACCTCCAGGCGGGTGATCTTGCGGAGGTCCTTGAAGAGGGTCTCCATCTTGTCGAAGTTGGGCATGGCGTCGCGGATCAGCTTCGGATCGCGCAGGGCCTGGGACCTGAAGCACGCCAGGCGGGTGGCGTTGCCCACGTCGATGACGTCATTGACGAACGTGATCTTGTCGTGACGCTCGCTCATGTCGGTGCTGAACTTGTTCTGCTGACCGGCAAGGAATTCCTCGCAGTTCTGGACATACGTCTGGGCGGCGGCGTCCATTTGGTCGCGGTAGTGCGTCAGTTCTTTACTGTCGGCGGCCTTGCCCTGCTGGAACTCCTTGAGGAAGCCTTCCATCGCAGCCTGGTAGGTGGTGGCGGCCTTGTCGGTGAGGTCGATGCGGGCGATGTCTTCCTTGTCCTGGCAGACCTTGCGGAGTTCGGAGGTCTTGCCGTGGACGTTCTTGATGGTGTCGACGGCCTGCCTGAGCAGTTCCGGGTCGTTGGTCGCCTGGGACTTGAAGTTCTGGACCCGGGCGACGCTGCCGAGATCGACGATGTCCGAAACCAGGCGAATCTTCAACTGTCGATCCTTGAGGTCGGCCTTGAAGGCAGCGTTCTGTCCGGCGAGGAAGTCGATGCAGTTGCTCATGTAGTTCTCGGCCGCTTTGTCGAGATCGTCTCGGCAGGCGGCGAGTTTGTCGGCGGTCTTCTCGGTCTGGTCGACCAGTTCGGCATAGCGGGCAAGTGCGTCGGAGCACTGCTTCTCCAACTCCGGCAGCTTGACCAGGTGAGGCGCCCGGGCGGCAAGCTCGCGGCAGGCCGTCAGCGACTTGCGGACCTCCTGCATGCTCTTTTTGCCCGCATCGAGGTACTGTTCGTTTTCGGTGAAGCCGTACCCGCGGATCTCGTACATCGTATTCAGCGAGTTGCGTTCGACCTCGTTGGCGAGCCTGAGCTCGGGCACGTATTCCTTGGCGAGGATGTTCGACTCTTCTTCCACGCCCTTCATGTTGACGATCGCCAGGCCACCCAGGCCGACGGCGATCAACACCAGCATCGTGAACCCCCCGGCAATCTTGGTGCCGAGCTTCATGTCCTTAAGCATCTTTGTTCCTTTCTGTTCCCAAGAAACGCTGCGCTTCCCTGTTGGCCTGCTATCTTCCCTGTCTCTCAGCGCGCACGATGGCTGAGAGCGCCACTTACGACGCGATCAATCAGGAAACCCCCGTGAAGCGATTGCCTTCGCTCCGCTCCGCGCAGCAAATGCACAAGCTGAGCCGCGGAGCGTGAATGGTTTCTGCGGAGAGGCGAACGAACTGCCTGCCAGAAGTGAGCCCAGATCAGAAAACTCCCCGGTTCGAAGCACGGAACCAATCATCCCCATGCAGCCCGTGCTTGACCCACTTCATGACATGGTCGCTTCCCCGCAATACCATGTCGGTTCCCGCATTCCTCATCGACCCGCGGGCGGGGCGGATTAAGTTAGATCGGTGCTTTTTTCGGGGGCTTTCCGGCGGGCCCAAGCTGGAGGGGGTCAGACGTCCAGCGTGGTGAGCCCTTCGCGCACGGCGTACTTGGTCAGCTCGGCGATCGAACGGATGCCCAGCTTGTCCATGATGCTCTTGCGGTGCCACTCGATGGTCTTGGTGGTCACGTGCAACGTGGCGGCGATTTCCTTGGAACTCTTGCCTTCGGCGACCAGTTGCAGCACTTCCTTCTCGCGATCGCTGAGGGTCGAGCGGGTGGGGTCCTTCTCGCCGGAGCTGCCGCGGACGAGGTCCTGCACGATCCCCCCGGCGATCTCCGGGGACAGGAAGGTCTTGCCGTTCATGACGGTGTGGATCGCGTGAATGACCTCCTCGATCGGAGAACTCTTGACCACGTAGCCCACGGCCCCGGCCTGGAGCATGTCGGTCACGATCTGCCCGCCGGTGTGCATGGACAGAGCCAGAACCCGTGTCTGCGGCGAGGCGGAAAGAATCTGCCGTACCGCGGCGATCCCGTTGAGCTGCGGCATGGCGATGTCGATGACCACCACGTCCGGCTTGTGCTCGCGTGCGAGGTCCACGGCCGTCCGTCCGTTGTCGGCCGATGCGATCACCTGGATGTCCGGTTCGTCGCTCAGCAGCCCTTGCAGGCCGTCCAGAACCACCTGATGGTCATCGACGAGTATCACCCGAATGCTCATGTCTCGCTCCCCGGAGTCCTTTTCCCGTCCGAGACGGAAACCCGCATCATGACGCACGTTCCCTGTCCCGGGTTCGACTGCACGGTCAGTTGGCCGCCCACAGACGACAGCCGTTCGTGTATGCTGAACAATCCAAACCCGCTGTCGCTCTGGCGTTCGAGCGGACGGACATTCGGGGCGAAGCCCGCTCCGTCGTCCTCGACGGTCACTTGCACACAGTCCTCGCGGACCCGTACCGAAACGTCCACGCGAGTCGCCTGGGCATGCTTGGCGGCGTTGGTCAGCAATTCCCTGGCCGCCTGATACAGCAGACCGCGGGTGTCGGGGGGCAGATCATCCGACTTGGAATCCGACGTGACGCGATAGTCAATATTGTACTGCCGGGAGCACTTCTGCACAAGCCACTGAAGGGCCGCCTCCAGCCCGAACTCGTACAGCACCGGCGGGCAGAGATCGAAGGTCAGATCACGCGTATCACGCATCGTCTGGTCCACCAGCGAAAGCCCCTCGGCCACCAGGGCCTCGACACGGGGGTCGGTGTCGTGCTTGCGCAGTTGGCCGAGCTTGGCCTTGATGGCGAACAACCGCTGGCCGATCCCGTCGTGCAATGCCTCCGCGAGGTGACGCCGCTGTCGGTCCTCGGAGGTCGCCAGTTCCGACGCCAGCGAACGCAGCCTCTGACGGTACTGCTCCAGGCGCCGCTCGGTCGCCTTGCGATCGGTGATATCGTAGATGA
>JBKHHV010000141.1:0-9612 GCA_046539005.1 Phycisphaerae bacterium
GTGGTCAAGACAGCGGAACAGCATGCTTCCCCGCTGCGCCGAGAAGCATGGCACCAGGCGCAGGGAAGGACGATACCCACGAAGATGACCAACAACCAACAACTAACGACTAACAGAAGCAGCAGGCGATGGGGGCCGTTGTCCCGCCCTGAAAGGGCGGTGGAAAATGGCCGGGGGCGTGAGCCCCCGGAACAGAGCGCTACGAAAACACGAGCCCCGACGGGGCGGCACGTGGTCAAGACAGCGGAACAGCATGCTTCCCCGCTGCGCCGAGAAGCATGGCACCCCCGAACGCGGAGAAACAAGGCACCCGTTGGGGGCGACGCCAGACGGCGGGCAGCAGAGCTGCGCCGCCCTACCGAACCGCTCCCCGCTGACTAACAGCTACTCGCGGCAGGCGTCCACGAACGCCTCAATGTTCGCGATGGGCACTTCCGGTTCGAGGATGTGCGTCGGGGCGAGGATCAGCCCGCCCCCGCGGCCATACCTGTCGATGCATTCTCTCACGCGGGTGCGGACCTCGTCGGGCGTGCCCCAGGGCATGGTGCTCTGGGTACCGATGCATCCGTCGAAACTCAGCCGACCGTTGAAACGGGCGTAGATGGCGTCGGCGTCCAGGCACTCCGGCTGGACGGGGTTCAGGATGTCCAGCCCCGCTTCGACCAGGTCCGGCACGATGTCCAGGATGTTCCCGTCGCTGTGATAGTGGATCTTGATGTCGGGCTTGATCTGCCGGGCGGCCGCCCAGACCTTCGACCACCGCGAGAGCATGAACCGCCGCCACATCGCCGGCGAGAACATCATCGCCTGCTGGTTGGCAACGTCGTCGCCGCAGTAGATCGCATCCACCCCGGCCCGGGCGGCCTCGACGGCCCGGAACCGGTTGTTCTCGAACAGCCGGTCCAGCAGGCACTCGGCCAGGCGGGGCGCTCCAGCAGGTCCATCAGGAACGGTTCGTACCCGCGGATCTGCCAGGCGATTTCGTACATATGTCCGGCCCAGGTGGTGGCGATGCGCCCTTCTCCATGGGCCCGGGCGATGGTCTCGGCGTAGTGCGACACGTCCCACTGCCGCTGGTCGGGGATGGGGAACTCCTCGATCTCCTGCAGACTTCGGGCGTTCCGCAGCGGCGAGACGTACCCCGTGAAGTGATAGAACCCGCTGGGCACCTCCAGCACGCCGTTGCCGTTGATCCACGCCCCCTCGGGGATGTCATAGTCATCCCAGTAGCGGGAGTAGTCCGGCTCGGGCTCACCCTCGGGGCGACGCGGCGAAAGCCCCCACGGCCGAAACAGCCCGTAATGGCGGGCATAATCGCCGTCGCCACCCACGTGGTCCTGCAGGCGTTTATGGAGGTCCGGCGTGCACCCGAAGTGGTACAGCACCCGCGAGGGATTGCGGAAGTTGACGGTATCGTGAAAGACCTGGATGTCGGAGTCCATGTGCGTTGTTCCGGTGAGGCGTCCGTGGCACTGCGGACCAGATCCTAGCCGAAACCTACGGCGGCGACAAGACGCACACCGCCTGCGGATCACAGGTCACCGAGCTTTCCGGGGCGAACCGGTCGGGGGTTATTCTCCGAAAGGGAACTTGGCCGCGGCCGGCTTGTACTCGCGCCAAGTGGCGGGGTTGCGGAACGCCAGCGCCTCGGTGCTGCCGGCCACGGGCAGGGTAAGGGCGAACTCGAAGCGGCTGCCCTCGCCCTCGGTCGACTTGACGGTGAGCTTGCCGCCCATCATCCGCACCAGTTCCGAGCAGATGCTCAGCCCCAGCCCGGTGCCCCCGTGCTGGCGGGTGTGGGATCCGTCGGCCTGCTGGAAGGGTTCGAAGATGGACCGCTGCATGTCGGGGGCGATTCCCGGGCCTGTGTCGTCGACGCTGAAATGCACGGTCGCGTCGTTGCCTGTCTTGTGCACCAGGTCCACGCGGGTCATCACCAGTCCGCGGTCGGTGAACTTCACGGCGTTGGAGATGAGGTTGCTGAGCACCTGCCGCAGGCGGGCCGGGTCGCCCACGACTGCGTCGGGCACCTCGGTGGCGATCTGGCAGACGAACTTGAGGCCCTTGCGGTCCGACGCCCGACGATGCGGGCCCACCGCCCCGGCGACCGTCTCGGAAAGGCTGAAAGGCCGATGGTCCAGCGAAGTCTGCCCGGCGTCGATCTGCGAGAAATCGAGAATGTTCTCCACCACGCCCATCAGCGAGTGGGCCGAGTCCTTGATCATTCCCAGAAGGCCTCGCTGCTCCTCGGTCATCTGGGTGTCCATCGCCAGTACGGAGACCCCGAGGATGCCGTTCATCGGGGTCCGCAACTCGTGGCTGACGTTGTCCAGTAACTGCCGCTTGGCCTGGCGGGCGACCTTGGCGGCCTTGGAGGCCCTTGCCAGCCGGGCGGTTACCTCGTAGAGCTGACAGGCCAGCACGTCCCGCGAGGAGATCATGCCGACCACGGCCCCGTCGGTCACGACCGGCAGGTGACGGATGCCGTGGGTAGTCATCACCGTCTGCACCTCGTCCATGCGGGTATCGAAGTCGGCGGTAACGACATTGGTGGTCATGACGTCGCGGACCTTCGTATCGGCCGGGGATTGCCCAAGGGAGACCACGCGGACCACTACGTCCCGTTCCGAGAGAATCCCCACCAGGCGGTCGCCGTCCTGCACGACCAGACAGCCGACGTCGTTGTCGGTCATCCGGCGCGCAGCATCGGCGACGTTCTCGTCCGGGCCCACGGAGATGACGGTGCCTACCCGCCGGAAGATCCGCTCGGCCTGCCCTACAGTCTTGACCTCAGCCATGATGCTCCTCCCGCAACATCTACATACGGAATGCCTTATCCAGCTTCGGCGATTGCAGCGTGAAGCTTTAGCAGCAAGCAGACCCGCCGGCATGGCAAGTCGTGAGTGGCGAGTTGCCAGTCGTTCGTGGTGAGTTGCTGGTCGCCCCGTGCCACGGGTGTCTCCGTACGCCCGTGCTGTGTAGAACAGCGGCGAGCGGTTCGGTAGGGCGGCGCAGCTCTGCTGCCCGCCGTCTGGCGTCGCCCCCAACGGGTGCCTTGTTTCTCCGCGTTCGGGGGTGCCATGCTTCTCGGCGCAGCGGGGAAGCATGCTGTTCCGCTGTCTTGACCACGTGCCGCCCCGTCGGGGCTCGTGTTTTCGTAGCGCTCTGTTCCGGGGGCTCACGCCCCCGGCCATTTTCCGCCGCCCTTTCAGGGCGGGACAAAGAGTACCCATGATCGTTGCCGTTTCTTCGGAGAGGGACAACAAGCACCCAGGGTCGCCGCCTTTTCTTCAGGGCGGGACAACGGCCATGAGCCACATAGCCACAAGCCATTAGCGTGCGGATCGGGCGGATGCTACCCTCCAGCGCCATTGGGGCCGAGAACGCAAGAAGGACAACTTCGGGTCTGAAAGACCGTTCGTCATCCTGCCTTTCGTGCGTCGTCCACAGCCCGAGGTCCGAAGGACCGGCAGAAGATAGCCGGGGGTGGAGCGAAGCGGAACCCCCGGAAAACGCGGCCTCCTCAGAACGCGCGCCGACGCCACGGGCCATCGGTGGGCGAACGCGACAATGAATGAGTCAGTTTGATTGCGTCCCGCCGTTCGGTGTTCGTAATGGACTGAGCGGAGGGGCTGGATGCGCCTCCCTTGGGGACCGCGCCATTTCTTCCCTGTCGAACCTCAACAGCGCTGAACGCCAAGGCGACCCGGGGGCGTTTGGCAGAGCCCCATGACAGGTCTGGAATTGACGATGTCGGACACTTCCATCTCGAGGCAGTCTCAAACTCTCTTGGACCGATGCCGATATATTGGTAGAATCCCGGCTGTACGCTTCCGGGGCCTTTTCGCCCGTGGGAGTTCGGCAAGCCAGGCGGCCTGCCGGCGGACAGGCCCCGCAAGCGTACCTTGATTTGGGAAATGCTTGTGGAATCACATCTGTCGGATCGTTGCGAAAAACTGTTGGGGCACGAGTTTCAGGACCCTTCCCTGCTGCAGCAGGCGCTGACGCATGCCTCGGTCGCACCCAGCCGCGAGGAAAGCAACGAGCGTCTGGAGTTTCTCGGCGACGCCGTGCTGGGTCTGGTTACCTGCCATATGCTCTACCTGCTCGCCGACGGGAGCATGCAGGAAGGCGAGATGACCAAGATCAAGTCTTCGGTGGTTTCCCGCGCCACCTGTGCACGCATCGCCCGCCGCATGGGGCTTTGCGAGTTCGTCTCGGTCGGTAAGGGGCTGGGAGACGCCGAGTCGGTCCCCACCTCGGTGGCTGCGGCCCTGCTGGAGGCGGTCATCGGAGCCATCTACGTGGACGGCGGATACGACGCGGCCGAGCGGTTCGTCGCCACGCAGTTGGAGCCCTGCATCCGCTCGGCGATGGACAACCAGCACCGGCTCAACTACAAGTCGCGGCTGCAGCAGGCGGTTCAGCGTCGTTGGGGCACCACCCCGCAGTATCTCCTGCTGGACGAGAAAGGCCCGGACCACTCCAAGTGCTTCGAGGTGGCGGTAAACGTGGACGGACGGCACTTCCCCAGCGCCTGGGGAAACAGCAAGAAGGAAGCCGAGCAGAAGGCCGCCTTTTCGGCACTGGCGGACCTGGGGCTCATCCGCGAGCAGGACGCCCCCGACCCGGCCGACTTCGACGAGGACTTCGAGGACTTCGACGACGCCGAGGACGCGGAAGTAATGTGATGGTGCAGTGCCGCACAAGCCGGCAACCGGGTGTTCTCCCGGGTTCGATGAGTGAAAAAGCCGCGGCATTTTGGGAATTGTCCGCCAATTTGCTTACCTCCCACCTTGTCCTGATCCGATAGAAAGGATATAAGGTAGGCAAGCAGGTCCTGGTGCTATCAATGGCAAGTCCCCGAACAGTTCGAACGCTCGTAACCTTGGTCGTCGCGATGACGCTGGGAACGTTCTCGCTGATGCTGCTGGAGACCGACCCGGTCGGGTCGTCGGTCAACGATTTCGCCACCATCGTCGCTCCCTCCGAAGATCCATACCAGTCCGTGGGCGATACCCTCGTTCCGGTCCGGGATGACCAGTGGCGGGGCATCGTCATCGAGGCGGCGACCGATTCGGTCCAGACGCTTACCGGCAACTATCACTTCCTGCTGGATGTCGGCGAGGACGGGAAGCCCGTCATCACCCGTACCGCCCTGTGGCAGAACCAGGACCAACTGACCGGCAACGGCCCGGCGCGCAGCATCCGCGTCTGCGTGCGGGGCGAGTACCTCTCGGCCAACCCGTCGGTGGAGACCTTCCGCTTGCTGGTGGGGCTGATGCATCGGCTCCAGCAGATCGCGTCGATCTCGGCCGAGCGGGTGTACCTGCCGGGCGATTACGACGTGCGTGCCCCGCACTTCAGCGAGGACTTCGCCACGGCGTTCCACCGCAATCTCGCCCGGTAAGGACCGCTCGCCATGGGCGGCACAATCCGATAACCTCAGCGGCAATCCGATGTTCCGGGTCGCCGTTTTTTCTGCGCGAAAGGAGCCTGCCGGGCTGCCACTGTGGCAGCGAGAAGAAGTACAGGAAGTGCTGCCTCCGCTAGGACGAGAAACGCCCGGCGCGCAAGTTCTCGCGCCCGCGACGGTAAACGCAGCCTTGCCCCCGCCCGGCTCATCCGGGTCGCCTGGCGAACGACCGCGCCTGTCCCCGCTTGGTATCCCTAACCACTGAGCTTCAAAAAGACAACCTCGGATGCAATTGGGCGCGTTTAGTGCTTCCCGAAGTTAACAAACCCGGAAAAACCACCGATAGAACACACAGGCCTCTGTGAGTCTGTCCGTGCGGATAGCGAGAGCCGAGCCGAAGCAAGCCTCCACGGTCTGTCCGACCCGCTATCGGGGGTCGCCTGGATGTCAATGCACCGCAAAATCCTGCTGATTCTGCTGGGATTGGTCGCCCTGGGCGGGGCGTTGGACTACTTCGTCCAGACCGGCATCATCTATCCGCAGTTTGAGCAGCTTCAGCACGAACTCGCCGGCGACAACCACGGGCGCGTCCGGTCGGCCATCCAGCGAGAAACCGAGGCCGTCCGGGTCCTCGTGGAGGACTGGGCTTACTGGGACGACACCTTCAACTACGTCCACACCCGCGACCCGGGCTACGCGAAGTCGAACCTTCAGCCCGAGACTTGGGCAAGGGCCAAGATCAACCTGCTGGCATTGTACAACGAACAGGGGCGACGCATCGCCGGCGGTGCCCGCGACAGTGAATCGCTCGAATGGATTCCCCTCGAACCGTTCACCGAAACGCACCTGCCCGAAGACCATCCGCTCCTGGTCCGCTGGCGGAAGGGCGAAACGTCCTCCGGGCTGATCCCCACCCGGACGGGGATGCTGGTTCTCAGCGCCTCTCCGGTCTACCGCAGCGACGGCACCGGCAAGAGCCCCGGCATGCTCGTGATGGGACGCCTGTTGACCGAGGAGAAGCTCAAGCGGCTCACGCTCCAGACGGCCGTCGAGTCGGAGATCAAGCCCGTCGGCGTGGTGACACTGAAAAACGAAGTGACGGCACTGCAGCAACTCCAGGAAGGCAGCAAGGAAGTCTTCCTGAACCACGATGGCCGGGGCTCGCTGGCGGTCTACAGCCTCCTGACCGACGCCGAAGGCAAGCCCACCCTGAAGCTGGAGACGCACACTCCCCGAACCATCACCGCTCGCGGAAAGGCCGCCCTGGACAGCCTGAAGGTGATTCTCGCCGGGATCAGCCTGGTGCTGCTGGTGGCCGTGGGGCTGCTGGTGAAGCGGTGGGTCACCCACCCGGTACGTCGCCTGACCGAGCAGGTCTGCGGTGCCCGGGAGGAGGACGAGCCGACCTTCCGCTTCGACACCGGCGGCCGCGACGAAATCGGCACGCTGGCGAGGTCGTTCCAGGACCTCACCAACCGCCTCCGCAAACAGATCGAGCAGCGAAGGGAGGTCGAACAGGAACTGCGGGCCGCCCGCGACGACGCCAACAGCGCCACCGAAGCCAAGAGCGGCTTCCTGGCGAGCATGTCCCACGAAATCCGCACGCCACTGCACGGCATCCTGGGCATGACGCAACTGGCGCTGGAGACCGACCTGGACGACGACCAGCGCGAATACCTCTCCATGGCCCGCGAGTCCGGACGCCAACTGCTGGCGATCCTCAACGACATCCTCGACTTCTCCAAGATCGAAGCAGGCCGACTGGAACTGGAACAGACCGAGTTCGACCTGCGCGACCTGCTGTGCAACGTCTTCAAACCCCAGGGCGCCCTGGCGAGCGAATCGGGCATCTGCCTGCTGAGCAACGTGTCGCCGGACGTGCCCGACGACATCGTCGGCGACCCGGTACGCCTGGGACAGGTGCTCAGCAACCTTCTCAGCAACGCCCTGAAATTCACCCACGAGGGCGAGGTAGAGCTGGCGGCCGACGTGCTGGAACGCAGCGACCAGAGCATCACCCTCCGCTTCAGCGTCCGGGACACGGGAATCGGCATTCCCCCCGGCCGTCGGGATGCGATCTTCGAGCCCTTTGCCCAGCAGGACAGCACCATCAACCGCCGCTTTGGCGGCACGGGGCTGGGGCTGGCTGTGTGCGCCCGCCTGGTGGAACTGATGCACGGCGACATCTGGGTGGACTCGGAACCCGACGAAGGGAGCACCTTCGGTTTCACCGCACGCTTCGCCCTGCCCGAGGCAGGCTGCCCCGCCGAACGCCAGTCCCTGGTACGGGTACTGGCACAGAAGCGCATGCTGGTGGTCTCGTCGGTCGCCCGCCAGCGCGAGGTGTTCGCCTCGCTGCTGGAGCGGATGGGCGCCGAGGCCCTCACCGCAGGTTCCCATGCCGGGGCAGTGGACGTGCTGGGCAGTTCGGCCGCCGACGGCAAACAGGTGGCGCTGGCGATCGTGGACGCCGGAATCAGCGGCGAGGCCGGCAAGAGCCTCATCCGGACCATCGCCGCCGACGAACGCCTGGCCTGCCCGGTGATCGGTGTGGTGAGCCACCCCGGTGCACGGGAGGAAATGCAGCTCTGCCAGCGCGATGGAGCGTCGGCCGTGCTCGCCAGACCGGTCTGCCAGCGCGAACTGGAGCGGGCGGCGCTGCAGGCCCTGGGCGTGGCATCGCAGTGCCCGAAGCAGGAAACCCCTTCCCCGGCGGAACCTGCCCGGCAGACAATCGGCCCCAAGGGCCTGGCGGTCCTGTTGGCCGAGGACAACCCGATCAACGCCAAGGTCGCGGCGATGATGCTCATGCGGGCCGGACATACCGTAACCGTCGTGGAAGACGGGCAGGCCGCCGTGGACGCAGTGCGCATCAACGCCTACGACCTGGTGATCATGGATGTGCAGATGCCCTGCCTCAGCGGGCTGGAGGCCACCCGGGAGATCCGTCGACTCGAGGCCGAGCAACTCGGGCGGCGCGTGCCCATCGTTGCCCTCACCGCCAACGCCGTCAAGGGCGACGACCAGAGTTGCTACGACGCCGGCATGGACGGATACGTCTCCAAACCGGTCAGCCCCGAGAAGCTCTTCGGCGAAATCGAGCGGGTACTCTCGCCCCTGCGTCAACCGGCCTCCAAACGATAGCCCTCCGCGCGCCCGCCGGCGGTTCGGTTCTCCGGACCGCTCCTCTCGGCGGCGGGTCACCCGCTGCCGGCGCTACTCCCAGGCAACGTCCACTAGCTTCAGTTCCACGGAGGTCCGTCCGTTGAAGTGATTCAGCACCGGTTCGGCGACCACGTCCACCTCGTTGACGCCCACGAGGTAGTCGGCCAGGTCGCCCATGCCGAACCCCACCGCCCGCATCCGCGTGTTGCCCTCCCCCAGCAGAAGGCCCGCCGTCTGCCCGCTGCGCCCCATCCGCTTGGCCGGTCCCAGCAGGCGAAGCCCGCGAATCGCCACCGTCGGGGCGGGGTTGCCCTGCCCGAACGGCTGGAGACGCTGGAGATGCTCGACCGCCTGGTAATGCAACTGCTCCAGGGTCGCCTCGGCATCCACTTGGATCGCCGGGACCAGCGAGTCGTCGGCAACCGCATCGGCCGCGTGAGCCGCCATCGCCGTGGCGAACGACTCGATCTTGTCCTGCGCCACCCGCAATCCCCCGGCCATCGCGTGACCGCCGAAGCTCAGCAGGTGTTCGCCGCAGGCGTTCAGCGCCGCGTGCATGTCGAAGCCCGGAATGCTCCGCCCCGACCCCTGCCCGGTTCCGTCGCCGTTGATGGCGATGAGAATCGCCGGCCGATGGAAGCGGTCCACCAGGCGCGACGCCACGATGCCGATCACCCCGCCGTGCCAGTCCTCCGACGCCAGCACGATCGCCCGGTTCTCCGGCCGATCGAGCCCCTGGGCCCGTACCATCTCCACGGCCGCGGCGGTGATCTCCCGCTCGGTCTTCTGGCGCTCGCTGTTCTGCTGGGTGAGATACCGGGCAATCTCGCGGCACTTGGATTCCGAAGCGTCGGTCAGTAGCTCCACGGCAAGCTGGGCGTGGCCCATGCGGCCGCATGCGTTCAGCCGCGGGGCAAGGCGGAAGCCCACGTGGTAGGCGTCGAGTTTCTCGTTCAACAGGTTCGCCGACTCCAGCAGGGCCCGCAGCCCGGGGTGTGTGCTGCCGGGCAGTCCCCGCAGCCCGAACACCG
>JBKHHV010000142.1:0-9606 GCA_046539005.1 Phycisphaerae bacterium
TTGTATGTCTTGATTCCCATGAGTCCGGCCTTACGTCTGGTTAGAACAGGTCAATGTGGTCGTCTTCGTGCAGCACCACGACCGCCTTCTTCCAGTGTTTGGTGGTCGACATCCATCGCCCGGTGCGGCGGGGCTTGCCCTTGCGGTTGGCGGTGCGGACACTGAGGACCCGCACGTTGTAGAGCTTCTGCACCGCCTGCTTGATCTGGGCCTTGTTGGCGTCCGGGTTGACCTCGAAGGAATACGCGTTGGTCGTCTCGGACTGGTAGGTGCCCTTCTCGGTGATCAGCGGGCGAACGATGATGTTGTAGATTTCGTTCTTCACGCCTGCTCCTCCTGGTTCATCAGGGCCTTCATCGCCTCGGAGGTCACGACCATGCGCGGACGCATCGCCACGTCGAAGGCGTTGAGTTCGTCAGCGGTCCGGACGGTGAGGTCCGGAAGGTTGCGGGAGGAGAGATAGACGTTGGCGTCGCGGTCCTTCAGTGCCAGCAGGCAACGACGATCAATGCCGAGGCTCTTGAGGATGCCCGCCATCTCCCGGGTCTTCGGGGCGTCCATCCCCAGCCCGTCCAGGACGCAGAAGTCCCCGGCGAGGATCTTGGCGAGGATCGCGGTGTTCAGGGCGGCCTTGCGCATCTTGCGGGGCAGGCGGCGCCGCGACTTGTAAGGAACCTTGGCGAAGGCAACGCCGCCGCCGCGGACCTTGTGGGTGCGGATCGCACCGCGCCGGGCCGAACCGGTGCCCTTCTGGCGGAACAGCTTGCGGGTCGAGCCGGCGACCATGCCGCGGCTGCGGTTGGCGGCCGATCCCTGCCGACGATTGCCGTGGTAGGCGACCAGCGCCTGCTTGAGCAGCGTGGGTTTCACCTCGCCGCCGAAGACGGCTTCGTCGACCTGCATGGTGTCGACCTTCTCGCCCTTCGTGTTGTATACGGGAACTTCCAGCATGGCTGCTTTCCTGGCTTACTTGACCTTGGCGGTCTTGCTCTTGCGGACCATCACGTACCCGCCGTTGGCGCCGGGGACCGATCCTTCAATGAGCAGGAGATTGTTTTCCTTGTCCACGCCGACCAGCTTGTGGTTGCGGGTCGTGCAGCGGGTGTTGCCGTACTGTCCGGCCATCCGCTTGCCCTTCTTGATCTTGGGGCCGGTACCGGCATTGGACGAGTGCGAGGCGATCGAGCCCGGCGAGCGGTGCTTACGCTCCACGCCGTGGGAGGCGAGTTGGCCCTTGAAGCCGTGGCGTCGCATCCCGCCCGAGAAGCCCCGACCCTTGGAGGTGCCGGTGACGTCCACGAACGGGACCTCCTCGAAGACCTCCACCGTCAGTGCCTGTCCCTGCTCGACGTCCGTCTCCTCGGAAGGAAGACGGAACTCCCGGACGTACCTCTTTGGCTTGGTGCCTGCCTTGGCGGCGTGCCCGATCTCGGGCTTCCTGGCACGCTGAGGCTTGACGTCGTCGAACCCAAGCTGCATGGCGTTGTATCCGTCGGTGTCGACGGTCTTGACCTGCAGCACCGTGCACGGACCGGCCTGGACGACCGTCACGGGATGAAGAATCCCGCTGTCGTCATAGACCTGCGTCATGCCGATCTTTTTACCCAGAATCGCGGCGAACATCGTCGGTACCCTATGCCTTGATCTTGATGAAAACGCCGGCCGGGACCACCAGGCGGTTCAACGCCTCGATCGTCCGTACGGTCGGCTCGTAGATGTCGATGATCCGCTTGTGGGTGCGCATCTCGAACTGCTCGCGCGACTTCTTGTCCACGTGCGGACTGCGAAGGACGCAGTAACGTTCCACCCGCGTGGGGAGCGGAATCGGGCCACGGGCCCGGGCCCCGGTCCTCTCGGCATGGTCCACGATCTCCTTGGCCGATGAATCCAAGGACCTGTGATCGTATGCTTCCATCCGTATGCGAATTCTGTCCTGGAGCATGAAATAAACTCTCCGAAGCCTGTGTACCTTAGCCCCCGCACCTCAAAAGGTGCAGAGTTTGTCAAAGATACTCAGCAATCGCTTAATGTCAACATCGCAATCCCGGTTTTCCGGGCTTTTTCGCCTCAATAATACCGCATGATCTGTTCGGCAACCTGCGCGGGGGCCGGAGCATACGAATGCGGCTCCATCGTGCTGGTCGCACGCCCCTGCGAGATCGACCGCAGTTGCGTGGTGTATCCGAACATCTCCGCCAGCGGCGCCAGGGCGTGAAGCACGCGGAACTGCCCGCGCGTCTCGATCTCCCGGATCTCCGCCCGG
This sequence comes from Phycisphaerae bacterium, assembly GCA_046539005.1. GTDB lineage: Bacteria > Planctomycetota > Phycisphaerae > SM23-33 > SM23-33 > CAZFPT01. The sequence goes on from JBKHHV010000142.1 coordinate 2,264, forward strand.
CGGGCGTTCAGGTCGCCGGTCACCGCCCCGAGGTACTCCTCCGGCGTCGACACCTGCAGCCGCATAATCGGCTCCAGGAACACCGGATTGGCGTTGGCGACCGCGTTGTCGTACGCCAGCGAACCGGCCTGGCGGAAAGCGATCTCCGAGCTGTCCACGGGGTGAGACTCCCCGTCCAGCAGCGTCACCTTCACGTTGAGCATCGGATACCCCGCCTGCGGGCCGGACGTGGCAGCGTCGCGCACGCCCTCCTCCACCGACGGGATGAATTCCTTGGGGATCACGCCCCCGCGGGTGGCGTCCTCGAACTGGATCGCCGCCTCCCCCGGCTCGGGCTTGATCGATTCCACGCGAACCTTCGCCACGCCGAACTGCCCTCGCCCGCCAAGCTGGCGCACGAATCGGCCTTCGGCTTCGGCGGCCCCGAGGATGGTCTCCTTGTAGGACACCTTCGGGCGCCCGACGCGGACGTCCAGGCCCTGGTCGCGGATCAGCTTGTGCACCACGATCTCCAGATGCAGCTCGCCCATCCCGGAGATGGTCGTCTGCCCGGTTTCCTCCTCGAAGCGGTACTGGAAGCTCGGGTCTTCCCGCTTGAGGGTGTTCAGGGCGTCGATCATCCGGTCCTTGTCGGCGTTGGTACGCGGCTCGATGGACAGCGTGATGACCGGCTCGGGGAATTCCAGCTTCTCCAGCACGATGGGGTGCTTGGTCTCGCACAACGTGTCGCCGGTAAGCGAGTTGCGAAGCCCCACCAGGGCGACGATGTCGCCGGCCCGCACCTCGTCCAGCCCGGTGCGGTGGTTGGCGTGCATCCGCCAGATGCGGGAGACGTTTTCTTTCTTGTCCTGCGTGCTGTTGAGCACCCGCGAACCGCTCTTGAGCGTGCCGCTGTAGACCCGCACGAAGTGCAGGTCGCCGTGCTTGTCGGCCACGATCTTGAACACCAGGGCCGAGAACGGCTCGGACGGGTCCGGATGGCGGTAGATGCTGTCGGTGCTCTCGATGGATTCGTGCCCCTCGATGGGCGGAACGTCCAGCGGGTTGGGCAGGTAGCGGACGATCGCGTCCAGCAGGGGGCGAACGCCCATGTGCTTCAGCGCCGAACCGCACAGGACCGGATGCAGCTTGCCCATCAGCGTGCCCTTGCGGATGGCCCGGTGAATCTCCGCTTCCTCGACGGGCTGCTCGTGGAGGTACTTCTCCATCAGCTCGTCGTCGAACTCGGCGGCCTTCTCGATCATTTCCGACCGCATGATCTCCACCAGTTCGACCATGTCCTCGGGAATGGCTTCCTCGCGGAGGGTGGTAGCAACGTCGGCCGGGTCGTAGATGTAGGCGATGCGACGGATGACGTCGATCTGCCCGCGGAAGGTGTCCGAGGCACCGATAGGCATCTGCAGGACGATGGGGTTGGCGTGCAGGCGGGCCTGCATCTCCTGGACGACCGACTCGAAATCGGCCCCCAGGCGGTCCATCTTGTTTATGAAGCACAACCGCGGAATGCGGTAGTGGTTGGCCTGTCGCCAGACGGTTTCGGTCTGGGCTTCGACGCCGCCGACCGAGCAGAAGACGGTGACGGCCCCGTCCAGCACGCGGAGGGACCGCTCGACCTCGACGGTGAAGTCGACGTGGCCGGGCGTGTCGATGAGGTTCAGCGTGTACCCGTCCCATTCCAGCGTGGTGGCAGCGGAGGTAATGGTGATCCCCCGCTCCTGCTCTTCGGTCAGGTAATCCATGACGGCGGTCCCATCGTGGACCTCGCCGATCTTATGGGTCCGCCCGGCGAAATAGAGGATGCGCTCGGTCACCGTGGTCTTGCCGGCATCGATGTGGGCCATGATGCCGATGTTCCGCAAGTTGTCCAGTTTCGGAGGCATACGCACACGCAAACGTTGATCGCAGCGAGGGATGCATGTCACACGACACGCCGGCCCTGCGCGGAGTCACCACACTTCGTAAGGAATACCACAACGCACTCCCCGCCGACGGCGGGAGGCAGCCGACCTTGTGGCCCGTCCCGGGAACGGGCGGGCACGGCGGGCAGGTCGGCCCGGTTGTCTTATCCCATCGGCCCTTTCGGGCCTCGTCGAGCCCCGGCCGACCTTGCTGGGTCCACCGGGGTCACCCGCACTTTGCCCCGAGCCCAACCGTTGGGCCCGGAAAGACAGATACGGGCGATTCAGTCAATGCCGCTTCTCCGGCCAAACTGCAACAGGCCGGGTGGTCACGGGTTGGAAACTACGTCCATCGTAGGCGGCCGGGACGGGCAACCCCGCCCCGATCGCCGGAAATATCGTAAACTACCGCCCCCACGCGAAGTGGGCAAAGGCCTTGTTCGCGTCGGCCATGCGGTGAATGTTCTCGCGGGTGCTCATCGCGGAGCCCTCGCCGTTGTAGGCGGCGACCAGCTCGGCCGCGAGGCGCTCGTGGATCGGACGACCCGAACCGCTTCGCACCGCGTCGCGGATCCATCGCATCGCCAGGGAAAGCTGCCGCTTGGAGCTGACGGGCATGGGCACCTGGTAGTTGGCACCGCCGACCCGCTTGGACCGCACCTCCACCTTCGGCTTGACGTTCTCGATCGCCTTCTCGAAGACCTCGATGGGGCTGGCGTCCTTGACGCGCTGCCCGATCAGGTCCAGGGCGTTGTACGTGACGCGCTGGATGGTCGACTTCTTGCCATCCCACATCATGACGTTGGTGAACTTCGCCAGCAGCTTGCTGTGATACCGGGGGTCCGGACGGAGCTGCTTGGTGGATGCGGTAAATCGTTTGTAAGCCATCGCTCTCTCGTTGCACCGCCCTGCCGGGCGGCCTCATCCTTCCTGGGGGCCCTGGGGGCCCGGGGGAACTCTTCGCCAGTACTCTCGGGCAACGTCGCCCGAGCGTGAGATTCCGGAAACAATACCCCCCGCGCCCCGTGAGGGGCTGCGGTGGGCGATCCGCTCCCTCCCGGCGAACCGGAAGGGAGGGAAGGTTCGTAGGTTACTTGGGCTTCTTGGCGCCGTACTTGCTGCGGCCCTGCTTTCGGCTGTCCACGCCGGCACAGTCCAGGGCGCCGCGGACCACGTGGTACCGCACGCCCGGCAGGTCGCGGACTCGTCCGCCCCGGACGAGCACGATCGAGTGCTCCTGCAGGTTGTGGTCGATCCCGCCGATGTAGGCGGTCACTTCCTTGCCGTTGGTCAGGCGGACACGGGCGACCTTTCGAAGCGCCGAGTTGGGCTTCTTGGGCGTCACGGTCTTGACCAGCAGGCACACGCCGCGTCGCTGGGGACACTGGTCCAGCGAGACGTTCTTCTTCTTCTTGGGCTCGGCCCGGCGGGCCTTGCGTACCAGTTGGTTGATCGTCGGCATTCTCTACCTCTGTATCTTCAGCTTCTCGGCTGGATCGTCCGTTGTTTCTCAGCCCTGCCCCGACAGTGCCTGCTGCACCGCCTGGGTAATCTGGGCCTCGGTCAGTTCTTCCTCGGCCGGCGGGGCAACCATGTCCGCCAGTTCCATCGCACGCTTGATCTTCATCTCCAGGTACGGCTTGAAGCTGGTACCGGCCGGGATCAGGTGACCGAGGATCACGTTCTCCTTCAGGCCTCGCAGTTCGTCCACCTTGCCCGCCAGGGACGCCTCGGTAAACACCTTGGTGCTCTCCTGGAAGCTCGCCGCCGAGAGGAAACTCTCCGACTGAAGCGACGCCTTGGTGATGCCCAGCAGCAGGGTCTTGGCCATCGCCGGCTTGGGCCGACGGGTCTTGGCGGGCTGACCGCCGTTGGCTTCTACCTCGAGGTTCGCCGCCTCGATCTCGTCCTTGCGTACAATCTCGCCTTCGGCCAGGTCCGTGTCGCCCGGCTCGATCACCTTCAGCGATTTGGCGAGCCGTTCATTCTCTTCACGGAACCGGAACTTGTCAATAACATCTCCGGGCAAAAGATCCGAATCGCCCACATTGTCCACCCGGACCTTGCGGAGCATCTGCGAGAGGATCACCTCGATGTGCTTGTCGTTGATCGTCACGCCCTGGGAACGGTACACGCTCTGCACCTCTTCCAGCAGGTAACGCTGCAACGCCTCTTCGCCGCGGATGCCCAGGATGTCGTGGGGAACCAGCGGGCCCTCGGTCAGCGGGTCGCCACTTTCCACGAAGTCGCCGGTGTGCACCAGCAGGTGACGGTCATGCGGGACGTGGTGCTCGCGCTCCATGCCCGACTCCGACCGGACGATAATCGTCATCTTCCCGCGACGCTTGTCGGTCCGCAGTTCCACCCGGCCGGAAATCTCGGCCATCGCCGCCGGCTCCTTGGGCTTGCGGGCCTCGAAAATCTCCGTCACGCGGGGCAGACCACCGGTGATGTCCTGGGTTCCGGACATCTCGCGGGGCTGGCGGGCCAGCAGTTCCCCGGCCGTCACCGACTGCCCCTCTTCGACCTCGATGCGGGCCTTGGCGGGCAGGTAGTGGAAGTCCAGCACCTTCCCGTCCTTGTCCTCGATGAGGATTCGCGGGTGCATCTCGCCCTTGTGCTCGATGACCACGTAGCGACCGGCTCCACGCTCGGCCTCCAGCCGCACCGTCTCGCCTTCCTCGATGTCCTGGAAGCGGACGATACCGTCGGCCTCGGCGAGGATCGGAACACGGTGGGGGTCCCAGGTGACCAATCGCTGCCCGGGCTTGATCTTGTCGCCCTCGCGGATCAGGATGGTCGCACCGTAGGGGACCTTGTACTTCTCCATCTCGCGGTCCTTGTCGTCAAGGATGGCGATCTCGCCGTTGCGCTTGAGCCCGACGAGCATCTTGTCCTTGCCGATGGTCACCTCGACGGCGTTGAGGTCGCGGAACTCTGCATGGCCGGCGGCCGCGGAGAGAATCTCGTTGTCCACCACGGCCTTGGTCGCCACACCACCGGTATGGAAGGTACGCATGGTCAACTGCGTTCCGGGCTCGCCGATCGACTGAGCCCCGATGATCCCTACCGCCATGCCTTCCTCGACCAGGCGGCCGGTGGAGAGATCCTGCCCGTAGCAGTGGGCACAGACACCCAGGGGACTCTCGCAGGTCAGCGGGCTGCGGACGCGGATCGAGTCGACGTTGAGGTCCTCGATCTTGCGGGCGGCCTCGTCGGAGATGACCTGGTTTTCCTTGACGATGATCTCGTCGCTCTTGGGGTCGATGATCGTATCGCGTGCGATGCGCCCCATGATGACCTCGCGGAGAGGCACGTCCACCTGCTCGCCCTTGTAGATCGCCGACTTCTGGATACCCAGCTGGGTACCGCAGTCGATCTCGGTGACGATCACGTTCTGGGCGACGTCGGCGAGCTTACGCGTCAGGTAGCCCGAGTCGGCCGTCTTCAGGGCGGTGTCGGCCAGGCCCTTCCGGGCACCGTGGGTGGAGGAGAAGTACTCCAGCACGCTGAGCCCCTCGCGGAAGTTGGACTTGATCGGCGTTTCGATGATCTCGCCGGACGGCTTGGACATAAGCCCCCGCATGCCTGCCAACTGCCGGATCTGGTCGATGTTGCCACGAGCGGCCGAGTCGATCATCAGCCAGACCGGGTTGAGGTAGCTGGGCATCGCCTCGCGGCGGTCGTCGGCCAGCGCGGTCCGCAGGCTGTTGGTGACCGACTCGCGGGCGTGGATCCACACGTCGATGATCTGGTTGTGACGCTCGCCGTCGGTGATGGCGTCGTCGCTGTAATCCTTTTCGATGCGGTCGACGCGCTTCTGGGCCTGGTTGAGCAGCGTTTCCTTGTTGGCCGGGACGGTCAGGTCGGTCACGCCGAACGAAAGCCCTGCCAGCGTCGAGTGCCGGAAGCCCAGTTCCTTGATGTCGTCCAGCAGGTTGAGCGTGGCGGCCTTGCCCAGGGCGGCGTAGCAGTCGCTGATAACCCGCCCGCTGCCCTTCTGGCTGAGGGGGTAGTTGTAGAACGCCATGCCCTCGGGGAGAATGTCGTTGAACAGGCACCGCCCGGCGGTGGTGAGGATGCGGCCCTTCTCGGCGACATAGGGCCCGTCCTTCTCGATGACGCTCAGGTCGCGCGGGACACGCAGCAGCACCGGCGCGTGCATGCCGATGAGCCCGAACGAGTAGGCCTGCAGCACCGCGTGGGCGTCCTTGAAGACCGGGTAGGACTGCTCCTGGGAGACTTTCGCGCGGTGGAGCCTTTCGTCCACGTGCTCGTCGCCATGGTCACAGGTGAGGTAGTAGACTCCCAGCACGATGTCCTGGGTCGGACGCATGATGGGCGACCCGTCGGCCGGGGAGAAAATGTTGTTGGTCGAGAGCATCAGCACGTGCGACTCGGTCTGGGCTTCGACCGACAGCGGCAGGTGGACGGCCATCTGGTCGCCGTCGAAGTCGGCGTTGAAGCCCTTGCACACCAGCGGATGCAGGCGGATGGCGTTGCCTTCCACCAGTACCGGCTCGAAGGCTTGGATCCCCATGCGGTGCAGCGTGGGTGCACGGTTCAGCAGAACCGGGTGCTGGTAGATAACCTCTTCCAGCACGTCCCAGATTTCCCGGTCGCGGCGTTCGAGCATCTTCTTGGCCGACTTGATCGTATCGGCCAGCCCGCGGTCCTTGAGCTTGCGGATGATGAACGGCTGGTACAGCTCCAGGGCGATCTTCTTCGGCAGGCCGCACTGGTGCAGGCCCAGGTGCGGACCGACCACGATCACCGACCGCCCGGAGTAGTCCACGCGCTTGCCCAGCAGGTTCTCGCGGAAGCGCCCCTGCTTGCCCTTGATCATGTCGGTGAGGCTCTTCAGGGGCCGGTTGGCCGTTCCCTGCACGGGGCGACGGCAGCGCGAGTTGTCGAACAGGGCGTCGACGGCCTGCTGGAGCATCCGCTTTTCGTTGCGGATGATGACCTCGGGGGCGTTGAGGTCCATCAGCTTCTTGAGGCGGTTGTTGCGGTTGATGATCCGGCGGTACAGGTCGTTGAGGTCGGAGGTGGCGAAGTTGCCGCTCTCCAGCAGCACCAGCGGGCGGAGGTCCGGGGGGATCACCGGGATCACTTCCATGACCATCCACTCCGGGCGGTTGCCCGAGAGGCGGATGCTCTCCACCAGCTTCAGCCGCTTGGTGATGTCCTTGATCTTCTGCTTGGAGTTGGTCTCCTTGAGATCCTGGCGGAGTTGCTTGGCGGTCTCGTCCAGGTCGAGCTTCTCCAGGAGGATCTTGATCGCCTCGGCGCCCATGCCGGCCTTGAAGGCATTGCGGTACTTTTCCTGGGCGGTGCGAAACTCTTCCTCGCTGAGCAGTTGCTTGTCTTTCAGCGGCATCTCGCCGGGGTCGGTGACCACGTAATCCTGGAAAAGGATGACCTTCTCCAGGTCGGCGGTCTTCA
>JBKHHV010000006.1:0-28559 GCA_046539005.1 Phycisphaerae bacterium
GGTCAAGGCGGTCGACCGGCAACGCGACGGGGTCTACGTCCAGGTCAACACGCCCGATCAGCAGGCGGTGGTTCTGGAGAAGGCCGGGATCATCGGCGCCGTACTGCGCAAGGCCGGCCTGCTGGAGGTGAACTGCGAAGTCGCGATCTCGGTCGACAAGCCCTGCCTGGTGCTGCTGACGCCGAGCGGGCGGTCGGCAATGCTGCTCTCCGTCGCCGACCCGACGGGCAAGCTGGAGAAGGTGACGGTGGGCTTCCGCGGGAAGGTGTCGGCCGAGGGGGCGACCTATGAGGCGAAGAGGAACATGACGATGATCCCCTTCGACCTGCCCACCGGCCTCGAGGCCGGCAAGAGCGTCGGCAAGAAACTGACCGTGCCGGAATAACCTGAGAGATTCGCGCCGGGTCCTGGGTTACCGCTGTCTGGGCTTTCCCCGCCGCCGCGGTCAGCCCAGCTTCTTGAGGATCATCTCGATGGCGTTGTACTCGCGGTTCATCTCCGCCAGTTGGCGGCGGTGTTCGCTGACGATTTCTTCCGGGGCTTCGTCCAGGAATTCTTCGTCCCGCAGCAACTCGGAGAACTGCTCGATCCGGTCGGAGAGCATCTCCAGGCGTTTGCGCAGCAATTCCAGTCGGCCTTCCACGGTCGAAGGCGGCTGGGCGGTGCATTGTTCGATCACGTGATCGGAGACGTACAGCGGCGTGTCGTGGGCCACGCCGATCGCGATGGAATCGGACGGGCGGGCATCGACGGCAATCAACTCGTCCTCGTAGGGGCTCTGCAGGTAGATCGTGGCGATGAACGTGCCGCCGGCCCCGTACATCTCCTGGCGGAGGTCGCTGATGACGATGTGGTCGATCTCCACGTCCATGGCGTCCAGCAGGTTGTCGATCAGCTCGTGCGTCATCGGGCGGGGCGTCTCAATCCCCTTGAGCCTCCGATCGATCGCGACGGCCTCGTGGATCCCGATCACGATCGGGAACTGGCGTTTCTCGCCTTCCTTCTCGCGGAGGAAAATAATCTGCTGCTCGCCGAGTTCGGTGATGACGACGCGAACAAGCTCTACCTGAACATCCATGGACCACCTCCTGGTCGCTGCCTGCATTCCATTGTAGAACCCCGCCGGGACTGTGGCAATTCGGCAGGTCTCAGCGGCCGAAACGGTTGGCACACTGCATCACCGGCGGGGCGGTCAATTCCTGCAGTGTCAGGTCGGCCTCGGAGCGGATGGTCACCTCGGCACTCTCGCCGGGCAGCAGCGTCAGAAGTTGGTCGCTCGCCTCGGCCGAGGGGTCCAGCCGGTCGACCAGCACGCACAGGTCCCGCACAAGCGAACGCGCCTTGATCGCCAAGCGGTATTCACCGGCCTCCGGGTCGCGCGTCAGGGCAGCTTCCAGGTCGGGGGCGGGGTAGTCCAGGTCTTTGTCTGCAGCGAAGAACCACAGCGCCCTGGCGCCGGCCGCGTCGGCCACCACCAGTTCGCGCCCGGGGTTGTCCGGCATACCCACGGTGTCCTCCAGCATTGCCAGGCGGTCGCAGGTGCGCGGGGGCAGGTCGATCGCCAGCGCCTGTTCGGCCAGCGGTCTGCCGCCGAAACGCATGCGGGACACCAGCACCTCTCCGCCCCAGGGCTCGTCGCTGTCATTGACGGCCAGCAGCTCCAGCCCGTCGCGGTGGGGCTGGACGGTGAGCAGACGCGGTGCGTAGAAGCGTCGCGTGGCATACCACAGCGGTTTGGGTCGCCCGTCCCCGTCGACCGCCGCCCAGCTCAGCGCCGGCCAACAGTCGTTCAGTTGCCAGTACAGGGTGCCCATGCAGATGGGCTGCCGCGAGCGGAACCACTCCACGCCGGTGGTCAGGGCCCGGGCCTGGTTGAGCTGGAGCAGGAAGTGCCAGTCGTCGAAACCTTCCGGCGAGGTGAAGATCTCCTCGACGAACCGGTCGTTGCGGTCGTCGGCCCTGCGGCTCTTCTGATGCTGCCGAAGCCCCGGCGAGCCGCGATGCAACTGGTCTTCGGGGAGGACCCTCGCCAGTGTCGCATACGTGGCCGGTGCCTGGAACCCGAACTCGCTGCAGAACCGCGGGGTGTGCTTGCGGTAGCCGTCGTAGTTGTCGCCGAACCACACGTTCCAGACGTGCATGTTGCCCTTGTGGGCGAGGTTGGGGAAGCACTCCGGGTCGTCCGGGTCCCAGCAGCCCGAGTACGGGCTCGCCGGCCAATAGGGGCGCGACGGATCCACCTCGCCGGTGACCTCATCCAGCAGATCGAGGTAATAGCCCGGCCCCCAGGTTCGCCCTTCGCAAAGGCCTTTGTCTCGCCAGCCCCACGACAGGTAGCCCCACAGGTTCTCGTTGCATCCGTTCCACAGCACCAGCGACGGGTGAGGCATAAGGCGGGCGAGGTTGTAACGGGCCTCCTGCTCCACGAGCGTCCAGAACGGCTCCTCCTCGGGATAGGCGGCGCAGGCGAAGAGGTAGTCCTGCCAGACCAGCACGCCCAGCTCGTCACAGATGTCGTAAAATGCGTCGGTTTCGTAGATGCCGCCGCCCCAGACCCGCAGCATGTTCATGTTCGCGTCCACCGCCCGCCCGATGGCGGCGCGGTACCGCTCGGGCGTGCAGGCCCGGTCCAGGAAACAGTCGCCAGGAATCCAGTTCGCCCCGCGGCAGAAGACCTGCTTCCCGTTGACCTTGATTACCATCCGCCGCCCGACCTCGTCCTCGCCGGTGTCCAGGTCCACCGTTCGCAGGCCGACGCGGCCGACCCATTCGTCGTGGACCACCCGCCCTTCGCGGTCGGTCAGTTCCACGCGCAGTTCGTACAGCGGCTGATCGCCATAGCCTCGCGGCCACCATCGCTGCGGGTCATGCACGTCCAGGCGGACGAAGGTGCGGCAGTTCTCCTCGCGAAGGGCGACGTTCTGGGTAAACGCCTGGCCCTGGGGGTCGGTGAGGGTCGCGCTGAGCCGCAACCAGCCCGGCTCGGCGCGTTCGACGTCCAGCAGCACGTCGATCTGCGCATCGTCGGCGTCAGCGAACACCACCCATGGACGCACGTTGTCGATCCGGGCGGCTTCCCAGGCGCGGAGATAGATCGGCCTCCATGGCCCGGCGGTGATCAGCTCCGGGCCCCAATCCCAACTGAAGTTGCACGCCATCTTGCGGATGAAGTTGTGTGGGACCTCGGTGTTGGAATGCGGAAGCGTGCCCAGGCGCTGTTCCTGCCGGCGGGCGTACTCCACGGCCGAGCGGAAAACGATGACCAGTTCGTTCTCCCCCTCGCGAATCGCCTCGGCGGCGTCGCACACGCAGGGGAAGTGCATGTCCTCGCTGCGGCCGATAGGCGTGCCGCTGAGGCTGACCTCGGCGACGGTGTCCAGCCCTTCGCACACCAGGTCCAGGCGGGAAGCACGGCTGAGCTTCGCCGGCACCTCGAACCTGCAGCGGTATTCCCAGTCGGTTCGGCCGATCCAGGCGAGGTCTTTCTCCGCCGAGCCGACGTAAGGGTCGGGAATCAGCCCCTCGCTGAGCAGCGCGGTGTGCACACAGCCGGGCACGGTGGCGGGTACGGACCGCCCGCGGATGGAATCGGGCACATCGGCGAGGTCGCCGACGGCTTTGAGCGTCCAGTTCTCGGTGAGGTTAAGTGGGTCCATGATCCTCTCATACGTTAGCCTTGCGTGGGAAACGTTCTACCGCCTGCGGCCGCCCAAGGCAACAGGCATGGTCGATTGCCGGCGGTCCACGCCGTAGCCATGCTATCGGAATCATGGACCGCTCCCGGCCGCGTCGGCCGAGATCGGTCAGGCCAACGTGCCGCAGTGGACGCGCGATCGGCGGTTCCGCGATGGGGTTGATTCACAAAGTCGTGGGGGGAACGGCTCATTCCGTAACGCAACACGCGGAGATCGTGGTGGGCATGCAGGCGGTTAAGGAACTGTCAAGGCTGCGGTTGGCAGGTTGATGTCGCAATAGCGTTGCACAAAGCCTGTTCTATTCAGGTCAGAAGCACTCCACCGCAAACCTACAATGAAGTACAAACAGTCCTGGCCCGAAAGCTCTCTGCGGCTGCGACGCCCCATCCGGTGGCACGGCACATGAGACCGTTGTTCTGCCCAGGCCATCTTGCCAGAAGAAGAATACTCGCAGGGATGGCTGCCTGAAGCGGAACGGGTTTTTCCGGTAAGCTGGTTTTTCCGGTTCAAGGGGAACAACCCCTATTCCGATGGGAATTTCGGGTCTGCTCGGAGGCGGATCTCGTTGGGGGTTGTGTGATCCGGGCCAGGACTGGCTTGTTGGAGAACTCTTGTCAGCAAAAGGACGACGAAAATGATCAGGATTGACGGGGAATGGATCGAGTTTCGCTTCTTCCGGCCGGGCGCCCAGGCAGTACACCTCGCCGGCGACTTCAACGACTGGCGGCAGGGCGAGTTGCCCATGTCGCTGAGCAAGGACGGATACTGGCTCGCTCGGTTGAAGCTCCCGGCCGGCGAGTACAAGTTCCGCTACTGCGCCGATGGCGAGTGGTTCACCGACTACGCCGCATTCGGCGTGGAACCCGGCGAGTTCGGACTCGACAGCCTCGTTCGCGTACCCAAGCGTGCGGTGAGCCTCGTCGCCCGCGGGAGCGAAACGTCGTCCGAAAGCAGTTCGTTTGCAGCTGCCTGACCGGCAGATCAGATAGGCAGTGGCAGAGACCGGCCATGTGACCCTCCGATGGCCGGTCTTTTGCTGCGCACAGGCCGCCCGTCGTCTTTGAGGCAGCATGAACCCGGGCTACCCGGTTGGCGTGGCCGTACTACTCCTCTTCCCCAAGATCCTCTTCGCCGGGCTCCCGGTCAGAAGTCTCGGCCTCGGCGGCAGCTTTCGTTTCGTCCTCGGCGCGCTCGGAGGCCTCTGCCGCGGCCGGGCTTTCCTGGTCGGCCTCGGCGTTCGCATCCTCGGCGGTGGGCTGCTTTGTTTCGGACGCCTGGGGCTGCTGCCCGTCGCTGTCCGCGGCGTCCTGCCCGTCGTCGGTCTGTTCTGCAGAGCTTCCTTCCTTCGCGGCCGGGGCAGGGGGCTCTTCTGGCTTGCGCAGTTCCTCGACCCGCGGCAGGCCGTCGATGTCTTCGAGCCCGAAGACTTCCAGGAACGTCCGCGTCGTTCCGTACAGCATCGGCCTGCCCAGCACCTCGGCCCGGCCGACGATTTTCACCAGGTTCTTCTCCATGAGCTTCCGGACCATCTCGCCGCTGGAGACGCCGCGGATCGCCTCGATGTCGGCCCGGATGATCGGCTGGCGGTAAGCGATGATCGACAGCGTCTCCATGGCGGCCTGGGAGAGCTTCGAGTCGCTTTTGACCTTGAAGAGTCGCGAGACGACGTCGTCGTACTGCTCAAGGGTCAGCATCTGGTACCCGCCGGCGATTCCCTCTACCCGGAAGGAGCAGCCCATCTGTTCGTAGCGATCGTTCAGCCGGCGGATCGAACGCTTGACCACGCGGCGATTGGGCAACTCGGCGACCTGTGCGATCTTGGCCGGCGAGATCGGCGAAGACGTCGCGAACAGCACGGCCTCCACCACGGCATCGATCTCCGCGTGGGTCGCCTCGTGGCTGTCCACGTCGCCACCGGAGTCCTCCTCGTCTTCCTCGTCCGGTTCGTCGGAGGGCGGCGTGCGGGAGGCCTGCGGATCATCCCAGTCTGAATCCTCGGCAGGGCGATCGGGCGGGTCGGTCGGCTGCCCGGCCGTGTGGCCCGCTTGGCGGGTCTCCTGCCCCGATGATTCGGCGGTGACGCCTTCGCTTTCCCCAAGCGTCTCGTCCGCGTCGCGCGGGGGGCTGTCGGCATCCGGCTCGCGCGGAGGCTGGGTCTTCTGGCCGGCCGGTTCGGCGGGCTGGTATTGTTCTTCGGCGGCCTCGCCGGCGGCGGGGTCGGCGGGCGTGTGGCGGTCTTCGGTCATGGGGGTACCTTATCGGGCGACGTCGGCGGCGTCAATCGCGCAGACAGGGGGTGTAGAACCGCTTGGGGCGGGGGCCCATCGTGTTGGTCATCTCGCCGATTCCCTCGATACGGCAGGTGATCGTGTCGCCGGGCTGCAGCAGCTCGCCGGTGGGCATTCCTACCCCCGAGGGGGTCCCCGTGGCGATCACGTCGCCGGGGGTCAGCGTCATCAGACGGCTACAGAAAGCCACCAGCTTCCGCACCGAGAAGATCATCTGGTCGGTGCAGGCGTCCTGGCGCGTTCGCCCGTTGACGTCCAGGGAAATCGCCAGCTTCTGCCAGTCGCCAATCTGGTCGGGCGTGACCAGCACCGGGCCCATCGGGCAGAATCCGTCGCACCATTTCCCGTGCAGCCAGTCGAAGAAGTCGTCTTTGGGGCGGGGCGACCGACCGGCCCCGTGAGTCATCGAACGGGCGGAGATGTCGTTGGCGATGGTGAATCCGGCGATCACGTCGTCGACCTCGTCGGGGGCGAGATTCCTGGCGGGTCTGCCGATAACCACCGCCAACTCGACCTCGTAGTCGATCTGCTCGCTGCAGGTCGGCCAGGGGATCTCGTCGCCGGGGTTGGCGACCGCGGTGGGGGGCATCAGGAACGGGCGCGGGGTGGTGGTATTCGACGGGTCATCAGGCAGGTCGTGGCCGCGATCGAACTCGCGATGGTGCTCCACGTAATTCACGGCGATGCCCAGCAGCTTCGGCGGGCAGGAAATCGGGGCGGTGAGCGAGACGTCGTCCATCGACAGATCGGGGCGTGCCTCGCCGAGCGTCCGCAGCTTGTCCAGGGCGGGCGATCCTTGTCGGACCGCCTCCAGGAGCGTCGACGGCCCGTCGGGCAGTGCGGTGGGGGCGTCCACCAGCCCCCCTTCGGTCACCACGCCGTAAGAGTACCTTCCGTCCACTCGGTAGCTCGCCAGTTTCATCGGGCTCTCTCCGTGCCAGAGGTCTGGAAAGCTCGCGAGGATACCCGCCCCGGGCGGGCGGATCAATGCCGGTAGGTGGCGTTGGCGTCGTGAAGGACGTGGGCTTCCGGCTCGCCGACGTAGTCGACCTGCCCGGCCGCTTCGAGTTCGCGGTCGTGGTGGGCCTGTATCGACTGGCGGAACTGCCGCGGGCTGGCGCCCACCACGCGGCGGAAGAACCGCGAGAAGCTGAACACGTCGGGGAAATCCAGCGTCTCGGCGATCTCGGTGATGGTCAGGTCGGAGTACTCCAACAGCCGCGAGGCCACCTTGGAGCGGCGGATGTCCAGGAAGGTCTTGAGTGGCATCTCGTTGTACTTGCGGAACAGCGCCGAGACATGGCTGATCGAGTAGCCCACGTGGCCGGCGACGTCGCTGACGCTCACACGCGCCCCGCCGGCCGCCTCCACGTACGCCTCGATCCGCGCCAGCAGCGGTTGTCCCTGGCGGGAAGACTTCTCCGGTGCCGAGACATACTCATACGCCAGCGTCGCCGCCAGCAGGTGTTCCAGTACCCATCGCTCCCGCCGGGCCGGCTCCGGCGAATCCGGCAGCATGCCCTGCAGTGCGTCAAGCAGCGGCCCGGCATCGCCCTCGCCTCTCAGCAGGAGGCTGTCGGCGTCTTCCTTGAGCCCAACAACGGCGAACTTCGCGGAGAACCACTGCTCACCGGACTGTTCGTACACGAACGAATGTTCCCTGTACGGCGGGACCAGCAGCACGTCGCCCTCCTGCAGGGTGTACTCCGTCTCCCCGACGCGGGCGGGAATGGGCCCGTGAATGATGATCTCGGCCTGCCAGAAGGGATGCTGGTGGGCAGGGCAGGTGCGGGCCTGGGCGGCGTAGCCCTTGTGACACAGCAGGATCCGACAACGAACGGGGCTGCTGCGAAATGGTCGCGTCCCGGATTTTGCTATCTCGATCGGCCTTTTCGCCATTGCGGACGTTCCTTAGTGTGATTAATGCTATATCGTTTCCGGGCAACTGGCAAGAGGAATCTTGCCTGGCCGCGGGGGGGCCGACAGGGCGAAACGTAAGACCGGCAAGTGACCCCTGCCGCTTGAGGGGCAGGTGGTGTATACTTCGGCCGACCCGACAGCGCCGGGGCAATGCACGCCGCGCCCCGACCACGAGAAGGAACACCGCCGCTCGCGCACACAGACAGAACACGAAGGAGTCTTCGATGAACGCCATTTTCAGCATCTTCCCCAAGTTCCTGGCCAATCTCTCGGCCGAGCAGCTTGCCGACACCGTCAAGAAGGTCGGGCTGGACACTACCAACCTTGTCATCCGCAAGGGGTACTGGTGCGAGCCGGACAATCTTGCCAAGGACGTGCCGGTGTTCTGCAAGACCATGGAGCGGGCGGGGGTGAAGATCCACTTCGCCACGGCCGGTTACATGCCCGAGGACATCGAGGCCGACGATACGCCGCTGCGGGTGCTGGCCGCCAACGGCGTGCGGGAGTTCCGCTTGGGCTACTTCCGCGGGGGCGACGACCCTGCCACCGCGTTGGATGACGCCCGCCGGCGGATGGAGAGAATGGCCTCACTCTGCGAGAAGCTCGACGTCCGGGCCGTCTACCAGGTGCACCACGGCACGAATATCGCAACCGCGACGGGCGCCTACTACCTCGTCCGCGACCTGCCGGCTGAGCGGGTGGGCGTCATGCTGGACCCGGGCAATCAGGCCCACGAGGGCTTCGAGAAGTGGGAGCGCAGCGCCCGTCTGCTGGGCGATTACCTCGTGTCGATCGGCGTCAAGGACACCAAGGTCACCCACGACGAGACCCAACTCGATACGCCCAGGAAGGGCTGGTCGACCAGTTGGGAAACCGTCGACCGCGGGCAGACCAACTGGCACGACCTGATCGGTGCCCTGCAGGTGATCGGCTTCGACGGGACCTTCGTCTGGATGCCCTTCTACAACGAGAAGGAGCCGGACATCCAGATCGGCAAGATCGCCATCGAGGTCGCCTACATGCGAAAGGCCGTTGCCGAGGTGACCGGAGCCTAGGCGTAGCTGCCGCCTTCGGAGATGCCCATCGCTTGGCGCTTCTCCTTCCGTTCGGCGGAGACCTTCGCGGCGTAGCCGGATTCCCGGTAAGCCTTGAGCGGGTCGGAGGGCACGCCCAGTTCTTTGCGGAGTTGCTTGAGGATCGGCGTCACGTCGGTATCAAATGCGGTTCGCAGGATCTCCTCGGCCCCGACGGTATCCTCGGCGTTCTGGGCGGCCGCGAGTGCCTCACGGTTCACGCACAGGGCCTTGGCGAACAGTTGCTGAACGGTGCAGACCGTCTGGATCATCGCCTCGACCTTGGGCTTGATGTTGTGGGACTGGTCGATCATGTACGCCAGGAGAAGGTCTTTGCCCTTCTCCCATTCCCAGGCGGTGATCTCGTTGAAGATCCGGAACGCCTGGTAGGGGGCGACCGAGCCGACGGTCAAGTCGTCGTCGGCGTACTTGCGGTCGTTGAAGTGGAACCCCCCGAGCATCTTCTCGTCGATCAGCCAGGCGACGATCTGCTCGATGTTGGTCCCCAGCAGGTGATGGCCGGTGTCCACGAGGACTTTCGCCTGTGGGCCGGCGGCCTTGGCGAAGATGTAGCTGGAGCCCCAGTCGAAGAAGTCGGTAAAGTAGGCGCCCGGCTCGAAAGGTTTGTATTCGACGAGCATGGTCTTGCCGCGGGGCAGGGCGTCGTGAACCTTCTTGAGGGCCTGGGTGGCCCACTTCTTACGGCGGCGGATGTCGGCCTGCCCGGGATAGTTGGCGCCGTCGGCAAACCACAGAGAGAGGTACTCGCTGCCGGTCTGGCGGGCGATCTCGACCGAGTCAAGAATGTGCCGCACGGCGCGGCGGCGGATTTTCGCGTCGCGGTTGGTCACGCTGCCGTGCTTGTAACACTGGTCCTGGAAGACGTTGGGGTTGATCGAGCCGATCCGCACGCCATGACTCCCGGCAAGCTGCACCACCTGCGGGTCGAACCCGTCGGGGAAATCCCAGAGAACGTGGACGGCGACGCTGGGGGTCGCCCCGGTGAAGCGATGCACGCAGCCGGCGTCCTGGAGTTTGTCCGACAGGTCCACGGCAGCGGCGTCCTGGAGGAACTTGCCGAACCGGGTACCGGTGTTGGCAAAGCCCCAGGAGGGCACTTCGATCTCCAGGCGACGGAGGCGGGCGACGGCTTTCTCTACAATGTCCGACTTGGTGGACAATTTGCGGGGCGGCATGCGGAAGTTCCCTTCGTGACTGCGAACACGGTAACGAATTTTAACCCATGCGCGTCCGATTGCAAGCAATTGCGGGCCAACGAGCCGGTCTGGCGCGAAAGTGGCGAGTTGTCCTTGCCGCGGAGAACCCTTTGCCTAGAATGGCGAAATACTCTTTGCTCGATAAGGATGTTCTGTGGCTGATTTGACCGATTATCTCGACGCCCACTTCCTCGACCACATGCGGCGGGGCTTTTCGCAGCTTGCGGGGAGGGCGATCTGCATCTGGGATTCCGACCGGGAAGGCCCGCTGGTGCCCGGCTGTGAGGATGCGCGGGGCGAGCTGCCCTGCTGCCGGGCCCCGCTGCCGAATTATGCCGTGGCGGTGATCGTCAATGATGAGACGGCCGGCTACCTGACCCTCGGGCCCGATCCGGTCCTGCAAGAGTCAATCGAGCCGACCGACTGGGCCAAGAGCCTGCTGGGGCTGATGGCCGACGTGATCAAGGGCATGTGCGAGCGGGAAGAAGAGTTGCGGTTCCGCATCGAGGAGTTGGGGACGCTGTACCGCCTGACGGCCGAGTTCACCAGCCAACGCGACCTGGATGCATTGCTCAACCAAGTTGCCCGGACAGTGGTGGACGTGCTGGGTGTCAAGGCGTGCTCCATCCGGCTGCTGAACCCGGAGAAGACCGAACTGCTGGTGAGGGCGGTGGCGAACCTGTCGGAGGAGTACCTCAACAAGGGACCGATCCTGCTGGAGGAAAGCCGGATCGATCAGGAGGTGCTGGAGACGGGCAAGCCGGTCTACATTGCCGACGAGTCGCAGGACCCGCGCGTGCTCTACCCGGCCGAGGCCCAGCGCGAGGGCATCGTCAGCGCGCTGTGTGCACCGATGATCTATAAGGGCGGACGCGAGGGCGTGATCCGCATCTACACCGACGTGCGGCACGAGTTCGACTGGTTCGAGGTATCGCTGCTGCAGGCCATTGCCGCCCAGGCGGCCGCGGCGGTGGTAAACGCGCATCTCTACCAGGAGGCGATTCAGTTGGCGACGGTGCGTCGGCACCTGTCGATGGCGGCCGAGGTGCAGCGGCGGATGATCCCCAAGAAGGCGCCGCAGGTGAAGGGCTTCGACATCGGCGCCCGGTACGTCCCGTGCTACGAACTGGGCGGCGACTTCTTCGACTTCATCCAACTGCCCGAGGATAACTGGGGCGTGGCGATCTGCGACGTGGCCGGCAAAGGCGTGCGGGCGTCGCTGCTGATGGCGTCGGTGCGGGCGTCGCTGCGAGGGCATGCGGTCAACATCTACGAGATGTCACGCGTGCTGGACAAGGTCAACCGCGACCTGGCGGCCGACACGCTGGTAAGCGATTTTGCCACGATGTTCTACGGCGTGCTGAACGTACACGACGGACGGCTGACCTACGCCAACGCCGGTCATCCGCCGCCGCTGCTGGTGCGCAAGGGAAAACTCTGCCACCTGGAGACCGGCGGCTGGCTGCTGGGGGTAGACCCCAATGCCCACTACCGCCACGAGTCGTTCGTGTTCCGGCCGGGCGACACCCTGCTGATGTATACCGACGGGCTCGCCGACGCGATGAACTTCTCCGACGAATCGTTCGGGCGGGATCGCATCGAAACGTCGCTGATGGAAGCCATCGAGATGAACTGCTCGGCCGAGAGCATCGTCAAGCACATCGTGTGGAACATGCGGAAGTTTGCCGGGCTCACGCAGCGAACCGACGACACCACGCTGGTCGCCATCCGGGCACTGGAGACGTGATGGGGGTGGTGACGAAGTATCGGCTGCTGGCGATCGACGTGGACGGTACGCTGGTAGCGCCCGACGACGTGGTCCCTGCCGACCTGTCCGCCGCGGTCCGTCGCGCCCACGAAGCGGGGATTGCCGTCGTGCTGGCGACGGGACGGTCGCACGCCGAGGCGGTGGACGTCTGGCGGCAACTCGGGCTGCCGACCGAGGCGGCGCTGATGAACGTCGTCGGCGGGGCAAAGGTATGCGAGTGCGACAGCGGCCGAACGCTCTTTCAGCGGGTGATCGCCCCGGAAGCAATGACCGCGTTCGGTGAGGCGCTTCGGCGGCGGGGGCGCTCGGCGATTGCCTTTGTGGACGGCTGGCGATGGGGCGTGGACTACTACGTGGCGCCCGGTGAGGACGCACACGACGTATCCGAGCGGTGGTTCGGGCAGATGGACGTACGCGTCCGCGAGGTGCCGGAACTGACGGCCGCTCATGGAGTCCCCGCGCCGCTGCGAATCAATGCGATCTGCTCGGAGGAGGAGGCCGAGAGCTTGGCAGCCGAGTTGCGGGAAGAGATGGCCGACCACGTGGACCTGCATGCGATCCTGGCGCCGAATTACGGGGTGACTATCGTGGAGGCGTTCGCGAAGGGGGTCACCAAGTGGATGGCGCTGCAGTATGTGGCGCAGGGGCGACGGATCGGCCGAGGGAGCATCGTCGCGGTGGGCGACGACGTGAACGACCTGGTGATGATCTCCGAGGCAGGTCTTGGGGTGGCGGTACCCCGGGCGACCCAGCGCGTGCTGGAGGCGGCTGACATGGTGGCGGAGAACGGGCTGGCGGCAATGATCGACGATCTCGTGGCCGGTCGGCTCGATTGACGCGGCGGACACTTGCGGTCGCGGCCGGACCGAAGCAGAATAGGGGCATGGGCAAGCAACCTCCTGAAGATGATCGTGTCGCGCGGCTGCGCGAGTCTCTGCTGAAGGGCGACCTCGGCTCGGCAAGCGAGATCCTCAACCGGAGCACCGGCGAGAGGATGTTCTCTGCGCCCGATCCACAGGCACCCTTGGCACCGGCCGGTGCGGGGCTGGCGGACCTCTGGCCTGGACGTGAGAGCGACCCCGAATTGGCCCAGGGGGCGCCGAGTTGCTGGCGGGCGGAACCGGACGTAAGCGAGATCGTGCCGGAGACCCCGGAGGTAGTGGGGTTCCTGCGGTCGGTATTGAAGGGGTGTGGCGAGCGACTGAACGAACTGGCGGCCTCGCCGGGGCTGTGTCACCTCTCGCAGGCCGACCCGCGCGGCGTGGTGTTCTGCCGGCTGGTTTCACTGCCCGGCCGAGAGGGCCCGCGCGTGGTGGCCGGCGTCCTGCGGCTGGGTCAGCAGGGCGGACAGGTGGTGCAGTACGTCGCCCGGAACGAGGAGGAAGAGGCGGCTGTGCTCGTCTCGGTGCTTGCGGAGATGGAAACCGCGGAGGTGTGGGTGACCTTCGGCGACCGCAACGACCGGTGGGCGAAGGTGATGGCAAGAGCAAAGGCACTGGGACTCGAACAGCCGTGGTCGACGCCGCGGGTTGCGGAGATCCGTGCCGACTGCAGGCATGTGTGGAAAGACGAGCTGCGGCAGTTCGGCATGCGATCCCTGGAACGGCTGGGATTGGGGCGCGACCGACGGGGGGGCTACCCGCCGGCGGTGCTGCCGCGGGTTTACCGGCGGTTCGCCGAGACGGGCGACGCACGGGCGATGGTCAAGCTGCTGCGAAGAAACGTGATGGACCTGGTGTGCCTGGTCGAACTGGCGGGGTATCTGCTCACCGGGCGAGGACCGGTGTGCGAGATGATGTGAGGCGGCAGGGGGCGTGAGAAAAGAATACGCGGACGACGGGAGTTCTTTCCGCCGCCCGCGCTGTGGTTGGGGGGTTGGTATTTTGTAATCGGCCGCTACTTCAGCGGGGTGAACAGGATGACGGCCGGTGTATCCTCGGGATCGTTGACGTTGCTGCGGTCGATGATCGCCAGGTATTTCCACGAGTACTTGGCGGGTACATCTTCGCCCACCTGGACGTGAATGACCACGGCGAAGGTGTCGCTGCGTACGGTCACCAGGTCGGCCACGGCACGGTAGAGCGCGTCCCGGGCTTCGAGGTAGTCGGGGGTCAGGACGATCTTGAGATCGTTGATATTGCTGTCGGGCTTAGGGAAGTTGCCCGAGCAACCCAGGCGGCGGTTCATGTAGGCCGCGAGGGGAATGGCGATCTCGCCGGGGGAATAGAATCCCCGGAACCTTGACAACTTGCGGAGACCTGTACCCCATTCGTCACGGTTGGGAGATTCTCTATAGCGGATCATCTCATCCACCACCTTGTCGGCATCGATGGCGATGTTCTTGCCGTCAAACTTAACCGTCTTCGGCCAGGGGAGATTACGCAGCGTCTCCCAATAGGCATTATTGACGTTGATGAGTCCATAGTATCGGCGAAGATCGTCCGGCCGAGTCTGGTCACCCTTCTGTACTGTGAAGAACTCACCGGTTAGACATCCAACAGGAATTCTGGGATAGAATCTTGAGACCTCAGGTACGTCTGCTAGAAGGAAATTCAGTCGGCCACGCCCGGGCACGTCAGGGAAGATGGGCTGGCTGTCCTTCTCCTCGATGATCGCCTTGGAGAAGACTCGCGTCTTCCCGTCCTGGACCGTGGTTCCAGCCAGGTAAACCCGGCCGAGTTCCGCAACGCTCAGAAGGTCATCCTGATCGTCGATGGAGTCGATGTCCACGATGGGGGCCCCGTTGATCAGGTCGGGCATGAGTTCGTCGGCGTCGAGGCCGTTGACTTTGCCAAGCGCGTGGTCATTCTTCGTCGCGTATTCAGCGATGTTGAAGCGATGGCGGTCGGGGTGATCGTCCCGCTGGATACTCTTCTTGCCGCCGCTCTCGGTCTGGATGTTGACGTTGCCGTAATTGAGCCCGTCATCATCCAGGACCTCATCCACGGGAACGCCTCCATCCAGCAGCAACACCCGGTCGACCTTCGTGAAGTCAATCTTCTGATTGTCGTTGCTCTTGCCCAGTTCGTACCAGTTGCTCCCCGGGTCAAGGCCGGTGTGGTTCTTGCGGTCATTGTCGGTTCCAAAGTTGCCGCTGTAGTTATCGCCCTCGACGTAGCTGTATAGGACCGCATAACCATTGGCGGGGACGTTGCCCGAAAGCGAGACGGTCTCGGTCTTGTCGTCCAGCTTGAGCTTGTAGCCGTTGAGGCCGATGTCCTTGTCGGTGGGGTTGAACAGTTCCACCGCAAAGCCGGCGATATGGTCGGCCGAGTCTTTGACCTCTTCGGGTTTGTGGGCCGCGTAGGCCTCGGTGATTACCAAGTCCTGCTTGAGCCCATAGGCGGTCGCACCACCTGCCGAGAACTTCCAGGGCTTGCCTTGGTTGTCCTTGGCGTAGTAGGCCCAGAAGTTCGCCACGAACGTCACGGCCATGCGGTTCTGCAGGGCGGAATCGGCAATGCCGGCCCCTTCCAGCATGGTTAACGCATATTCGTACAACTCTTGGCGACTACTTGCAGACGACACGTCCAGCAGCGCCAAGCTCTGATCGGCCTTCTTGGGCCATCGAAGGAGTTTCCGGGTGCAACTGTAAGTCGTGAGTTGCTTCCGGAGAGTGTCGGAGAGATTCCGCTCACGAATCACATCAAAGAGCCGACCGGACTTGACGGCGATACTGTCATCGTTCATGTAATGAAGAGGCATCTCGTCGCCAACCGCAAATGGTCGATAGGAAACCCCTTGACTACTGTTGGGGACAAGAAGCCGGCGCCCACATTCGTAGTAGTACTTCTCGAGGCCGACGCCGGATTTGCCGCCGCAACGCTCCTGGTGTATATCGTTGTAGGCAGTGGCATTGTTCAGCAAGGCGCGCAGGTCGTACAGAATGGGAGAGCGAGGGACGACGGCGTCAGTAGCAGAGACATCCCTACCCCCGGTATTGATGCACGCGCGACCGGCGAGGTCGACCACTTTCGCAGCGATCCAGTACTGCTGCCCCATTGAGCTCACGGATTCACCGCGCAGCAGGTAGCCGTCCTTCGCGCCGTCATCGTCCACATCAAAAGTCTCGTTCAGTTCCAGAATCTCCATTGGGTACAGAAGGCTGTAATATGCTGTGTTCGGGTCCTGGTAGGACAGATGCATGTCATGGAGATACCGCGTGCTGTACTTGGCGCCCAGAAGAAAAGCCGCATCTTCATAGGCCATTACAGCCCCTCTATCCATGGCTAGACGGGGGTCACCGAAGGGCCCGATGTCGCCCGTATAGAGGTCTCTCTTCAGTATCTCCATCGCCCGGAACACCACGCCGCTGGCGACGGGCACCGACTGGTTTCGGGTGATCACCGCCTCGGCTTCCTTCGCGTCCAGGTGCGAAACCACCAGGAACGTCGCTCCCAGCATCACAAGGATCGAAAGCAGCCCGATGGTCAACATCAGGGCCGAACCGCGTTGGGATTGGTTACGTCTCATGATTGCCCAACCTTTCCGGGATTACTTCCCGATGGTGCAAACGACTTCGTAATCAGTGCGGGCATCCCCGACGTCCTGGGCGCTGCCGGCTGTGTCCTTGGGCGCGAAACGGATACGGATGGCCTCGGGCCAGAGGCTCTGATTCTCCTTGGTCCACAAAGCGAGGTAGGGCGACTTGTCTTCCTCGATGTCGCCTTCGCTCTCCTTGACATCAGGTTTCCACTTCTTGCCGTCCCTGCGGTACTCGACTCCATACCAGTTGAGCCCGTTGCTGCTCGTCGATCCGTCGGTCCAGTGGATGCTCAACTCCACGCAGTTCTCGGCAAGGACCTGCCATATCTCGTTGAGGCCGTCCATCGAGTCGATGGGGACGTCCACCTCGGAAGGCGCGAAGTTCATCGCGCTCTTGACATAGGTCTGGATGGTCTCCCCGCCGCTGTTGGCGTCCCGCGGAAGCGCCAGAAAGAACGACAGGTCATGCAGCCATACGTCCCCCTCGGTATCCCCCTCTTTATCACCCACTTCCGGCGCCTTGAGCACCCAACCCTGCCGAAGGAGGACCTTGACTGCTTCCTCGTCTTCCACTTCGTAGTTACCCCGGTCGCACATGCCCAGCGTCACCACGGCCCCGGATCCGCTCTCGGCGGCGGTGAGGCTCTCGGTGAGCCCCGCCTGGGTGAAGATCAGGAACGGCGGGCCATCCTTGCCCTTCTGGGCGATGCACAGGAAACCGTTCTGCGTTACCTGCCGCAGGTCGGCACGCAGCACCTGGGCCAACGCCAGCGCCTTGGAGTTGTTCCGCATGTTCGACTGCGAGACCGACACGACATTCTGGCTGGTCGACAGGATCATGCTGAACGCGAGGATCAGCATCGCCAGCACGGCCACGCCCACCAGCATCTCGATCAGCGTCAGGCCGCGTCTGCTTCTCTCGGCCGTCTGTTGGGTTGCGATTCGTTTCACGGGTTACCTCTCACTTCACCGGGACGCCCATGCGGACAGCGAACGCCGCCAGGCCCGTCGGGTTGGCGATGTCGCTGCCGGATTCCACCAGCACGAAAGCGTCCACGTCCATTGTGCCGGTCATTTCCATGCGATCTCGCAGGATGACCGTATTCCCGCTGATCCCGTCCACGTAGGAAATTGCCCCGTTTCCGCGGACGAATGGGGAGTCGGGCAGGAGCCCACCCGGGATCGAGCCGGAGGTGAACTTCGACTGTTCGTCTCCATGGTTGGCGATCTTCCCGCTGAGTTTCCTGAGATCGACGTTGTTGCCTTTGCGGTTCTTCTTGTAGGCCAGGATCACGAACTGGAAATCGTTCTCCCCGCTGGAGACCCGCTTGGCGAGCACCTTCAGCCCGTAGAGCGAATCGGTGTCGCCGGTGGGGTAGAGCAGGTCGTGGTCATCGAACTTGTTGCTGATGTCGGTCAGCGTGTCCACCGGCACCCCGCCCAGATCGCCCTCGGTAAGCCTCGCGCGGATCAGCGCCACCCCGTTCTCGCACATGATGGTGCCCACCACGTCGCGGAAGGAGGCGTTGGAGAACTTCATCGCCGTAGTGAACAGGCTTGCCGACATTGTCAGCCCGTAGGCGAGGATGCCCAGGGCGATCATCAGCTCCGACAGCGTGAAGCCGCCGCGTCGCTGCCGCCGGGAAGTCCGCGTATTGTCAGGTCGCTTGACAGGCATGGTTACTCCAGGGGGAAAAGCTGCCCGGTGTGAACGTTCACGGGCAGCAGGATGGCGTTCTTGTTCATGTAGTCGCTCTTATTGCTGGAGCTGCCGGCGAGGCTGAACTCGCGGTAGTTGAACATGCAGATCGCCGAGGTCCCGAACTCCTCGCGCTGGCCACTGCCGCGGTCGTCGTCCCACAGGGCGTTGCTGCCGCTGACGAACGGGCTGGTGGGCGACAGACGCACCGGCTTGCCCTGCACGCTGTAGATCAGCCGACCCGAGGGGGCGAAAATCAGCGTCATCGTGGTAAAACTCTTGGGGTTGCCGTAGCTGAAATCGCCCCCGCCTCCGATTGTGCCCTTCTCGTTGCTCAGGTCGCCGAAGGCCATGTTGCCCGGGATCGGGTGCACGTCGTACCCGCCGGCCACGTCGAAATACGCCATGGTCGGGTTGGTCTCGCTGTCCATCTGCTGAAAGATCACCACGCCGGCGTAGCAGGTGCCTTCCATGTCGGGGTTCTTGCGGTCGTCGGCGAGTTGGATGTGCACGCCGGCGTAGGTGCCTTCCTCGATCGCCAAGGCCCGGGCCGCCCGGATCTGCGCGGCGACCAGGTTATACGCCTGCTTGTCGGCACCCGACTGCATGAGCGTGGTGATGCTCGGCAGAGCGATGCCGGCCGCGAGGATGATCACACCCAGCACGACCATCATCTCCACCATCGTGAAACCCGCACGTTGTCTTGTCGCCGCTTTCATTCGTCGCTCCAGGACTACTTGTCCTTGTCGGAGTAGATGTCGTCTCCGCCCTTGTCGTCGTCGTCTTCCCCGAAGACCCCGTCCGGCCCGGCCGAGATCAGCACCGGCCGATCTCCGAAGCCGCCCTTGGGCTTGTAGCGCATCTCGTTGCCGAAGCCGTCGGTGAGCATCCCCCCGGCCCCGGAAAAGTGGTCCTGGCCCATTCCGGTCATGATCTTCCAGGCGTCTTCGCTCTCTTCCAGGGCATCAGTCAGTTTCTTGGTGGTGTCGACGTCCGGGTAGAACTTGAACTGGTCGTGATAGGCGGCAATCGCCCGCATCACGATCGCCTGGGCGGCGCGGGTCTGTTTGGTACCGGCCCCATCGCTGACGTACTTGCCTACGCCGACAATCAGTGCCACGATGACGGACATGATGAACATCACCACAAGCAACTCCACCAGCGTGAAGCCCGCGGCGGAATGGGGTTTCCGGCGTCCTGCGTACTGTCGTCTGCTGCGTGTCATCCTGGTTCGTCTCCTCATGCCGTCTAAGGCAGGAAGTTCGTGATGTCGTCGGTAGTGTGGTCGGCCCAGTAGGGGACCTCTCTGCCGTCCGGACCGGCCGTCCAGAGAATGAAGTCCCGCCGGAAGAGCTTGCCGCCATTCTTCTCCGTACTGGCATACTGGGTGCGGCTGTAGCTGACTTTGTTGTTGTTCTCGTCCCTGAACGAGCCCTTGCCGTCGTAACCGCCCTTGTCGGGCCTGTACCGCTCGTACTTGACCTCGTTGTCGAACTCGTCCAGAAAGACGACCCTGTCTTTCTGGTCCCGGCGGATCTTCACCTTGTCGGGGTCCACGTAGGCCCCGACCTTCTTGCCGTTGGCCCGCTTGCGGAAGCCGTAGCCGGGCACGCCGTCGTCTCTCTTGTTCTCGGACGGTTCGCCGTCGTTGTCGTCGTCGCCGTAGTGTCCCAGCAGGTCCTGGGCCAGGTGCCCGTCGTCCCAGGCCTCCTCGCTGTCAGCAAGGGGGTAGGTGCCCCAGTCCTGCTTGTAGGCCTTGCAGCCGGCCTCGAGGGTGTTGATCAGGGCGTAGGAGGCCTTGACCGCGATCTGCTTGCGGACGTTGAGCACGGTGGGTATCGCGATGCCCGCCAGCAGGATGATAATGCTGATGATCACCAGCATCTCCACCAGCGTAAAGCCACTCACCTGCCCGGTGTGTCGAGTTGTGGATGGTCGTCTGTTCATGGCTCGCGCTCGTCAGTCCTCTTCGGTGAACCCGAAGTTGTTGATGTCGTCGGGGGTGAAGTACAGGCGGTCCGGACCGGCCCCGATCAGAAGGTACGTGCCGTTGTTGACGGGCGGGTTGCCGGTCACCACGTCGGTCAGCTTGCCGCCGGTATTGGCCTCGTCGCCGCTGTGGACCAGCAGGGCGGCATTGTCGTCCTCCTGGTACTGCTCGGCCTTGCCCAGCATGTCGGTTCGGGCGGGGTAATAGAGAATCGGCATCGCATCGGAGTAACCGTCCGACAGCACGTCCTCGGTCTTCTTGCCGTCAATCTCGTAGTCCATCAACTGCCCGCTTTCGAACTCCGCGTACGCCGTGGTGGAGGGGAATACCTTCTTCTCCTTCCCGTCCTCCTCGATGACCGCGGTAAACAACGCCTCAGCCGCGAGGTGGCTGCCCGTGACTTCCAGCGGGTTATCCGACTGGCTGGCGAGGATCTGCCCCGGGAAGTACCCGGCATTCTGCTTGCCCCAGAGCTGGATCGACTGATCGAGGGTCTTCAGGCGCGTCCGGGCCTCGGTAACGGTAATGGTCTCCATGACCGAGCGAACCGTGGGCACGAGGATGCCCATCAGCATCAGGATGATCACGATCACCACCAGCAGCTCCACCAGCGTGAAGCCCCCGGCCGGGCGGGCGATTCGGGTTTTCCGTATCGTGTGGCTCATTAGATCAGTCTTTCCTGAAGTTTGTTACGTCGTCGGTGGTGAAGAATGTTCGGTCGATCCCCGCACCCAGCAGGATGTACTTGCCGTCCATGTGGGGCAGACCGGTCGTGTCGTTCGAGATCATGCTCTCCAGTTTGCCGTCCTTCTCGGTCAGCAGGGCGTCGTTCTGGCTTTGCCTGAACTGGTCGGCCTTGCCCTTTTTTCCCGGGTCGGCCGGCCAATAGGCGATCGCCATCGGCTTGGGGAACCCGTCGAGGGGCACGTAGCCCTTGCCGGTGCCGCTTCGGCTGCCGTCCTTGTTGTCCAGCAGGTCTTCGGAGGGCGACACGAAGGCGTCCCGGGGCTCCCACCCCGACCCGTAGGTCTTCCCGCCCTTGGGGGTGAACAGCAGGTGCACCAGGTGCTGGGAGGCGGTGTCGGCCTGCCAGTTGCCCCAGTCTGCCTGCCCGGGGTAGGCACCGTACTCGTCGAAATACTGGTCTGCCCCGTTGGCCAACGCCTTGATGTGCGACTCGGTCTTGGCGTGGTAGCCCAGCGAAAGGATGCCCCCGATCGTGGGGACCAGGATCCCCGCCAGCATCCCGATGATCGCGATGACCACCAACAACTCGATGAGCGTGAAGCCCGTCCGTCGCAGGCCCCCTCGGCCGGGTTGTCTCGTTGCCTGTGTCATATCCACGTCCTTCGTTTACTTCTGCATCTGCTGCAGGAGACTGACCATCGGCATGAACAGCGCCACCACGATGAAGCCCACGATCACGCCCAGCACGATGATCAGCACCGGCTCCAGCAGGCTCGTCATCGAACTGACCAGCACCTCCACCTCGTCCTCGTAGGTGTCGGCGACCTTTTCCAGCATCTGGTCCAGTTCGCCGGTCTCCTCGCCGACGTCGATCATGTTCACCACCATCGGCTCGACAATCTTCGCCTGCCGCAGCGGCTGGGCGAAGCTGTCGCCCTCGCGGATGCCGTCGTGCACCTTCACCATCGCCCGGGCAAAGACCTCGTTGCCGGAGGTCTCGCGGGTGATGTTCAGTGCTTCGAGGATCGGCACGCCCGCATTGAGCAGGGTGCCCAGCGTGCGGGCGAAGCGCGCCACGGACGTCTTGGAGACGATCTTCCCGAGGATCGGGATGTGCAGTTTTATGCTGTCCACCACGTAGCGCCCGCCCTCGGACATCTTCATGAGCTTCAGTATCAGGAAGACCGCGGCCGGCACGATGAACACGTAGATCCACCCGACGCTCTGCATCCAATCCGAGAGATCCAGCAAACTGCGGGTAATGCCGGGCAGTTTCGTGCCCTGGTCCTTAAAGATCGCCTGGAAGGAGGGCACCACGAAAACCAGCAGGCCGACGACGATCAGGATCGCGAAGGTGATGACGGCGATCGGGTAGATCATCGCTCCGACGACCTTCCGTTTCAGCGCCATCGACGCCTCCATGAAGTCCGCCAGGCGCAGCAGGATGACGTCCAGCACACCGCCGACTTCGCCGGCCCGGACCATGTTCACGTACAGGCGGTCGAATGTCTTGGGGTGCCGGGCGAGGGCCTCGGTAAACGAGGAGCCGCCTTCGACGTCCTCGGCCGCCAGGCGGGTCGCCACGCGCATCATGCCGGGCTTCTGCTGCTGTTCGAGAATCCGCAGGCTGCGGAGGATCGGGAGCCCGGCGTTGATCAGGGTGGAAAGCTGGCGGGTGAACTGCGTGAGCAGCTTGCGCGACACGCGCCCCGCCTGCTTGGGACCCCGGGCTCCGCCGCCGCCACCGCCGCCGCCTGCACCGCCGCCACCGGGGCGCTGTTGGCCGCCGGTCTTGCCGCTGCGTTTGCCGGCCCTTTCCTTGATCTTGGTAGGGAAGTTGCCCATCGCCCGTACCTTGGCGATGGCTTCCTCTGACGTGCCGGCGTCGACCTCGCCCTTGACGGGCTGCCCGACGCTGTTCATGGCCTCAAACTGAAACGTAGGCATCGTTTACTCCTCTGGCTTGCCCCAGGCGGGGCCGGCTATGCCGTCCCTCGCCTTCATGGGCAGGGGGCTGTTTGCTTCTTACGTCTCCTCGAAGATCGTCTGCGAGACAACTTCCTCGATGGTGGTCATGCCGTCGTAAATCGCCAGCAGACCGCTCTCGCGCAGGGTCCGCATGCCGCGTTTGCGGGCGGCCTCGCGGATGGCGCCGGTGCTGGCTCGCTCCATAATCAGGGCCCGCAGGTTGTCGTCGATCGCCATGATCTCGTAGATAGCGATACGCCCGCTGTAGCCGGTGCCGCGGCAGTAATCGCACCCCAAGCCGTGGTAGAAGTTCTTTCTGGCGGTGTCTTCGGGCTTGAGCCCCAACTCCAGCAGCATCTCTTCGGTGGGGCTGAACTCCTCGCGGCAGCGGGGGCAGATCTGCCGCACCAGTCGCTGGGCGACGATCGCCTCCAGCGTCGCCGTGACCAGGTAGGGCTCCAGGCCCAGGTCCAGCAGACGCGCGATCGATGACGGGGCGTCGTTGGTGTGCAGCGTCGTCAGCACGAGGTGACCGGTCAGCGACGCGTGGACGGAAATCTCGGCCGTCTCCAGGTCGCGGATCTCGCCGACCAGGACGATGTCGGGGTCCTGACGCAGGAACGAACGGAGCGACCGGGCGAAGGTGAGCCCCACATCCTCGTTGATGGGCACCTGCACCAGCCCGTCGATGTCGTACTCGACCGGGTCCTCGCTGGTGAGGATCTTCACCGACACGTCGTTGAGTTCGCTCAGCGCCGAATACAGGGTGGTCGTCTTGCCCGAACCGGTGGGCCCGGTGACGATCAGGATTCCGTGCGGACGGCTGATCAGTTGGCGGAAGATCCGCAGGTCATCGTCGCGGAATCCCAAACGCTCCAGGTCCAGCGAGACGTTGGAACGGTCCAGCACACGCATCACCACGCTTTCGCCGAACATCGTCGGCAGCACGCTGACGCGCAGATCCACCGGGCGTCCGTTGACGACCAGTTCGATTCGCCCGTCCTGCGGGAGTCGCCGCTCGGCGATGTTCAGATTCGACATCACCTTGATACGGGAGCTGACGGCCATGGCGATCGAACGGGGCGGGGGGAGCATCTCGTAGAGGAGCCCGTCGATGCGGTAGCGCATCTTGAACTCCTCCTCGAAGGGCTCGAAGTGGACGTCCGACGCCCGGTTGCGGATCGCTTCCAAGAGCACCATGTTCACCAGGCGCTTGACCGGGTTGGACTCGGCCGCCTCCTTGATGGTGTCCAGGTCAATGCTTTCGCCACGGTTCTCCAGGGCGGTGAGGTGATCGTCGTCGACCATCTCGTTGAGGATGTCGCCCAGGGTCTCCGGCTCGACGTCGTAATACTTCGTCAGCGCGCTCTCCAACTGGTCTGGGTCGGTGATCTTGGCGGTCACCTTGAACCCCATGAGCGTCTGCAGGTCGTCGATAGCGTGGAAGTTGTCGGCCGTGCCTACGACAATGGTCAGCCGGTTGGTGCCCTCGTCGTAGTCGATGGGGACGATCTTGTAGGTGTTGGCCATCTGGGCGGGGATCCTGGCCAGCACGTCCTCGCCGATGTCGATCGACTCGATGTTCTGGTACTCCATGCCGACCTGGTAGCCCAGTGCCAGCCCGAGCGCCTTGTCCTCGACGTAGCCCAGGTCCACCAGGATCTGCCCGATGGGCCCGCCTCGCTGCTTCTGAACGTCCAGGGCTTCGTGGACCTGGTCGCGGGATATCTCTCCCAGCTTGACCAGCACCCGGCCGATGGGCCTGCCCCGCAACTGCTGAATATCAATTGTGGTGGGGTTGTGATTCATCGGCCTACTTCCTCAACTGGAGATTCTCGTCCTCAGCGACCTGCGGCTCGGCGGCGGGGGCCGCCAGTCGCCCAGCCCGGTACGCTTCGATTTTTTCCTGCAGGTCGGCCGGGTTCTGCGAATGGTCGACCGCCTCGTGGTCCTCGACGCGTCCCTCGGCCACCAGCCGGAAGAGGTGATCGTCCAGCAACTGCATGCCCAGACGCTTGCCGGTCTGGATGCTGGAGGGAATGCGGAAGACCTTGTTCTCGCGAATGAGGTTCGCGACCGCGCTGGTGACCACCAGGAACTCGAACGCCGCCACGCGACCCTTGCGGTCCTTCACCGGCAGCAGCGCCTGGCAGAGACAGGCGATCATACTCTCCGAAAGCTGCACCCGCACCTGCTCCTGCTGGTCGACGGGGAACTGGTCGATCAGGCGGGTGACCGTGCGGTGAGCACTGGTGGTGTGGAGCGTACCGAACACCAGGTGTCCTGTCTCGGCCGCCCGCAACGCCGCCTGGGTGGTCTCCAGGTCGCGAAGCTCGCCGACCAGGATGACGTCCGGGTCCTGTCGCAGCACGCGGCGGAGCCCTTCGTCGAAGCTGGGCACGTCCACGCCCACCTCACGCTGGTTCAGCAGCGACTTGGAATGGTTGTGGTAATACTCGATCGGATCCTCGATGGTCACGATGTGCCGATCGAAGTGCTTGTTGATGTAGTCGATCATCGTCGCCAGCGTGGTCGTCTTACCCGAACCGGTCGGGCCGGTGACCAGGAACAACCCGCGAGGACGCCGGCAGAGGCTGCGGACGATGGGGGGAAGCCCGATCTCCTCGAAGGTGAAAATCTTGGAAGGAATCAGGCGGAGGGTCAGGGCAATGTTGCCCTTCTGGCGGAAGACAGCCGTTCGGAATCGGCCGGCCTTGCCGTACTGGAACCCGAAGTCGGTACTGCCCTGCTCCTGGAGTTCCTGCTGGCTCAACTCCGGGGTGATTGCCTTCATCAGGGCGACCGTGTCTTCGGGTTCGAGAACCTTGGTCTCCAGGGGGCGGAGTCGTCCGTGAAGACGCAGCACCGGCGGGCGCCCGACCGTCAGGTGAAGGTCGCTGGCGCCTCGCTTGATGCAGGTCTCCAGTAGTCGGTCAATGTGTATGGTCGCCATTACACCGTTCCTCTGCTCGCATTATTCGTGTCGGTTGCCCCCGCCGAAAACCACCTTCGACGGGGCCTCAGGATGATACATGGCGCAGGCCATTATAAATACAGGACTTACACAATCCGGATGGATCGGGCTATTCGTCGACGAAATCGGTCGCCTGGGTGATGCGGATCAGCTCTTCCGGGGTCGTAATCCCGCTGCGGACCTTGAGCTTGCCGTCCTCCAGCAGGGTCCGCATCCCGGCCGCCCGGCTGGCAGCGCGAAGCTCGCTGACCGGGGACTGCTTGAACGCCAATTCCCTCAACGTGGGGTTCATCTCCATCAGCTCGAAGATGCCCTGGCGGCCGTGGTAACCGCTGCCGTTGCAGGCCTTGCAACCTCTGCCTCTGCGGAAGGTTGTGTTCTCGATTTCGTCGTCGCGGAACCCCAGCAGCCTCAGCACCCGCGGGTCGGGGTCGGGGTGCTCTTCCTTGCACTCGCTGCAGATGGTCCGGATCAGCCGCTGAGCCATCACCGCCTGAATACTGCTGGCCACCAGGAACGGCTTGACCCCGATGTCGATCAGACGGGCAATTGCGGAAGGTGCATCGTTGGTGTGGAGTGTACTGAAAACCAAGTGTCCAGTCAAGGCAGCCTGAACAGCGACTTCAGCTACGTCATAATCTCGAATCTCGCCGACAAGGATGATGTTTGGAGCCTGGCGGAGCATAGCACGAAGAATGCGGGAGAAACTCAGACCGATGCCTTCATTCACCTGGCACTGGTTGATTCCCGTGAAGTTGTACTCCACCGGGTCCTCGGCGGTGATGATCTTGCGGTCGGGACGGTTGAGTTCCTGCAGCGCCGAGTACAGCGTGGTCGTCTTGCCGGAGCCGGTCGGGCCGGTGACCAGGAAGATGCCGTTGGGCCGCTTGATGATCCGCATGAACGTCTGGTAGGAGTCGGACTCGAAGCCCAGGGCAGCAAGGCCGACCTCGGCGCTCTCTCTTCGGAGAATTCGGAGTACTACGCTCTCTCCGTGGTAGCTCGGAAGGGCCGAGACGCGGAAGTCGATGTCGGTCCCGCCCACCGGCATCTTGATTCGCCCATCCTGCGGCACGCGCTTCACCGCCAGGTCCATCCCCGCCAGAATCTTCAGGCGGTTGATCACCGCCCCCTGCATGCGCTTGGGAATGTTATCCCGTTCGACGCACACGCCGTCCACGCGGTATCGCACCCGGACGCGGTTGGACATCGGTTCGATGTGGATGTCCGATGCACGCATGTTGGCCGCCTCGGTGATGATCATCGTCACCAGCCGGATGATCGGGGCGGCCCCTTCGTCCAGGGCCTCCTCGCCGGACTGTTCGATGATCGCCTCTTCGGTCGACTGCTGCTCGATGTCCTCGATCGTCTTGTCGATGCTGACGTCCGACCGCAGGTAGTTCTCGATGAAGTTCCTCATGCGGCTGCGCGACGCCAAGCAGCAGTCCAATTCGCAATTCAGCCTGAACCGCAGCATGTCCAGCGTCTCCAGGTCCAGCGGGTCGGTGATGACCACCTTGATCCGCCCGCCTTCCTTGGACAGTGGCAGCACCAGATGCTTGCGCACGAGGTCCTGGGGGATAATGTCCATCTCGCTGGGGACCACGACGTTCTGGTCGAGGTCGATGTACTCCATGTCGTACTGCCTCGCCAGCGCTTTGGTGACGTCGGCCTCCTCGGCAAGCCCCAACTCAATCAGCGCCTCACCGATCCTCAGGTGCTGCTCTTGGGCATGCTGGAGGGCCTCATCGACCCCGGCCTGCGTGACAATCCCCCATTCGACAAGAATTTCCCCGAGTTTCTTTCGCTGTTTCCGTGCCATATCCGAACGCCAGTTGTTTGAGGTGTGGGTGAGCACGTACCCGCGGGGCCCGGCAGGCCCGGGGCAGATCAACGCACCGTACGTCGATCAGGGCTTCGATGCCAATACACCGGCATCGCGGCTCTCGTTCGGGCGGGTGTCCTGTCAGCAGGTTTGCACGGGCCGCACAGATACGGCTGGTGTGCTGGTGCCCGCACCGCAGCGCTACGCCGGGCCGATTCTACAGAATCGCCTCTCCGGGCGTCAAGGAACCTTTGTGCGCCGCCGCCGACTGAGTCCCGCATCGCTCGCCTTCCGCAGTTCGCAGTATCCAACCGGATCCCCGTTCGGCCGCATTTTGTTATGCTTCAAGCCGCATTTCCTCAAGATGTTTACGTTCTCTGTCGATGCAATCGATAGCCCTTTTCGTCAGAGGGCAACCGTGGGCAAGGATGCAGGTCAGGCAGCATGCTCCCAAGTCGCGAAAAAGGGGATGGCCATGCAAGGACAGAACGTCGCATTGGAAGTGTTTGTCGCCCGTCAGCCGATCTTCCACCCGGATCAGACGGTGCATGGGTACGAGCTTCTCTTCCGATCCAGCCGCGAGAACCGCTTCGACGGCACCGACCCGGATACCGCCACGCTCGAAGTGCTCACCAACACCTTCACCGCCATCGGCCTGGAAGACCTCACCGACGGGCGATGGGCGTTCGTGAACTTCTCGGAAACCCTCCTGCAGCGGGACATTCCGCGCCTGCTGCCGCGCGATGCCGTTACCATCGAGATCCTGGAAACCGTGGAACCCACCCCGGACGTCCGGCAGGCGTGCGAACTGCTCCACGCCTTGGGCTATCGTTTGGCCGTGGATGACTTTGTCGGGCTCGACCCCCGCGCCGAACTGCTGGACCTGGCCGACGTGGTCAAGGTCGACTTCGGCCGCGTGGTGCCCGCCGAGCGCGAAGGCGTCTGCCGGAAGCATGTGGAAGGGGGCCTG
>JBKHHV010000143.1:0-9481 GCA_046539005.1 Phycisphaerae bacterium
GACGCCGCCGCGACCGCTTTGCCTCCAGGGCCCGCACCTGCAGCCTGCGATCGGCCGCGGCCTTTCGGGAACTCTTGCCGGTCGTACCGGCCGTCCGCTGTTCGGCCTGGCGTAGCGCCGCTGCCGCCACGTTTGCCCCGTCCACG
Source organism: Phycisphaerae bacterium (assembly GCA_046539005.1). Classification (GTDB taxonomy): domain Bacteria; phylum Planctomycetota; class Phycisphaerae; order SM23-33; family SM23-33; genus CAZFPT01. The sequence continues at coordinate 147 of JBKHHV010000143.1, forward strand.
TTCCCCAGGTCCAGTTCCTCGCTCTCGACGTCGGTCGCCATCGCCAAGGCCTCGATCTCGAAATCGTCCTGGTCGTCGGGATAGGGAATGCGGATGTGGTCCTTGCAGTTGGGGCACTTGGCGCGTCTGCCGGCCAAGCGGGCGCCAACCGTCAGGTGCTTCCCGCACGAACCGCAGGAGAGGTGGATCTTGGCGCTCTTGCGAAGCGCCTCGCGTGCCTTGTCGGCAAAGGAGATGTCGATCGCCTCGACCACGGCCGTCTCGTCCGGGTCCGGGGGGGCATTGAGCTGTCCACCGATCTCGGGAATGCTGACCCTGCTGGCGCAGCGGGGACACTGGAGCCCCTGCCCCACGTCGATGTCGGCATCGACCGCTTTTCCACAATGACCACAGACTACCTGCACTGCTTACTCCGTAACCGGGCGATATCGCTGGGCGATGGGCATCCGGCGTCCCTGCCCGAACGCGCGGGCGGTCATTTTCAGCACCGGGGCCGCCTGCTTCCTCTTATACTCGGCAGCATCCACCATGCGCACCACCCGCTGAACCGTGGCGGGGTCGTATCCCTCGTCGGCGATCTGCCCTGCCGTCTTGTCCTGCTCTATATATCGTTCCAGAATGGCATCCAGCAGAGCATAATCCGGAAGCTTGTCCTGGTCGGTCTGGTCGGGCTTCAGCTCGGCCGAGGGGGGCTTGACAATGGTATTCCGCGGGATCCGCTCGCGCCCGGCCAGTTCGTTGATGGTCTCGGCCAGCCGGTACACCTGCATCTTGTAGACGTCGCCGATGGGCGCCAGCCCGCCGCACATGTCGCCGTACAGCGTGCAGTAACCCACCGACATCTCCGACTTGTTGCCCGTCGCCAGGGGCAGGTGCCCCATGGCGTTGGAAAAAGCCATCACGATGGTGCCGCGGATGCGGGCCTGCACATTCTCGGCCGCCACCTGCGCCGAGGCCGGGTCGATGTCTTCGGCAAGCCCCTTCTCGAAGGCCTGGTGCATCGGCTCGATGGGGATGACCTGGTAGGGGATGTTGTTCGCGCGGGCGAGCGCCTCGGCGTCGGCAAGGCTGTGATGCGAGCTGTATCGGCTGGGCATCGCGAGAGTCAGCACGTTGGAGGGGCCCAGAGCGTCGGCCGCCAGAACGGCCACGACGGCCGAGTCGATCCCCCCCGAGAGCCCCAGCACGACCGACGAAAACCCGCACTTGCGGACATAGTCCCGCAGCCCGAGTTCGATCGCCCGTTTGAGCCGGACGGTCGGTTCCTGCAATGGCTCGACCCGGGCAGCCGATACATCGTCGAGATCGACCAGCAGCAGGTCTTCCTCGAAGCTTCGGGCCCGGGCCGCGACGGTTCCGTCGGGCATAACCACGCTGGAGGCCCCGTCGAAGACGAGTTCGTCATTGCCACCCACCTGGTTGACGTAGATGATCGGGGCGTCGACCCGCCTGGACTGCCGGCGGAAGAGTTCTTCGCGGACGGCCGCCTTGCCCATCTGGTAGGGGCTGGCCGCCATGTTGAGAATGATCTCGGCGCCCTGCTCGGCAAGACGTCCGACCGGGTCGTCGCCGTACAGTTCTCGCCCGAGCGATTCGGCGTCCCAGAGGTCCTCGCAGACGCTGAGCCCGATACGCCGACCTTCGATCTCCAGCACGCCGCCGGGTCCCTTGCCGCCGGGCTGGAAGTAGCGGGTTTCGTCGAACACGTCGTAGGTGGGCAGCAGCGCCTTGACGTGCACCTGGCGAATCTCCCCCTCGGCCAGCAGTGCCGCGGCGTTCTGTAAAGGCCTGCCCTGCCCGGGGTTGGGACGAACATAGCCCACCAGGGCCGCAATGCCCCGGCAGTGATCGGCCAGTTCGGCGACGGCCTGGGCATTCTCGGCGACGAAACGGTCCTTGCTCAGCAGGTCGCGCGGGGGGTAACCGGGCACCGAAAGCTCCGCAAATGCAACCAGGTCCGAACCTTGCGCGCGGGCCTGGTCGATCAGTTCGGCCATGCGGGCCGTATTACCAGGGATATCCCCCACGATGGGGTTGTACTGGGCCAGAGCAATAATCATGATCGGTCCGGAGTCAGGGATTCGCGAAAAACGCCAAGGCGAATTGTAGCAGATCGGGCGTGGGAAGTCCGCCTCCTTGCGTAACAACTTGCGCGCGTCCCGATTGCCGCCGGTAAACGCCGGGCGCGATCCGTCGCGCCGCGGGGAGAATATACGTTGCACCCCCCGCCTGCCAGCTATAATGTCGTGGGCGAAGCTATGGCTTCGCTTGCATGTCCTGAACCCGCGCAGCCGCGTAGCTTTCCGGATTCGGAGGCAACGGACGCCCCACGGAGAGCCCGGCGCGGCCGCGACCTGGCAATTGTAAGGGAGATAAGGATGATACGGAAGACGATCACCGCAGGCCTTCTGGTTGTGGCCGCCGCACTGGCGACCGGATGTGACAAGAAGGTTGAGGTCACGTTTGTGAACACCACCACCCAGGACCTGCAGGTGGAATGGGCCGAACGTGGTATCGCGGGCATGCCTCTGGGAACCGTCGGTGCAGGCGGCACCCTCAAGACCGTAGTGAAGGAAGACAAGGACTTCCTGCCCACCTGGTACCAGTGGACGGCCGGTCCTTACGGCGGGAAACTGCAGATCCACGAAGACACCGACTCGAAACTGAATGTCCTGATCCCGGAGGGGAGAGTCCTCGACAAGGATACCGAGTACAAGGGAACCAAGAAGGTCAAGACCGACCCGATCCCCGTGGGACAAGAGATGGTGGTCGACTGACCCAAAGCCCGGCCGGGCAGACAGGTGCGCATGGACACGATCAACGCGATCGCCAAGGCCCGTTTCAGTTCCGCAAGACCCCAGCGCGTGCAATTGCACGAGGGGAGCGGAATTTCCTCCTGCCTGATCTGCATGGAGCCGAACCAGAAACTCGTCGTTGAGAAGGGCGAGTGGACCTACTACGTGGTGACCGGCGCGGTAGACATCGCTGCCGACAGCGACGCCCATCCGCTGCCGACCGGACAGATGGCGGCAACCGCGGCCGGCGAGAAGCACACCCTCGCCACCGGCGGGGAAAGACGGGCGGTGATCTTGGCCGTCGGAACGTCGTAGACGACACGACCGGGCGGCCTCCCCCCCGGCAGAATACAGAGAACCCCGGGCGCAGGAGCGATCCTGCGTCCGCTCTTTTATCACGGAGCGACAAGCCGATGCTTGCACAGTTCTATGGAGCCCAACTGTTCGAGGGGGCAATGCTGATCTGCTTCGGACTCGGTTGGCCGGTGGCGATCCTCAAAACGCTGCGGGTCAAGCGGGTGGAAGGCAAATCGCTGCCGTTCCTGGTGCTGATCTTCTGCGGGTACCTGGCGGGGATCGTCTCCAAGCTCTTCCGCATGCAGGCCGAAAGCTACCTGGAACCGGTCACCGCCCTCTACGCCCTCAACGCCGTCATGGTCGGCATCGAAGTGCTGCTGTACATGCGGTATCGGCCTCGCACGGCGGCCGCGCTCGGCCGGTAACCCGGTCAATCCACCTTCCCCCCTGCCGCATTCGCCCAATACAAAACGGGCGAGGAAGCCTTGGCTCCGCCGCCCGATGTTGGCCCTTCGCGTGCGCGGGGCTATGCCATTTCCCGCTCCAGTGCCAGCAGGTCGTCGTAGGTCTCGCGTCGACGGACGATCCGGAACCGGTCGCCGTCCACCAGCACCTCCGGGCCGCGCGGGCGGGTGTTGTAGTTGCTGGACATCGTGAAGCCGTACGCCCCGGCCCCGAAGACGGCCAGCAGATCGCCGCGACGCATCGTCGGCAGCACCCGGTCCTTGCCCAGGAAGTCGCTGCTCTCACACACCCCGCCGACGATGTCCACCTTCACCCCGTCGGCCGGTGCGAAGTCCATGCGTCGCTCGGGCAGGGTTCCGTCGCTGGGTCGCACCGGGTAGATGAAATGCTCGCCGCCGTAGAGGGCGGGGCGGATCAGGTCGGTCATCGCCGCATCGACGATCACGAAGTTCCGGTCGCCGCCGGTCTTGACGTACTGTACCTCCGCGACCAGGATGCCGGCGTTGCAGGCAATGCTTCGCCCCGGCTCCAGTACGATCTCCAGCCCGGTGCCCCTCAGCAGCGGCACGATCGAGCGGGCGTACACCGCGGCCGCGGGGCTGGCGCCCTCTTCGTAGTCGGCCGCGAAACCCCCGCCGATGTCCAGCATCTTTACCGCGTGGCCTTCGGTCTTGAGGCGCTCGATGAGTTCCAGCGTCCGCTGGATGGCTTCCACGTACGGCTGGGGCGAGTAGATCGGCGAACCGATGTGGATGTGGATGGCGTCGAGGGTGACGTGCCTGTCCTTCCCGTAGGTATGGAAGAACCGCACGGCCCGTTCGATGTCCACCCCGAACTTGCTCTCCTTCTTGCCGGTGACGGTGTAGGTGTGAGTCTTGGGGTCGTAGACATCGGGGTTCACCCGCAGCGCCGCCCGCACCGGCTTGCCCATGTCGGCCGCAATGCGCGAAAGGTTCTCGAACTCGGCCTCGCTCTCCACGTTGAAGGCGCCGACCCCGCTCTCGATGCCCAGCCGGATCTCGTCGTCGGTCTTGCCCACGCCGGCGAAAACGATCTTCTTCGGATCGTCGCCGGCCTCCAGGGCGCGGGTCAGTTCGCCACCGCTGGTGACGTCGAACCCGCACCCCTCGGCCGCCAGCATCTTCAGCACGTGCAGGTTCGCCACCGACTTCAGCGAGAAGCAGATGGTCGGCTTCAACTCGGCGAAGGCATCGGCGATCTTCCGGTAGTGGTCCAGCAGGGTCGCCTTGGAATAGACCCACGCCGGGGTACCCACCTGCTCGGCAATCTTTGCCACGGGCAGTTCTTCGCAGTAGAGTTCGTTGTCCTGATATCGAAAGAAATCCATGCGTCTCCTCGTTTCCGGGGCTACTGAAGGCGAAACAGTGTAGCCTCGCTGCCCGCGTTCTACAAGGACGCCTCTCGTCCGGCCGCCAGGCGGGGGGCCGCAGGCACGCCCGGCCCAGACCCGTCGCGGGTGACTTTGTCAAGAATCGCTCATTCCCTGCATTTGACTTTCCGCCGCTCCGATATGAGCCTGTCGCGGTACCGGATGGGTCCGGATCGCGGAAGGGGCCGAACCGGCCGGGAAGTTCCTTCGGGACGCCGGGGAGGCAGGGAAAGCGGCCGCGGGGAAAACCGCTCTCCCGGGGGCTAAGGCAGAAGAATAGCCTGCAGACCGATGAACGAGGATTGCAGTGCAGTGCGGATTGGTATTTCTCGATGGTTTCTGTGCGCAGTTTCCCTGCGCGCGTCCTGACACATTCCTGACGGTCGTGGCGGCGATCGCAGGAGTTTTCCCGCTGCTTCTCTGGCTGGCGTCCGGTGCATCCAGCGGTGCCTGGCGCTGCGCGCAGTCGTCCGACGCGCGGAATGCCGACTCCTGCATGGCCGCGCGGATGCGGGGTATCTACGACGCCGTCTCGGCCGGCGTTCTGGTGCGCGGCGAAGACGGGCGACTCACCCACGTGAACCCTGCCGCCTGCCGCAAACTGGAAACCACCCAGGAGGAAATCCTCGCCAAGGATCTCGACGGGCTGGGCATTCGCGCCTTCAGCGAAGACGGCCTCGAGTTGCCCCCGACGGAGTTTCCCTCGCGGGCTACGCTGGCTTCAGGAAACCCGATTCAGGGACTGGTGCTGGGCTTTACCCGCCAGGGCAGCGAGCGGAAACGCTGGTTCCTTATCGACACCCAACTGCTGGTCAGCCCGACCGGCCGCCGGGAAGCGGTGGTAACCTTCTCCGACATGACCGGCCAGAAGCAGGCCGAGGCGGAATTACTCCATTCCGAGCGGAGCTACCGCGAAATTTTCAACGCCACCGGCGAGGCACTGATCGTGCACGATGCCGCCACCGGAGCCCTGCTTGACGCCAATGAGGCCGCCCAGGAGTTCTACGGGCACGCCCGCGAGGAACTGGTCGGCATGTCGCTGGAGGAGTTCATCCGCGGCGAATCGCCCTACGGACCGGTCGAGGCGCGGGCCCACGTTGCCCAGGCGGCACGGCTGGGGCAACTTCGGTTCGACTGGCTGTTCACAAACACCCAGGGCGGGGAAGCCTGGTGTGACGTTACGCTCCGCAGTGCGGAAATCAACGGCCGATCGTGCGTGGTGGGCGCGGTGCGGGACACGTCCGAGCACCGGGCGACCGAAGAAGCTCTGCGGCTGAGCGAACAGAAGCTTCGCAGTACGCTGCGTGCGGCGCCGGTGGGCTTCGGCATCCTGCGGAACCGGCAATTCATGTGGATGAACGACGAGATGAGCCGCATGCTGGGCTACCCGCCGGACGAACTCCTCGGTCGAAGCATCCGCCTGCTGTACGAAACGGAACTGGAATACACCCGGGTGGGCGAACACGTCTACAGGTGGATGGGCCAGGAAGGCATCGGGCTCACCGAGACGCGGTACGTCCGCAAGGACGGCAGCACGTTCGATGCCCACGTGCAGGTCTCGCCCATCGAACCCGGCGACCCCGACGGCCGCGTGGCGGTGGCGATTATCGACGTCACCGACCGCAAGGCCGCCGAACTCGCCCTGCGCAACAGTCAGCAGCGTCTGCAACTGGCGCTGGAAGCCACCCGCGAGGCCCTGTGGGACTACAATCTTCGCACCGGCCAGACCTACCTCAGCCCTCGCTGGTATGCGATGCTCGGATACGAGGACGGCGAGGTCACTCCCACGGTGGAGCTGTGGGAGAGCATGGTGCATCCCGACGACCTTCCTCTGTTCAACAACGCCATCGCCCCCCTGTTCGACGGGTCGGCCGACCGGTTCGAAGCCGAGTTCCGCATCGCCCACAAAAGCGGCCGCTGGTTGTGGGTCTGCAGCAACGGACAGGTGATGGAACGCGGCAGCGACGGCAGCCCGTTGCGGATCGTCGGAACCAGCGCCGACATTACCGACCGCAAACGGATGACGGCCGACCTGAAAGAGGCCAACGCCCAACTCCAGCGAAAAAACATCGCCCTGCAGGAGTTGATGGCCGGGATACGTCGCGAACGATTCGAGACGGCCGACCGGATCCGCGGCGAGATCGACCGCATACTGCTGCCCCTGGCCGGTCGCCTGGAAGAACGCCTCGACAAGCACGGCCGGGAGTACCTGCAAGCCCTCCTGGACGGGATCCGCGAGGCGGTCTCCCCGCTGGAGCGGACCGGGGCAGACCCGCTGTCGGCGCTTTCTCCGGCCGAGGTGCGCGTCTGCACACTGGTCCGCCGTGGTCTTTCGGCCAAGGAGATCGCCCACATCGAGAGTATCTCCCCTGCCACCGTGAACACCCACCGGGCCCGCATCCGCCAGAAGTTAGGCATTACGGGGCAAAAGGTTAACCTCGCTTCCCACCTGGAGCAACTGCTTGATGCCCGCCACGCCGGCTGACGGGGACGCGGCCCCCGAGCGAAGCCAGTGTGTATTTCACCTACACATTTTGTACACACAAGTCGCTAACTATTGGTTTTTCATGGGGCTGCGTAAATCGCCGAAGTTATGGGTGTCTCGGGGAGGCATCTCCATTATGGGGGGGATGCTCATCCACTGAAGTGCAGACCAATGGCAGAAGAAAGGGATGTGGCATGTTCAAGAATCTCAGACTGGGTACGAAGATCGCCGGCGGGTTCGGCATTGTTCTGGTGCTGACCATCGTGGTCGCGGCCGTGGGGTTCACCGGCCTCAAGAGCACCGACACCACCGTCACCAAGGCCGACGGGGCCGCCGAACTGATGGAACTGATCGGCACGGCCGCCTCGGCGCGGCGGGACTACATCTCCACCGCGGACAACAAGTTCGCCCAGAAGAACAACGAAGCGTTCAAGAAGATGGGTGAAGTCAGCGGCAACCTGCTGGCTGTTCTCACCGACCCGACCGACCGCAAGCAGGTGGAGGACTTCCGCACCGCCGCCGACACCTACCTCAAGGCATTCAACGACGTGGTCCGCATCCAGGACGAAATGAAGAACCTGACCACGACGATGGGCAAGTCGGCCGGTGACCTCGTGGAAGTGTGCGAGCAGTTTCGTGCCGACCAGAAGGCCGACTACGAGAAACTGCTCAAGCAGCGGGACGCCGAGATCGCCGACCACACCGCCAAGGCCGACGATGCCATGCAGATGCTCAACATGATCCTTGAGGTCAAGAGCCTGCGGATCAAGCTGATGAACAAGTACGACAAGGACACGTTCGAGCAGTGGGAAGCGATGAACAAGAAGGTGCTCGCGCTGGTCGCCGACCTGCGCTCGCGCCACTCCGACGCCGAACACCAGGCGGACCTCGACAGCATCAAGGACTACTACGCCCAGTACGGGCAGCTCGTCCGCGACTACGTCAAGACTCCGGGCCAGGAGATCGCCGACAGGATGATCCCGGTCGCCGGGAGCTTGGTCAAAGCCATCGACGACTACCGCGCCGATCAGAAGAAGCAGCTCGCCACCGTCACAACGGAATACGCCGCCAAGGTGGCCCGCACACTGCAGAATGCCGACGACGCCGACCAGTTGATCGCTTACTGCGGATACGCCGGCATGGCCCGACGCGACTTCATGTATCAGAACGACTGGGACAAGCTCGAAGCCAACCGCAAGACCTTCGCGGACATGCTGGCTCTCTGTGACAAACTGGCCCGCAACGTGACCACCGACCAGGACCGCCAGGCCGTCGCCGCCGTCAAGGGCGACGCCACCGACTACGGCAAGGCCGTCGACGACTGGGCCAACGCACAGAAGCGACGCCAGGACGAGATGGACAAGATGGTCTCCCTCGCCAAGACGCTGGTCTCCACCGTTACCACGGTCCGCAACGTCCAGCAGCAGAAGATGCAGGAGGTGATGACCACCGCCAATACGGTCATGATCCTCGCCTCGATCGTCGCGGTGCTCGTGGGCTCGGCATTGGCGTTCTTTATCACCCGCGGAATCACCAAGCCGGTCAACCGCATCATCCAGTCGCTGACCGCCGGGGCCGAGCAGACCGCCGCGGCCAGCCAGCAGGTGTCCTCTGCGAGCCAGTCGCTGGCCGGTGGGGCGTCCGAGGCGGCCGCCTCCATCGAGGAAACGACCGCCAGCGTCGAGGAAATGTCCTCGATGACCAAGCAGAACGCCACCAACGCCAACGAGGCCGAGAACCTCGCCGGACAGACCTCCGCCAGTGCCCAGAAGGGCTCGGACACGATGGAGCAGATGACCCGCGCGATCGGGGACATCAAGAACTCCTCCGACGAAACCGCCAAGATCGTCAAGACCATCGACGAGATCGCCTTCCAGACCAACCTGCTGGCGCTGAATGCCGC
>JBKHHV010000144.1:0-9410 GCA_046539005.1 Phycisphaerae bacterium
GTATCACACGTCGCTGGATGACCTGACGGTGGTCACCCCGCGCGGGCTGGCGGGCGGATATCACGTGGCGAAGACCTGCCTGTACTGCCTGGAGCACAACCGCACCTGGCGCAATACCGTGCTGTGCGAGCCGCAACTGGGAAAACGTGGGCTCTACCCCACACTGGGAGCGCGAACCAACGTGGCGCAGGTGGCGCTCGTCCGCGATCTGCTGGCCTACTGCGACGGGACGCGCGACCTGCTGGCGGTGGCCGACACGATCGGTCAGCCGATGCCCGCCTGCATCGAGGCGGTCCAAAGACTGCAAAAAGAGGGTCTGCTCGAAGAGGTCGGCTGCCGATAGGAAGAGAGAGAATAGGATATCGCGCACGCTCGCCGGTCGGGCCGGATCGCCCCTTGCCTCGGCCGAAGCCGTAACAACGAGGACGACACCATGACCGAACGCAAGATCGACGGATTCATCAAGTTCGACGAGATGGCCAAAGATTACGGCCTGCAGTACCGCGACGATTACACCGAGAAGTACCCGGCCAATCGCTTTCGGCTGCGGACGGTGCTGGCGCTGCTGGGCCGCATCCGCCCCCGGAAGATACTGGACGTCGGCTGCGGGAGCGGTCAGCCGTTGGTGGCGATGCTGGAGGAAGGGCACGACGCCCACGGTTTCGACTTCGCCGAGGAGATGATCCTCGAAGCTCAGAAGAACCTTCGCCAGGGGGGGCATGCCGAGTCGCGCGTGCACCGCAACAACATGGAAAACGTCCGGGGGATCGCCAAGGGCGACTTCGACTGCCTGGTTGCACTGGGCGCCGTTTACTACGCCCGCGAGTTCATGGACACCATGAAGAACCTCGCCGACCTGCTGACGGCCGGGGGGCATTTCATCTTTTCGTTGCGGAACGACCTGTTCTCTCTGTTCAGCATGAACAAGTACACCCCGTGGTTCATCTGGCAGAACATGCTGCCCAAGGACGAGTACTCCGGCGACGCCCGCTCGCGCGTGAACGACTTCCTGCTCTCGCGGTTCGCCGAGGAAGAGGGTGTGCAGCGGCAGTTCAAGACCATCGACGACCTCAACATCCACACCACCTTCCACAACCCCCTCACGGTCGCCCGGGAGGTGCTGGAACCGGTGGGGCTGCGCCTGGAGTGCCTCTACTACTACCACTTCCACGCCATGCCGCCGATCTTCGAGCACGTGTTCCCCGAGGAGTTTCGCCGCCTCTCGGCCCGGATGGAAGACGACCCGACCGACTGGCGCGGGATGTTCATGGCCTCGACGTTCATCGTCCACGCCACGAAGGTCAAGTAACCACCGGGTCGGCCGCCGGGGTGGGCGTGCCGATGTGCCGATGGGGCTCCGGGTTTTGTGGAAACCCTTCAGACTTTCCGTACGTCATGAACAGGGGCGGATCGGGTGATCTCTGTGCTACAATAGCCCGGTCCCGAAGCGTGACCCAACAGGGAGAGTGCGTATGTTATCTCGATGTATCCGACGGTATCTACTGACGGCGCTGGCGATTGTAACGGTTCCTGCGCTGCCGGCGCGGCCAGACGAGCTGGACGACCGCAAGCCGGTGGTGCTTATGCGGGCCGACGGTTCGCGGTACTACGGCGTGGTCAAGAGCGCCGACCAGGAGCAGATCGTCCTGCTGACCGGCAAGGACCGCCAGGAGAAGACCGTCGATGTCGAGGAACTCAAGCCTGTCAGCGTCTACGTTGCCCACCGCGAGACGATGGATCTCTCCAAGGCCGAGAGTCACTTCGAACTGGGCAAGCTGTGCACCCGACTGGAACTGTCCCGCAACGCCCAGCGCGAGTTCGACCTCGCCGAGCGGCTCGACAAGAGCTACAAAGCCAAGGTCGCCGCGTTCCGAAAGGAATTCGAGGAGACCGGCGGCAAGCCCCGCATGGCGCGGGAGGTCTCCGACAAGCAGGTGGCTGCCAACCGCAAGCAGGCCGACGAGTGGTTCGAGTACGTCAAGGAGAACATCAACGCCAAGGCGCGGTTCTCCGAGACCGACCACTTCTGGGTCTACAGCACCTTCAAGCCCAGCGACGACAAGGGCATCCATCGCGCCCTGGAGAAGCTCTACACCGGCCTGTGCAAGCAGTTCGCCATTCCGCCCCGGCAGAACATCTGGGCAGGGAAGGCGGCGATCTTCTGCTTCTGGGAAGAGGACGAGTACCAGAAATTCACCCGCGACGTGATGAAGCTCGAGAAGTTCACCAAGGCCTCGGGCTACTGCGGGCGTCGCGGGAACGGGATGGTGTTCGTGGTCATGGGGCCCACCCGCAACCGCAGTTGGTTCTACGAACTGCTCACCCACGAGACCACCCACGGGTTTGTCGCCCGCTACCGCTCCAACCGAGGGGTTCCCACCTGGGTCAACGAGGGGCTCGCCGAGTACATGGCCTCGACGCTGGTGCCCAAGTCCAACGCTTCGTACAAGATGAAGATCGCCCATGCCCAGGCACTCAAGAACGGCCGAAGCGTCATGCCGGTGTTCAAGGGTGTGGGACTGGAGGCGTTCGACTACGGGGCGGCCCAGTCGCTGGTGCGCTACCTCATCGCGCGCGATCGCAAGGCGTTCATCCGGTTCTTCAACCTCATGAAGGTCGGGCCCGAGGACGAGGATGACGACGGCGACGACCGCAGGAAGAAACGCGCCAAGCCGCTCAGCGGCGAGGAGGCCCTCAAGGAGGCCTACGGGCTTACCTACGAGGAACTCGCCAAAGAGTGGCGAAAGGCCCTGCTGAAATCGAAGCGGCGGTAAGCCCCATGCCGTTGCCCCCCAGGCGCCATCACCCCCGGCGCACCTTCGCGCTGCTGGCGATTGTCGCCGTGCTGGTGTCGGGCGTGGCAGGAACCGCCTGGCTGGGGCGACAGTGGTGGTGGGCGGCGGCGCTTGCGGGCATGAACCTTTCGGCTGCGATTCTGTATGCCTACGACAAGTGGGCCTCCTCCCGATGCAGGGCGCGGGTGCCGGAGATCGTGTTGCAGGTCGTCGCTCTGCTGGGCGGGAGCCCGGCGGCGCTGCTCTGCCGCTGGACACTTCGCCACAAGACCCGCAAGCTCTCCTTCCGCCTGACCTTCTGGGCGATCGTGCTGATCCAGCTTACCGCCGTGGCGGCGGTGTGGTATGCGCTGACCACATGATCTTCCCCCGGCCGGCCGCGAAGGGGGCGGTAATTCCGCAAGAAGGGCTGACGTCGGCCTTGGAACGTCACAAGCCGCGTCGCCAGTACGCCCGCGCCTTGGACGGAGACGGCGAAGCCCACTTGATTGCTCTGGCGTGCCAAGAGCCGCCCGAAGGCCGAAGTCGCTGGACGTTGCGGCTGCTGGCGGATCGCATGGTCCGCTTGGGGTACGTGGATGCGGTATCCAAAGACACCGTCTCTCGCGTGCTCAAGAAAACGAACTCAAGCCCTGGCTGCTTCTTCAGATGTACTTACCACTAAGAGAAAGTGCCTGCGAAGTTCAGTGATCGAACTTCTCGGAGGTGAAGACATACACCTTCACGTCCGGGTCGCGCCACGCACCGGGCGGCAGGCCGGCTTTGTGGGCGCAGCAGTAGTCCAGAAATTCGGTGGCGGTCCACCCCTGATCGGTGGCGACCTCCGGCAGGAAACAGCCGCTGGAGCCTTTGCCGACGATGAATATCCCGTCACGACCGACTTCGATCTCCTCCGGGGCGTCGCTTTCCACCAGCGGGCTGAGCACCGAGACCTCGATCGACAGCGACTCCAGTTCCTCCGGGGTGATCGGGTCCATGGTGAAACGCGGGTCCCGGGCGGCGGCCTTGCTCATCTCCACGATCATCTCCCCCAGCGGCCCGCGGGGCTGAAACGTGCCGATGCACCCGCGGAGGCGTCCCTGGTTGGTCAGAGTCACAAAGCACCCGCGTTTCTCGGCCAGCAGCCCGTCCAGCCCCGTCAGCATCGGACGCTGGTTGCCCAGCACCTCGGCCTCCACGGCCTGCCGGGCCAGCGACACCAGTTTCGCACGATCTTCAGCAGAGATTATCATCCCGCGCCTCCCGTCATTGCATACTGCGTCGGTTCGCTGTCATTCTATCAGGCAGGCCAATCTCAGTGCGCGAACTGCTTGATGACCACGAAACCGCCCACCAGCAGCGCCGTAAACAGCAGCGCCAGCCAGTTGAAGTACTTGTCGATAAACGGGGTGATCTTCGGCCCGAACAGGCGCATCAGCCCCGCCACCAGGAAAAACCGCGCCGAACGGCTGATCATGGAGGCAACCAGGAACACGCTGAAGAATACCCACGGGTTGGACACCGTCTCGCCGGTGCCGAACACCCCGGCCGTGATGGTAATCACCTTGAACGGAATCGGCGTGAAACCGGCTGTGAAAACGATCCAGAAGTTGTACTGCTCGTAGAGCCCGCTGACGCGGTTGAACACCTCCGGCGTAAAGCCCGGCACGTAGCGGAAGAAGACCTGGTCGATGCCGCCGCCCCACGCCAGCCAGCCGATCAGGAACCCCGCGACCGCACCCAGCACGCTGGCGATGCTGCAGATGGCTGCATAGCGGATCCACCGCTTGCGGTTGCCCAGCACCAGTGGCATCAGCAGTACGTCCGGCGGAATCGGGAAGAAGCTGCTCTCGGCGAAGCTCAACGTTCCCAGCGCATACGCGGCCGAGGGTTTGTAGGCCCACGCCAGCGTCCAGTCGTACATCCGGCGGTGCAGGTGCCACCAGGGCACATGCTTGTGCTCGCCGATCTTCGCCCCGCAATGCTGGCAGAACTCGGCCTCGGGGGAGACGGTCATCTCGCAACGGGGACAGGTGAATTTCTCGGCGGATTCGGCGGTCGGTTGGGTCATGGTCTCTCCTGAGTCGCCGAAAGCGTAGCGGCCGGGGCGGAGGTTGTCAAACCGCGTCATGGGGACGGATTTTATCCTCAAACACGGAATCAGCATCTACTCGATTTGATATTCCGCAACCGCCGATGCTAGCATGCAACGTCGGTGCGTGGGAATGCCCATCCCCGACCGTCCCGCAGGACGGCCTGGCTGCCGGAGGGCAGCCGGCGAGAAGGAGGAGCCGCCGCGGGTCGATTGCCAGGAGGACTGTGGTAACAAAGCGAGGGCGGGTGACGGCCGATCCGGAGGGCTCGGCCGGGCGCCTGCGAGCGAGGTGGAGGGACTCAGGACAATACGCGGGCGGCCGGGCAGGAGGACACCCGGTCGCCCGCCTCTTTTTCCCACCCTGTCGTCGAGGGAGGCAAGCCCGCCGGTTTTTCGGCTTTGGGTAACTTGATGGGCTTTTCGCGCGGACGAGTCATCCATTAAGCAGTCGCCGAGGCCTCCCGGATAGGTTTCTGCGCGGATGCGGCGTATCGAAACGTTAGCATGGACCGACGGAAACACTCTTGGCCGATCGGCGATCATGCGCCATAATATCAGGACTCCGCGACCGATGGAGCATCGGACGGGCGAGACAGACGCCCGGGGCGGAGACGGCCTGCAGGCGGGCAGCTCGCGGGGGGCACTCACCTGTGCGGAGCCCATCACAAAAACGGAGCACACATACGATGGCTTGCTTTGTCGGAATCGATGTCGGCGCGGTCTCTGCCACGGCCGCCCTTATCTCGCGGAATAGCGGCGACCCTCAACTGCCCGGCTGGGAGGTGGTCGGGCCTATTGACCGCGGACCCGCCGCGGGGACGACGCTGCTGATCAGCGAGTATCGCCGCACGCGCGGACGCCCCATGGAAGCTGCCGCCGAACTGCTGGAGGAAGTCATCCGCGCCGTGGGGAGGGAGACCATCCACGGCGTGACGCTCACCGGCGGGGCCGCCGCCGCGGCCGCCGCGGAACTGGGCGCCCAGGAGATCAACGAATTCAAGGCCATCGCGATGGGCCTGGCGGCGATGGACGTCGACGCCGCCACCGTCTTCGAGATGGGAGGGGAAGCCAGCAAGTACCTTCGCCTCTCGGGCAACGAGGACGGTAGCTACGCCATCGTCGACTACGCCACCAACGGTGACTGCGCCGCGGGGACCGGCTCGTTCATCGACCAGCAGTGCAACCGCCTGCGCTACGAGGTGGAAAAGGTGGGCGACATCTGCCTCTCGGCCGAGCGTTCGGCCCAGGTGGCGGGTCGCTGCAGCGTCTTCGCCAAGAGCGACATGATCCACGCCCAGCAGAAGGGCTTCAGCCCCGCCGAGGTACTCCGCGGTCTGTGCGACGCGGTGGCGCGGAACTTCCGCGCCGCGGTGGTCCGCTCTCACCCGGTCACGCGCCGGGTGGTGTTCCTGGGCGGGGTTGCCGCCAACGTCGCGGTGGTGAGGGCCCTGCGCGATACCTTCGCCCTGGGCGAGTCGGAACTGACGATTCCCGAGCATTTCATGCACGTGCCGGCCGTGGGGGCCGCCGCCGCGGCAAGCGTTTCGCAGCAGTCGGCCGACCTGACGCACATGGCCGACGTCCGCGCGGCCGACACCGCCGCCTCCGACGATCTTCCCCGCACCGATCCGCTGGCGATGGACAACGTGGTGCTCCTTCGCGATCGGGTGAAGCCGTACGAGTTCGAGTACGACCACAAGCCCGTGGACGCCTACCTGGGCATCGACATCGGCAGCGTCTCGACCAACCTGGTGCTGCTGGACGACAGCGGGCGGCTGATTACCGAAATCTACACCCGCACGCAGGGTCGGCCGATCGAGGTGGTCACCGAGGGCCTGCGGAACATCGAGGCACAGGTCGGCTCGCGGGTGCGCATCTGCGGGGTGGGCACCACCGGCTCGGGTCGCGAACTGGTGGGGGCGCTGATCGGCGCCGACACCATCAACGACGAGATCACCTGCCACAAGACCGGCGCGACCTACGTCGGCCGGACGCTGCTGAAGGGGCGCGTGCCGGATACGATCTTCGAGATCGGCGGGCAGGACTCCAAGTATATCTCGCTGCAGGACGGCGTGGTGGTGGACTTCACCATGAACGAGGCGTGCGCCGCCGGGACCGGCAGCTTCCTGGAGGAACGGGCCGAAGAGTTGGACATCTCCATCAAGGGTGAGTTCGCCGAGCTGGCACTGTCCAGCGAGTCGCCCATCCGCCTGGGCGAGCGGTGCACCGTGTTCATGGAGCGGGACGTCAACAGCACCATGCAGCGCGGGGCCGACAAGTCCGACGTGGTGGCCGGGCTGGCGTTCTCGGTGGTGTACAACTACATCAACCGCGTGGTCCGCGGGCGACCCATCGGCGAGTGCATCTTCTTCCAGGGAGGCACCGCCTACAACGACGCGGTCGCCGCGGCCTTCAGCATTGTCACCGGCAAGGAGATCATCGTCCCGCCGCACAACGGCGTGGTGGGGGCGATCGGGGCGGCGCTGCTGGCACGAGACAAGATGCACTCGATACCGGCCGGGGCCGGCGACGTCGAAAGCAGGGGCCTCGGACAGTACGTTTCCGCCGCCGCCGGCGCCGCCCGCGCCGGCACCAGCTTCCGCGGGTACGACCTCTCGGCCGTCGATTACACCCTGCGCGAGTTCACCTGCAAGGGCTGCACCAACGCCTGCCAGATCCAGGAGTTCACCGTCGAGGGCGAGAAGACCTACTGGGGCGACAAGTGCTCCGACCGCTTCCGCAAGCAGGTCAAGGCCGTCTCGGAACCGGTCATCGACGACCTGATTACCTTCCGGCACGAGGCCCTGATGGACGACGCCCACCTGCCGGAGGTGCCCGAGAATGCCCCCACCGCCGGGATCCCCATGACGATGTTCGCCTGGGAGCAACTGCCCTTCTGGCGGACGCTGCTGGCGGAGCTGGGCTACCGCGTGGTGCTGGGCGAGCCGACCAACAACCGCATCATCAAGGCCGGCATGGAAAATGTGGTCGCCGAGCCGTGTTTCCCGATCATTGCCGCCCACGGGCACATCGCCCGGCTGCTGGAAGAGGGCGTGGACACCGTGCTGGTGCCCAACATCCTCTCCATGGAAACCCGCTGGCTGCACAACGAGGCCCACCTGTGCCCGTGGCACCAGACGCTTCCGTTCGTCACGCGGCAGAGCCCGGGAATCGCACCCCAGGCCGGGAAGTTCCTCACCCCGCTGGTGCGGTTCCGCGAAGGCCGGAAGATGGTCGCCCGCGAACTGACCCGCTACTTCCTCGATGCACCCTTCGCCGACGTGCTGAAGATCGACAAGGCCGCCGTCCGCAGCGCCACCGAGGCCGGGTTCGTCGCACAGGACCGCTTCCGGGCGAAGGTGCTCGCCAAGGGACGCAAGGAACTGGAGCGCCTGCATGCCGCCGGAGCCCAGGGTATCGTGCTGGTGGGGCGCCCGTACAACATCCACGACGGCGGCATCTGCCTGTCGGTGGGACGCAAGCTGCGCGACTACTACGGCGTGAACGTGATCCCCATGGACTTCCTGGACCTGGAAGACGTGGAGGTCCGCGACGTGAACGCCAACATGTACTGGAACCTCGGCCGACGGATCCTGGCGGCCGCGAAGATCGTGGGCGAGCAGGAGAACCTGCACATCATCTACGTGACGAACTTCAAGTGCGGGCCCGACTCGTTCATCAAGCACTTCGTGCGGTCGGCCTCGGGCAAGCCGTTCCTGAGCCTGCAGTTTGACGGGCACGGCAACGACGCGGGGATGATGACCCGTTGCGAGGCGTACCTGGATTCCAAGGGCATCCTTCGCCCCTGGCGGTCCGGCACTTCGCCCGCACCGGCCGCCCAGCCGGCAGAGTAACGGCAAGCCCGGAGCAGAGAAGAGCCCGAACACGCAGCGCGCGTGCTGTTTTCCTGCATTGCGCGCGGAAACGGGATGTGACCGGCATGTTGCCATGCCTCACGGAGGAACAGGGCAGCCGGCTGTGTCAGGCCTCGGGGTTCTTTTCCCCGAAGCCGTCCCAGAACTCCGTATCGTCGCCCAGTTCATCGCGCCATCGCGTGAGCTTGGGTCGCAGACGCTGGACGTGCTCTCGGCCGCGCGGGGTTTCGGCGAGGTCGTTTATCTCGTGGGGGTCTTCCTGCAGGTCGAAGAGCTGGCAGGTCCGTTTGCCGTCCACGCGGTACTCGATGTACTTCCACCGCTGTTCGCGCACGGCCCGCTGGAGGTGCCGGTACGCCAGCAGCAGTTCGCTGCGGGGCGGCTCGCCGCCGGCCAGAACGGGCGCGAAGCTCGGGCCTTCCACGCTGGTGGGGGTATCCAGCCCGGTCAGGTCGCACAGCGTGGCGTACAGGTCGGTCAGGTAACACAGGGCGTCGGAGGTGCGGCCTTTCGGCACGCCGGGCCCGGCGAGGATCAGCGGCACCCGCACGCTGTGGTCGTAGAGGTTCTGCTTGCCCATCAGCCCGTGCTGGCCCACCGCCAGACCGTTGTCCCCGGCCAGCACGATCAGCGTGTCGTCGGTCTGCCCCGACTCGTCCAGCGCGT
>JBKHHV010000145.1:0-9307 GCA_046539005.1 Phycisphaerae bacterium
GGGGGCGGTCACTCGTAGGTTCGTCCCTTGTCGTCCTTGCCCTTGCGTCGCCTGGCCGACCGCATCAGCCTGTTGCCCTGGTCGGTGGGATACTTGCCCGCCACGCAACCGACACAGAGATCCTCGCGGGGAATCCCCAGGCATTCGCTGATGGCGTCGGTCGAGAGATACCGCAGGCTGTCGATCTTCAGTTCCTCGGCCATCCTGGCCATCATCTCCTCGGAGGGGTTGCCCCTGTACCGTTGCTGCGTGAAGTTCGGTGCAAACAGTTCGCCGAGGGTGGACATGTCGATCCCGTAGAAGCACGGGGCCACGATCGGCGGGCAGGCGACGCGCACGTGGATTTCCTTCGCCCCGGCGTGGTTGCGGATCTGCTTGACCAGCGTCTTGAGCGTGGTCGACCGGACAATCGAATCCTCCACCAGGAACACCCGCCGCCCGCGGATGATTTCCGGCAAGGCCGTGTACTTGCTCTTGGCGCTGGCCCGGCGGGTGGAATTGGGCTGGATGAACGTCCGCCCGATGTACCGGTTGCGGATGAGCCCCTCCACCGAGGGAATCTTGAGGGCATAGGCGAACGCGTCGGCCGCGGCCTTGGCGGTGTCGGGCACGGGGACCACGATGCAGTCGTCGTCCAGGGGTTGGTCTTCCAGTTCGGCAAGCCGCTGCCCGGAGCGTGCCCGGGCGAGGTAAACGCTCACCTCGTCGATCGTGCTGGCGACATTGGAGAAGTAGACCCACTCGAAGAAGCACCGGGCGGTGTTCCGCCGCGCAGCGAAGGTTTCGATCCGCAACTTGCCGTTCTCGACAATCGCCATCTCCCCCGGCCGGAGGTGATGGATTTTCTTGAAGCCCAGGTTCGTCAGCGCCGTCGATTCGCTGGCGGCCGCGAACAGCCGGCCCTGCACCGCGTAGCTCATCGGCCGAAACCCCAGCGGGTCGCGGCAGACGAACATGCGTCCCATACCGTCGAGGAAGGCGAGATTGTATGCCCCGTCGAAGCTGCGTGCCATGCTGGAGACCATGCGTTTCAGTTCCGGGGGCTTGTCCCCGCGCATGCGGTACGCCAGCGAGTGCATGACGATCTCGGTGTCGGTGTCGAGCGTGAAGTGGTAGTGGCGCTTGGCCAGCAGCCGATCGCGGAGGATCGTGTAGTTGGCAAGGTTGCCGTTGAAGGCGAAGGCAAACCACTTCCACGTTCGGCCGTGGTGGCGTTCGAAGGGTTGTGCGTAGCGGTGGTCGTCCAGCCCGCAGGTGGCGTAGCGCGTGTGCCCTATGGCGGCGACGCCGGCGTATTTCTCGATGATCCCGTGGTGCTCGGTGGGGTTGGACATGCGGAACACCTCCGAGACGGTGCCGACGTCCTTGAAGGTGTCCAGCAACTGGACCCGCCGGCGATTGTAGGTGCTCATGCCGGCCGCCAGTTGCCCCCGGTTCTGCAGGTCCAGCAGGATCTGGGGCATCATGAACGAGACGCTCCCGTCCATGGGGCTCCCGCTGGCCATGCCTTCCGGCTCGGCCATTTCGGGCACCTCGTCCAACAGGTACAAGGCCGCTACGCCGCACTCGTGGTGAAGCTCGTCGCTCACAACCGCCTCCCGGTTCGCCATTGTCCAGCCGCTCCCTGCGCGTCAGGGAAAGGGGCATGATACACAATATGCCCCCACAAGCAAATGCCGACCGCGTTACCGGTACGGGGCGGGCGGGAGAATTCGTTGCGCATCACCCCGCGGCGGGAGTATTTGCCCCCGAAAGGAGAAGCCCATGAGAGAAACCCCTGTACCGATCCTGTTGGTTCTCGTCGCGGCCATCGGCGGATGCGGACAGAACGCATTCCGCAAGCCCGGTGCGCTTTCCACCAGTGCCGACAGGGCTTCGGCTCCCAAGGCGTCGATGGCCCACCCGGCCGGGGCTGCCGACACGCCCCCCGTCGAGCCCGGAGAGCAGGTGCCCACCTTCAGCGTGGTCGATGCCCGCAAGATGGTTTATACCGGCGATTTCGTGATGGTGGTAGGCGAGATCCGCCGGGCCCAGTCGCAGCTCCAAGACCTCGCCGAAAGCATGGGCGGGTATCTGGACACGCTCAGCAGCCGGAAGATGGCCATTCGCGTGCCGGCCGCGCGGTTCAACGAAGCGGTCCGCAAGCTCGATGACGTCGGCAGCGTGACCCAACGGGATATCCGCGCCCAGGACGTCACCAACCGGTCCCTCGACCTGGAAACCCGACTCGCCAACGCCAAGGCAATGGCCGACCGTCTGCGGGAACTGGTGGCCAAGGCCGAGAAGGTCGAAGACGCCCTGAAGGTCGAGCAGGAACTCACCCGCCTGCTGACCGAAATCGACAAGCTCGAAGGGGCACTGCGGCTGCTGGAGAACCAGGTTGCCTTCGCGACGCTGAGCATCCAACTGCAGGGCGCGGTGGAATATGTGCCGCCCAAGCTCAACGTGAAGCTGCCCATCCGCTGGCTGAAGGAAGTGGGCCTCCAGGAACTGCTGCGCTTCGGCGACAGGGAAATCTACTGAACCGGAAACAACCGGAAAGGAATCTGCCATGAGAATCACAAAGCTTCTGCCTGCCGTCCTGTTGGGAGCGATGGCCCTGGGAGGTTGCTTGCCCGCCGGCCGCATGGATATTCCCAAGGACTTCGTCCACGTCGAGGAGAGCCAGCGTCCCCCTTACGAGGTACGGGGAATTTCGGCCGACGGGGTTGTGGTGGGGCTGCGGACCCGGGAGAACCTCAAGAAGGGCACGCTGGCGTTCTGGCGCGAAGCCGTCGGCAGTGAACTGGTCGCCCGCGGGTACCAACTGCAGAAGGAACAGGATATTACATCCGCCGGGGGGCACGAGGGCACGCTGATGACCTTTACCACCCGCAGCCGCGGGGCGACGTTCCGCTACCTGCTGGCGATGTACGTGACCGACTCGCGGGTCCTGCTGGCCGAGGCCGGCGGAAAGGACGACGTGGTCGGCAAACACGCCGAGGCAATCGTGGAGTCCCTCAGGAGCGTGCGGTAAGCGGGCCGCTTTGCTGCGCTGCTCTGATGCTCTTCAACAGGACGCCCCGGCCGGCGGGGGTTACCCGTCGACCGGGGCTTGCAGGTGTCGCAACGGGCGGACGTGGCCCGGCGATCACGAGGTCGGCATGCCGCAGTGACGCGGCTTACTTGATCCGATACACCGTCCCGCGAAGCTTGACCACCAGTTCCTCCGACGACCGCTGGGAGGCGAAAACCTGGTTCTCGGCGACGTCGTTGGCGCGGACCAGCTCGAAATACTCCTTGCTGAACCGCTCGACCTCGATCGCCTCCTTGAGCTTCTCGTCGTCCAGGCGGGAAGCGTCGTTGGCCAACCACTGCTTGCCGCGGCGGTAGAGTGTGTTTTTGCCCACCTGGCGGACGGTGCCGACCACTTCCGTCTTGCCGCCCGTAAAACCGCCATCCGCGGAGTAACCCAGCTTGCCGGGCGTGCCATCGGCGCCGCCCTTGTCGGCCTGAGCATTGACCGCCGGACGCTTCGCCTCGGCGAGCATCGTGCGGTTGGTGCTGTTCCGCACGCCGCCGACGCCGGTGTGGCTTTCCATGTCGGCACTGTTTTCCTTCATCCATCGGCCTCGCAGTTTCTCGCCGGAGGCAACCTGCGATTCCTCGTCGGCAAGGAAGCTGGTATAGGGCGTCATGATCCCGTATTCCCGCGACAGTCGAATGACCTCGTCCACCAATTCCTGCTCCTCGCCGTTGTGGTGCATCTGCTCCAGCAGGAAGCCGACCCGCCGGGTGGCCCAGAGTTGCTCCACGAATTCGTAACGAAAGTCGCGGCCGGGCGGGACCACGTTCACCTCGTACTCGAAGCCCTTGGGCTTGCCCAGGTAGTTGCCCTTGACGGTCAACTGGGCGCGGGCCGGGCCGGTTGCGGCGCCGCGAAGTTTCTTGGCGTCTCCGGCGTCGTATCGGCCGACGAGGGTAATCTGGTCGCCCTCGAACAGGTCCCCGACCTCGCGGGGGTAGGTATTCGTCAACCGCAGCCCGGAGACTTCGACCGTTACGTCGGTCATCACCGGGTTGCGGATCTTGCGGTACAGGGAGGATATCTTCGACTCGATCGGCTCCTTTTCCTTCACGTAGGCGCTTCGCCCGCCGTTGTCCAGCGTAATGCGATCCAGCAGGCGGGTGTTGACGTTGTAGCCCACCCCGAAGGTGAAGATGCGGGCGTCCATGGAGTTGGCCTTGCCGGTGTCGGCGACGATCACCTTCTCCTCGGTCTTGTTGCCCTCGCCGATGGTCGGCAGCCCGTCGGTCATGAACAACACGTAGACCGGCCGGGCGCTGCGGCGACGCTTCGCACCCTTGTCGGAGAACATCCCCAGCGAGGTCATCAGCGCGTCGTGGATCGCCGTCCCGCCGGAAGCTTCCAGTCGGTCGAGGCGGTCCATCGCCTCTTTGAGCGACTCGCCGTTGACCGGCTGAAGCGTCTTGAAGAACGGCTCAGCCCCGTCCGAGAATGCCACCACGTTGAAGCGGTCGCCGTCGTTGAGATTTTTCAGCACGTGGGCGGCCGCCTCTTTCGCCTGGCGGATCTTCTCTCCGCCCATCGATCCGGAAGTATCCAGCGTGAGGACGATGTCCTTGGCGACAGCTCTGACCTTGGCGTGCCGGGGGTTGGGCGAGGCCAGCAGCATGAAGTACCCGTCCCGCTGGGGATCGGGCTGGTGAGCCAAGAACGAGGCGCCGATCTGCTCGCTGCTGGCGGTGTAGTACAACTGGAAGTCGATCCGCGGCAGCGTGTTGCTGGCTTTGTACTCGGCCGTAACGTGGCGGGTGTCGTCCTTGTCGCGGCGGACGGTCAGGTCGTGGGTTGGCGAATACACCGGACCCACGTCGGCCTTGGACCGGATGTCCACCGTCACCTTCACCTCCTCCAGCGGCTTGGCGGAGAACTTCTCGGTGTTCAGCGGATACCACACGTCGACCACGTCGCCGTCCTTGGGACAGATCTGCGAGTAGTTGATGACCACCTTGCACGGCTTGCCCGGCTGAAGCGGGAACGCGCTGGTCTTGTACATCCCATACCCGGCATACTCCAGCAGCGCGGGGTCCTTCTTCTTGCGCACGATCTCCTCGTATATCTTCCGCGCCTCGTCGGCCTTGAGAAGCTTGGCGGTAAACTCCTTGCCGTCCACCACCAGCGTCATGTTCCGGATGGCCGCGTCCGGCGGGACCGGGAACATATACTCCACCTCCAGGACGTTCTTGCCGTTGTTGACGAACGCCTGGTCGATGCTCACCGACGCCACCTGGTCGCGGACGCGAATGTCCACGCTGTGATGCTTGACCGACCACTGCCCCCGGACACTCACCTCCGGCCGCGTGGGAACGATGAGTCCGTCGGCCAGAAGCGGCCCCCAGGCCGCCAGAACCAGTACCGCCGTCGCAAAAGCCTGATGTCTACGCATGATCCACCGCCCTTTCGTTGCGTGTTTCCAGAGTAGGGACGTCGCGGAGGGCGGCGCGTTCGGGAATTCCCGCCAGGCCGGGCCGCGGGCATCGAAAGCTTCCCAACCCGGGGGCGTTTGGGGTACGCTGTAGCCTGCGGGAGCAAGGAGCCACCATGAACGCCGAACTGACCGAGCAGGTCCGACAGGTCGCCCTGGACGCCGGGGCCGCGCTAGTGGGCTTTGCGCCCATCCAGCGATTCCAGAACGCACCGCCGCATCTGCATCCGCGGACGATCTACCCCCAGACGCAGACCGCCATCGCCATCGCCGTGCCGCAGCCGCGCGGGGCTCTCAAGGCCGTCGAGGAAGGCACCTACTGGCAGGCGTACAACTGCGACGCCTACTGGTACCTCAACGAGGTGGAGGGACCGCGGATCCTGCGGGAAATCATCATGTTCCTGGAGCAGCACGGCCATACCAGCGTGCCGGTCCATAATCCCTTCCACCCCCACACCGGGAGGCAGGTCCGCGAGGACCAGCCCGACGGGCCGGACGGAATCGTCTCGCTGCGGGTGCTCGGAGTGGCGGCCGGGCTGGGCGAACTGGGCATGTCCAAGGTGTTCCTGAC
The DNA here is from genome assembly GCA_046539005.1 of Phycisphaerae bacterium. Taxonomy (GTDB): domain Bacteria; phylum Planctomycetota; class Phycisphaerae; order SM23-33; family SM23-33; genus CAZFPT01. The sequence goes on from JBKHHV010000145.1 coordinate 6,061, forward strand.
CCCCCAACTGGGCCCGCGCCAGCGGGTGTTCGGCGTGTTCACCGACGCCGAACTCGAACCCACTCCCCTGTTCCGCGGCAAGGTGTGCGACGAGTGCAGGCTCTGCGCCGCCGAATGCGAGGCCAACGCCATCGGCACCGAGCGCACCGTGCGATTCATGATCGAGGACGTGGAGTTCTCCCACGCCGAACTGGACTGCCCCGCCTGCGGACACGTCCACCGCGGCGACGACCCGCGCTACTCGCCCTTCTGGAACGGCAGCGAACAGCCAGACCAGGGCCCCAGCTACAACGCCTTTACCAAACACCGCTTCCGGCACCTAGCCGTCTGCGTCGGCCGTGGCTGCCTGCGGGCGTGCCTGGACCACCTGGAGAAAACCGGCCGTATCTCCACCACCTTCCGCACGCCGTTCATCGAACGCGAGCGATGGAAACTCAACGAACCCCCCACCCCCCAGCGAGGAGACCCAACGTGACCGACACCACCGACCTGGCTATCGGATTCATCGGCACCGGCGTAATGGGGCGCAGCATGGCCGCCCATCTGCTGGACGCCGGGCACACGCTGCACGTGTACAACCGCACGAAATCCAAGGCCGCCGACCTGCTGGACCGCGGCGCGACCTGGCAGGACACCCCCTCGGCCGTGGCAGAACACTGCAACGTCATCTTCACCATCGTGAGCTTTCCCCGGGACGTCGAGGAGGTCTACTTCGGCAAGGACGGGATCCTGCAGGCGATGCAGCCGGGAACCATCGTCGTGGACATGACGACCTCGCGGCCGGACCTGGCCGAGCGCATCGCCGAACAGGCCCACCAACGCAACGGAATGGCACTGGACGCCCCGGTTTCCGGCGGCGATACCGGCGCCCGCCAGGGGACGCTGTCGATCATGATCGGCGGCGACCGCGAAGCGTACGACCGCGTCCTGCCCCTGCTGGAACACATGGGCGGCAACATCGTCTACCAGGGCGGGCCCGGAAGCGGGCAGCACTGCAAGATGTGCAACCAGATCGCCATCGCCTCGAACATGATGGGCGTCTGCGAGGCCGTCGCCTACGCCCGCCAGGCCGGGCTGGAGCCCGAGACGGTTCTCAAGAGCATCTCGGCCGGGGCCGCCGGGAGCTGGTCGCTGAGCAACCTCGCCCCGCGCATCCTGAAAGGCAACTTCGACCCCGGCTTCTACGTGAAGCACTTCATCAAGGACATGGTCATCGCCTCCCGGTCGGCCGACGGAATGGGCCTGCCCACGCCGGGGCTGGACGTGGCGAAGAACCTCTACCAGCAACTCGCCGCCAACGGCCACGGCGACGAAGGCACCCAGGCACTGTACCGGTTCTACGACGGGGAAGGATAGAGGAGAGAGGTCTGAGGTCTGAGAGAAGACGCGCCTAAGACGACGGGCGACGGAGCCGAAACTCCGCCGCCCGTTTTCTTATGGCTGTGGCCGGGTCGGGCGTTACCGCTTCACGCGGGCGTTGCCTTCCCAGATGCTCCAGATCTGGTCCTCGTCGGCCGGCTGGGCGTAGTCGGTCATCATGGTGGTCACTTTGGCGCCGCTGGCCCAGCCGAACTGGACCCACTTGGACGGCTCCCACCCGCGGAGGATGGCGTAGAGCATGCCGCCCACGAACCCGTCGCCGCCGCCGATGCGGTCCAGCACGGTGATCTCACGCGGCTCGACGATGTGCCAGTCGTCGCCGGCCGAGAGGATCGCGCCCCACATGTGCCTGTTGGTGCTCACCACTTCCCGCAGCGTGGTCGCGAAGACCTGGGCGTTGGGGAACGTTTCCTTCGCCCGGTCGATCATGCCCTTGAAGCCCTCGATCTTCGCGGCGATGTCCTTGCCGCCGGCCTCGGGGCCCTCGATGCCCAGGCAGAGCTGGAAGTCTTCCTCGTTGCCGATCAGCACGTCCGAGACGCCGGCGATCTCGGTGAAGATCTCGTGCAGTTCCTTCTCGCGCCCTTCCCAGAACGACGCCCGGTGGTTGAGGTCGAAGGAGATCCGCGTTCCGTGCTTCTTGGCCGCCCGGGCGATCTCCAGGCAGAACTGCCCGGTGTCCGGCGACAGGGCGCCGATGAGCCCCGAGAGGTGCACGATCTGCACACCCTCGGTGCCGAAGATCCGTTCGAGGTCGAAGTCCTTGACGTTCAGCGTCCGCCCCACTTCGCCGGCCCGGTCGTTCTGCACCCGAGGCCCGCGCGAGCCGTACCCGCTGTCGGCGAGGTTGAGCTGGTGGCGGTAGCCCCACGGGCCGCCCTGGTCGATCTCCGGACCTTCGTAGTCCATGTGACGGCTGCCCAGGTTGTCCTTGATGAACCGCGCCACCGGGCTGCCCTTCACGAAGGTGGTCAGCACCTTCACCGGCAGGCCCAAGTACGAGGAGACGCTGGCGACGTTGGTCTCGGCACTGGTCGCCTGCATGAAGAAACGCTGGCTGCAGTGGAACGGTTGGCCGACCTCGGGGGTCAGGCGGGCGCCCATGCTGGTGGCCACCAGCATCGCGTAGTCACAGTCTTTCCGAAGTTCGATACTCACGGGGAGCTCCTTTCGATGCGTCGATGTCGGGTTCTCGTTTCGGCGCCGGCCGAGCGGTCTGCACCCGGCGGCGCCGCGACATTCAATAGCATATCCGCCCGGGGGTTGCAATGCGCGGAACACAACCCCCGCAGCCGGGGAAGGACGCATCGGGCGCGCAGGACACGCCGAGATGATCGCCCGGACCGGCAGCTCGATGGTGTCGCACCGCCCGCGCGCGTGGGCAGTGGGCAGGCGAAGAAGGCAGAGAACCCCCGGGGGCGACCGCTACACAAGCGAGAGCGGGTCGACGTCGGGCACGATCTCGGCGGGGTTGTCCCGCATCAGCTCGGCCATCCGGGGCGACAGGACCTGCTGGATGTACCCCGCCCGCGAACTGACCAGCAGCACCTGCGAGCGGAACTGCTCGCGGATCCGCCGCACCCCGGCCGGCATCGGCCCCATGACCTGTACGACCTCACCCGGCAGGATGTTCCGCAACCGCTGGGTGAGCTGGTTGGCCCCGGCGTCGGTCTTCTCCTGCGAGACGTGCCGCACCACCAGGCGCACCATGCGCGAGAACGGAGGCAGGTTCGTCTCCTGGCGGGACTGCAGTTCCCAGCGGGCGAAGCCCTCGTAGTTGTGGCTGGTGGCGTAGAGGATGCTCGGCTCGTCGCCGTGAAGGGTCTGCACCACCACCTGCCCGCCGCTGCTGGCCCGCCCCGCGCGC
>JBKHHV010000146.1:0-9247 GCA_046539005.1 Phycisphaerae bacterium
GCAGCGTGTAGACGATCGCCATGCCCTCCCGGTCGGCCGGGAGAAAGGCGATGCTCGCCAGCACGGCGGCGATGCCCAGGCGCGCCCCGGCTACAAGGGGCACCCGCCGTCGTTTCTGCAGCCAATGGGACAGGAACGCCCCGGTGAAATTCCCCGCCGCGAACTCGGCCGTCAGCAACGCCACCAGCCACTTGCCCCCGCCGAGGTGGTCCTGCACGAACAGGCGGGTGAGTTCGGGCACCATCATGCCGATGCCCAGCGAGAAGAAGATCTGGCTCAGGAAGTCCCGCCGGAAAGTCGGGCGAGCGAGGAAGGGGACGCCTTCATGCCCGGCGAACCAGCGCACTGCGTGGCGAATGGCGCCGGTGACGCGCCGGGCCGGAGACGGCGGTTGAGATTGTGGCGGTTGCGGCGAAGGTGACATCGGTACGGGAATCGTATCGGGTAGCGCGCAAGAAAAGCCTCCAGCACCGACGGCCGGAGGCTTTACGTGGGCTGTACAGCGTCAGGAAGCCGGCGTCAGTCGCCGACCTTGAAATTCCAACTGGTCAGGGCGCTGCTGCGATCATGCAGCCAGAAGTAATCCCAATCGTCCACGAGCATACGCTGCTGGGCCTTCCAAATGTGCTCCCGTCGGACCTCGCGTTCATCTGCGTTATGCCCGAGGCCTGCACACCCGGAAGCAAAGACACCCACACACGCGACCAGCAGCGTCAGAATCAGCATCTTCTTCATGGCCGTTACACCTCTCGAACTTGGCTTAAGACACCCGGCAAGGAGACAGCTCCTGAACCGGCGTGGACAATGCTAGTGAGACCGCCGCCCCCTGTCAACGCAAAACCCCGGGCGTTTTATCGCCGGGTTTGCGGCTCAGCCCTCGCGCGAGAACAGCCCCGCTACCGAGGCCGTCAGCTCCGAGTACCAGTAGTCCAGCTCCGCCCGGTCGTGGATCTGGCGGATGCGGGCGTGGTAGCCCTCGTACAGCTCGTTGCTCCAGGTACTGTCCTCGCAGCAGAAGTAGGTCCGGCAGCCCAGAGGGCGTCGTCGACGGGCGGTGCAGGCGGCTCCCACCTGGTAGGGACAACGCAGGCGGGTTGCCTGCTGGGGGGCAGGGGGTTCCTCCAGCGTCAGCAGCGCCAACTCCACCGGGGAGACGTACAGCCGATGCCCCACCAGGTCGAACCGGCAGCATCGTCCGTCGCCCTCGCAGGCGGCGCCGCGGGAAGCCACCTCGGCATCGACGGCCGCGTACACGTCCATCAGGGCGCGCAACACCAGCGGGCTGCCTTGGATGCGGGCAATGGTCTCGCAGCGTAACCGGGCGTGCTCAGTCGCCCCGGGTTGCGTCGGCACGGGCATGAATTTCCTCCGGGTCGTGCAACGGCCCTCGGTTGATTCCCACACAGCGGTCGCCGGCCAACGCCCACGCCTCGGGCGAATGGATGTTGGAATGCCAGAAAGGCCAGGTCCGGCACTGGGTGGGGCGGACCTCGTAGATCGCGCAGCCCCAGCCGTCCTGTCCCTCGATGGGCTGCAGAAAGATGCAGTCATGCGAGGGCTTGCATTCCTTGAGGCTGTAGCGGGTGCCCACCCGCCGCACGTGCCGCTTCATGAATTCCTTGCGGGGCAGCCCGAGGTGCTCGGCGATGGTGGTGATCTCGTCGGGAGTCACCCAGACGTATCCTTCTTCCGGCCCGGCGCAGCATCGGCCGCACTGCTGGCACTCGAAAGCGAGCCCGGCGACGAACCAGTCGGGTTTGCTGGCGAAAATCTTCATGACGTCCATCGGCGGATTATACCGTCCACTCCCGCCCGTACGAAACCGTTTCTGCTCCCGGGACGACTGGCAGGATGCCGGCTTGACACACGGCCCCGCCGTCGCCACGATGCACGCTTTCCCAAACCAAGGGAGCAGATCATGAAGCAGGATATTCGTCCGATCACCGCGGCCGCGTTTGAGCCGTTCGGGTACCTCATCGCCCACGACGGGGGCGAGCGGTTCCAGGTCATCTGTCGCGAGGAGGGGCCCACCGGCTGGCAGATCGCGGTGAATCGCATCGCCAACCGCAGCGTGGATCAACTTGCCCGGCATCCCATGACCATGGAGTCTTTCGAGCCGGTCCGTGGCGTGGTGATTCTTCTGCTGGCGTCGCCGGAGAGCCCCGAGGACTGGACGGCGTTCGTGCTCGATCGGCCGGTGTGCATCCGGGCGGGGGTGTGGCACGCCACGCTGACGCTCTCGGAGGAATCGTACGTGAAGATCACCGAGAACGCCGAGGTCGGGGCGGAATTCCACAGGCTTGAGTCGCCCGTCGAGGCCGCGCTGGTAGCGGCCGGGTAGCGCTCGGCGCAATTCGCGCAGAAGAAAGGGCGCCCCGCCACCAGGCCGAGCGCCCTTCCGCGATTGTCGTGCTTGCGGTTACGACTTGCGCCGCAGCAGTACGGCGATGCCGCCGGTTGCGAACAGGGCCATGCTCGCCGGTTCCGGCACGGCCTGGCCGCCGATGCTGCCGACGTCCCCGTGGAGGATTACGTTCGAGCCCCGCCCGCGGATGCCGCAGGTGCCGGGTGCGGCGTTCACCAGCCCGCTGTAGTCGCGGCGGGAGGTGTTGTCGTACCCGTACAGGCGGAAGGTGACGGTGCCCGACTGCGTGCCCAGGGCCGAGATGTTCAGCCCCTCGAAGATCGTCTGGTGATCGATGCCCGTGCCTTCGAGGCTCACGGCCGCCAGGTCGTCGGAGAATCCGTCCACGCTGGACCGCAGGGCCCAACTCTCGGCTCCGTGTCCGCCGCCGGCGTTCCCGCGCGTCAGGGCAAAGGTGATGCTCTCGAAGGTCATCTCCTCGCCGGTGACGGAGAACTCGACGTACTTGCCGGGAATGGCCCGATCGTGCCGGCCCCAGTTCCTGGCGGCGACCAGTCCGCGGACGCCCCAGCGGGGGTTCCATGTGTTGAGCCCGTGGGTGGTCAGGTCCGAGCCCGAGACGCCTTCGGTTCCGCCGATAAACTGCGCGGATCGACCAGTGGCGTTGGCGATATCCCATTCGGCGATGACGTCGGCGGATGCGACGCAGGGAACAAGGGCGAGGGCGAGCGTAGTGATCAGGAAGCGACTCATTGCGTTTCCTCCAGGATGGTTGATCTGACGTCGAAAGGTCACAGTTCGGCTGCAACCGCAGGCCGACCGTGCCCGGTACGGTCATGAGAAAGGTACGATTTACCTGGGACGCAGGCGAATGGAAGGGGAGGAAAGTGAGGTCTGAGGTTCGAGGTCCGAGCAGAACATCACACAGCTTTGCGCAAGGCAATATTCCTGATTACGAGAGATAGCGTTCGGGTTGCCTTGACCGGTCGTTCGGTCAGCGGCTGTTTTCCTGCAGGCGTTTGTAGTACTGCTGCAGGACGTCCTTGTACTCCTCGGGCAGCTTGCCTTTCATCGCGTCGGCAATGTCGTCGCGAACGTACTTCGGCATCGCCGCCGATTTGTCGGCCGTCACGGTGACCGTGCCCGAGAGCATCAGCTTGCTCTGTTCGATGGCCGACATCGTTGCCCTTCGCCGTCGCAGGGCGTTGCGGTAGTTGCCCTCGTCGAGGTCCTTCTTCACCCGGTTCATCAGCGCCACCGCCTCGCGGAGCCGAAAGGCAGAGTAGTCGTTGGTCTTGAACATCGCCTGGATGCGTTCTGCTTTGTTGATCAGCGCCGCCTGCTTGCCCGCCAGCCGCTTCATGTCCTTCTTGACGTCCGGGGGCACCGGCCCTTCGAGGCCTCCTTCGCCGGCGCCGGAGAGCTTCCCGCCCCCGGTGGCCCCGCCGGCCGGGTCGGTCGACTTGTCGTCCACCTGTCCCTTCTGGAACGGTTCGGGCGTTAGCCGCGTGGGCGTGCGACGCCCGCCCTTGCCGACGGCCTTGTCTTCCACGAACTCGCCGCTGCTCTTCCCTTGGCGTCCTTCGCCGCTTCGCCCTTGCATCTCGTTGGTGTTGGGAAGCTGGTTGCCGGTCACGCCCTGGGCGTTCATGTTGCTGATCGGTCCGTCCATGGCGTCCCAGCCGATGCCCTTGTCGCCGCTCATGGCGGCCTTGCTGGTCACGTCGTCCATCTCCTCGAAGAGGTCTTCCTCTTCCTCCAGCAGGTCGCCCACCAGGTCTTCCAGTTCGGTGGGCAGTTCGGGCATTTCGATGTTGTCCTGCCCCTCGGGGGCTTCCATCGCCCACTTGGTGCGGTCGGGCTTGTCGGGCAGCCACTTCTCGATATTGGCGGTGAGGCTCTTGGCGTTTTCGGTACCGCTTTCCTCCGCGGCCGTGGCGATCTCGGCGGCCTTCTGCTGCAGGGCGTCCTTGGCCATGGTCACGTCGCACTTGACGGAGATCAGTTCCTTGAGTACCGCCGAGTTGGAGAAGTCCTGCTCGGCGAGCTTCGAGAAGTCGGAGAACTTCTCGTTGATGAACTTCTCCCACTTGTCCTGGTTGGCGATGAGTTCCTTGAGCTTCTCCTCGGCCTGGAAGCTGTCCACCGGGGTCTTGGCCAGCCGGTCGGAGGCGGCGATCACCTTCTTCTGCTCGGCGACGAACTTCTCCATGTCCTCCTTGAGCTTGCGATATTTCTCCCAGGTGTCGGGCGGCAGATCCCCGCCGGGGGCGGCCTTGCGGGCGTCGGGCTTCTTGCCCATCTCGGGCATGAAGGTCAGCAGACTCTTGAGCGACTCGATGATCCGCTCCTGGGCGTCGATGAGCTTCATGCAGGTCTCGTTGCGTTCTTCCATGCGGGCGAGCTTCGCCAGCACCTCGGCGTGAGTGATTGCCTCGGCGGCCTCGTTGCCCGCCAGCAGGGCACAGGCCTGCTGCACCGGGAGGGTGTCCTGGTCGAAGGGGAACTTCGCCACCAGTTCCAGCAGCGCCGCCCGCACGCGGGTCTGCCCCTGCACGAGGTTCGCCCCGGCTACCTGCACCTCGCTGAGCCGGGCCAGCTTCCGCAGCGCCACGGCGCTTCGCACGCGCTGTTCGAGTTGCATCTCCAGTATCGCCAGAAGCTTTCGGCGGAGCTGGTCGCGACGCAATGCCCGGGCGGCCGCCACCTTCGCCACATCCTGCACCAGGACCCTGAAACGGCTGGAGGACTGCGTCTGGAAGCCGCCCAGCCCCGAGAACTGGCGGTTGTCGGTTGCCAGGGCGTAGTAGACCACCACGTCGCCCTCGCGATAGCCTTCCAGCTTGAGAGTATGATCCAGAAGGATCTCAGTCCGCCCGTCGAGTTTGACGGCCGGGAAGTCGGTGACGGTTTTCGGTTCCTCGCCTTCGCGTCCGGCCAGCAGGGCCACGCGGGTCAGCCCGTACTTGTCGGTCGCCTTGATCCGCAGGGGCAGTTCGCCGCCCGGTGAGACCGAGACGTCCTTGCCCGGCTTGAGGATCGAGCAGGTGGGTTTGTCGTCGGGGAGGGCGCTAATCGTGAAACTCCCGGCCATGAGATCCTGCCCGACGCGCGAGTAGACGTCGGCCCGGGTGTCATTGTCCACGGCGGGCACCTGCTGAATCGGACGGCCGTCCGGGTCGGTCAGGACGATGCGATACCGTCCGTTCTCGCTGACGCCGAAGGTGTCCACCCAGGTTCGCCCGTCGGGGCTGCTCTTCATGCGGCGGGGCTGGGCGCCCTGTCGGTGCAGCAGCACGCCGGGGGCCTTTGCCGCAAGACGGAGCGTGACGGTGACTTCGGTGCCGATGGGGGCCTCGATGTTGCCCTGGGCATCGGGGAAGCTGCGCGGCTTCCAGCCGATGTAATCAGGGTACTCGTATCGCAGGTCCAGGCCCTCCACCTCGATACGGCGGACGACGGAGACCGTGTAGTGTTCCTTCTCGCTGGGCCAGCGGGAGTCGCCGATCCGGACGAAATAGCGGAAGCTCTGCTCGGCCGGGACGGGCGCGGTGGCATAGCGGGTGCCGCCTTCGGTGACCATCATGGGCAGCGGTTCGGCTCGCCCTTCGACGTGGACGAACCCGGGCGTCTCTTCGGGTGGGGCTTCGGCAAGGTCGGCGACGATCGCCACCGGCTCGCCGGCGAACACGGTGGCATCGCCGGGGGTCAGGCTCGCCAGGTGCAGGGCGTTGACGTGTGGGACGTAGCGCGAGGGTGTAACGGCCGCCAGCAGCCCGCGGGACATCCGCCCGGGCTGCAGCAGCAGGAAGGCGCCGTTCACGAGGGCGGCGACGGCGGCGGCGGTTGCCCAGCGACGGAGCGACCGCAGCGAAATGCTGCGGTGGAGGTCGACGCTTTCGGTCCGGGAGACGGCCTCGTCGATGGCGCGCTGGACGAGTTCGGGCGAAACCTGCCCGGCGTCGCGCGCCAACAGCAGCGAGTTGATCAGGTCGTTGCGGACCTCGGGCAGAGCGGCCTCGACCTGCCGGGCGGTTTGGGCGATGTTGCGGCGTCGGACCAGCGGGCGGAGCAGGAACCACCCCACCGCCGCGGTCGTGGGGATAAGTGCAGCCAGCAGCAGCGTCCACCGCATCCACGAGGGGGGCTGCCCGGGCCAGTAGCCCAGCGTGACGCCCAGCAGCATCGCCGCCGCGAGCCCCACAGCCACCGTCGCCAGCAGCCCGGCAAGCAGTTCCAGCAGCCACCGGCGGACGCGCACGCCCTGCAGCCGTTCGGTCAACTCTCGGACGCCGCGGTAGGGAATCGTGGTCATGTTGCGGTCCTCGGAAAGGCTCTGGGCATCGACTTCAGGCAGGAAGCTCCTGCCCGCCGCGAAGCAACGACCCGCCTGGGTCGAACGCCGGCTTGGCGACCTGGGCAACTCCTGCAGCTACTCTCTTCCTTTAACGGCCGGTTCGGCCGGGCAGTGCGGTCAAAAGCAGATTCCCGCGGGGACCGCCGCGGCGGACCCACACGTCGGCCGGGTCGGTTCTGCGGAGCCAGTACTGCCGCCGGTTCCGGAGATTCAGCAACAGCCGCCGGACCAGGCGCAGCTTCACGCCATCCAGGCGGCAGCGGTAGCGGCGCATCTCGGCCATCGCTTTACGGACGGTCCAGTTCTGCACCACTACGCGGTAGGCGGCGGCGAGCACGCCGGTGCGATCCTCGCCGTGCTTGCAGTGGAACAGTACCGTGGCGTTCGGGTCGCGCGCGGCGAACAGGAAATCGTCGATCTGCCCCAGGTCCGGCAGTTTGCGGGTAATGGGCTGATGTTGCAACTCCCAGCTCTGCCGTGAGCAGAAGTCCTGTCCGCCGGCGAAATCGGCCGGCCCTTCGGCGACCGTTCGCAGGTTCACCACCCGCGAAATGCCGAAGCGTTTCAGTCGCCGCCACTGGTCACCGCTGGGCTGCTCGCAACGGACAAGCTGTCCGGGCTCGACAACGCCGAGGTTGTCGATGAAGACGTAGCGCTGGTCGGCCCAGACCGTCAGCGCCACCAGCACCGCGGCCGTGAGCCCCTGCAATCCGTGATATCGAAGGAACCGGGTCATCGGTGCCAATTATACGCCTTGGGCTCAGCGATCGTAGTGGCTGAATCGTTCGCGGCGAAGGCGATCTTACTCGTCGTCGTCCTCGTCGCGGTCTTCGCGCCGACGGCGCCCGCGGCGTTTGCGGCGTTCGTCGTCATCCTCTTCGTCGCGTCGTCGGTTCTGGCGGCTGTCCATCCATCGCGGGTGTCGCCGGCGTCCGGGGCCCTCCCGGCGTGCCTCGGAGCCTTCCTTCCTGTGCATCTGGCCCCGGCGGCCATGCATCTTGCTGCGCATTTCCTGCCACTGTTTGCGCTGCTGGGCGGTGAGAGTCCTCTGGATCTTCTCGGCCGCTTCCTTGTGCAACTGCATGACGCGCTGGCGGACCTTCTGGCCCATCTCGCGCAGTTCGTGCGGGCTCTTGTCTTTGCGTGCGTTGGCGATCCGCTTGCCCAGGTGTTCCATCTTCTGGTGCAGGTCGTCCACGACCTCCTCGACCTTCTCCACCTGGTCGCGGCTGAGTTTCAGTTCGTGGACCATCTTCGGGTGCAGCAGCATGCCGACCATGGGCGGCCGTTGCGGGTGTGCCTGTCGGCCGCGCTTGTCTCCGCGGTCTTCACGGCCCCGACGTTCTGGGTGGTGCCGTTCCTGGGCTTTGCCGCGTTTGGTGGGGCAGGATCCGTCCTGGTGGCACCGCGCGGCGGATTTGCCGCGCCGGGGGCGCTTGGCTCCCTGCTTGCCATGCATTCGGCGGGGTCGGCCTTGGCTCGGGCCCATCACCGGGCACTTTCCACCCGGTCTATGCCCCATCATCGGGTAGGCACCGCGTTGTTTGTCACGCATCTTTTTGTGGCGCATCATCGGGCGACGGCTGGGAGATTCGTCCCCGGCCATGCTCATGCCGCAATGGGGGCAGGTTTTGCCGCCTTTGCGGCCGGCGTGAGTTTTCTCGGCCTTCTCGCGTCGCCGGGCGTTCCGGCGATGCTCGTTGGGCTTGTCCACGCCGTCGGCGATCTGCTCGACCATGGCGATCAGTTCCGGCGGGGCGATGACGACGATGGTGTTCGACTCCTCGTTCACCGCGTGGGGAATCTGCTTGAGGATCTTCCCGATCTCGGGGGTCTCGCCGAGCTGCTTCATGGTCTGGAGGAACGAGTCGGCGGAGATGTGCTGGAGATGCAGCACCAGCATTTTCGGGCGGGGCCTGTCGCCTCGGCGCCGGGGGCGGTTTTTCTGCTTGCCCTGGCGTTTCTCCCGGCGGGGCTCAAACGCCGACTTCCCTTCCCGGTCGCCGCGCCCTTCACGGCGGCGTTTGGCTTCCTTGCGGTCCTTGTCGCCCTTGCGGCCTTCCTGGGCGTCAACGGCGGTGGCGGTCAGCAGGATCGCCAGCATCGTGGTCCATATCCATGCGCGTTTCATGTCGTTCTCCTTCGATGGAATGATAGAGGGTCGATTGGTCGGATGGCAGGGCATCCGTTCCCAGTCTAGACGGATGGCGGCGGCGATCATTGCATGCAATGCGGAAATGACGGCCAGGGTGGCTGACCCGGAGAGGGGCGGTCAGGCGGGGTCCGGCCGGACGGCGGCCAAAGAACAACGGCGGACCCGGGAAGATTCCGGGCCCGCCGCGGTGGTTTGATCGGTCGGCCGAATCGCTCGACAGCCGAGGGGAAACGGCTACTCCTTGAACGCCTCTTCGAACCAGGCGGTCATTTCCTCGTCGGAGATCGCGGTGGTTCGGCCTTCGTCGTACTCGGCGTCGACCTTGTCGCGGATCTTCAGCAGGCGCGGGTCGTCCTTGGCGACGGTGATG
>JBKHHV010000147.1:0-9224 GCA_046539005.1 Phycisphaerae bacterium
ATGACGAGCATTTCCTGGACGCCCTGGCGGGGCACAAGCCCGACGCAGCCCTTGGTGCGATGTTCTCCAAGCCGATTCTCGATGCCGTTGGGGCAGCGGGCATCCCGGCTGTGAATGTTTCCGGGCGGGACTGGTCGACGCTTCCGTCGGTGATCGCCGACAACCACGCGATCGGTCGCGTGGCGGCAGAGCACTTTCTCGCGTGCGGGTTCGAGCGGTTCGCGTACGTTGGTGGGCCCGCATTGTTCAGCCGGGAGCGGGGCGAGGGCTTCTCGGCCCGCTTGGAGGAAGCGGGCCTCTCGTGCGAGACGCGGGGCGATCGGGCAGACGGTTGGTGGTTGGAGATTCCGCCTCCGCTGGCATTGTTCGCGGAGAATGACGGCTTTGCCAAACGGCTGGTGTCGGAGTGTCTCCGGGCGGGACGGGCCGTGCCGGAAGAGGCGGCAGTGCTGGGGGTCGACAACGATTCGGTCGCCTGTGAGCTGTCGGACGTGCCCCTTTCGAGCATCGACCCGGCCGCCGGGCGAATCGGCTATCTGGCGGCGGAGCTGCTGGAGAAACTGGTGGAAGGCGGGACGGTCCCCGAACATCCCATCCGCGTTTCGCCGGTGGGGGTGGTGCATCGGCCTTCCACGGACGTGTTCGTGGTGGACGACCCGGACCTGGCGGCGGCAATGCGCGTCATCGCCCAGAGGGCGTGTGAGCCGATCACCGTCGAGCAGGTCATGGAGCACGTGCGGATCTCGCGGCGGACCTTCGAGAAGCGTTTCAAGGCACGCTTCGCCCATACACCCCACGATGAGATCCGCCGCGTCCAGTTCGAGCAGGCCCGCAGGTTGCTATCGGAGACCGACTGGCCCATCGTGCAGATTGCCCACCGGGTCGGCCATAGCGACGCAAAGCGATTCATTACGCTGTTCCGCAAGGCGTTCGGCGACCCGCCGGCGACCTACCGGCGCAAGCTGCGGTCGGGCAGCTCCGGCCTCGCCCGGCAGCACGGCTGAAAGCCCTGCCGATCCGCCCGTTTCCATGCTCTCTATGGTTCAGAGGCTAAGTATCTACACCGGATCGTGCCGCAGGCGGGTGTGGTCGTTGGCGTCGTCGTAGCCGGCGATCAGGCCGAAAAGGCGCTGGCGGACGATCGCGAGCCGGTCGTGGTCCACCTTGCCGCCCTGACGTCGATCGCCGAGGATGTCGGCCACCGCGGCGGTCCAGCCGAGGCGATGATCGAGTTGCCGGAGCGGCAGCAGGCCGGCGTCGGAGCTGATGAGCCCGCCGTTGAAATCGGCGACGACGGCTCGCCGCGGGTGGAAGTCGAGGGTAAGCTGTGTTGGACAGTTTGTCATGCAAAGGCCCCCTTGCCTTGGGCGTTGCAGGATTCGATAACCCGCATTCTACAAGGCTTCGGCGGCCTTTGTTATGCGCTGACGGTCAACCTTCGTGAATAATGTGGGATAGGATACTATGACAGATCCTGACTGCCGAAAGGGGCGTGGCTATGCTGCAGAATCTGAAAACGGTCTGGGTCGTGCTGGCGATTGCCGCACTCGCCGGATGTGACGGCCCGCAGGTCGCGATCACGCATCACCTGCCGCCCGCGGCCGCGACGCCGCGCGACCTCACCGCCTTCCGTGTGGGCAAGCAGACCGTCGAGTCCCCGGCCGGGCAGAACCTGCCCGCTCACGTTTCCGAGGAACTGACATCCCACCTGCGCGAGGTCGACCTTCTGGCCGAGGCCAACGCCGCCGTGTTGGTCGGAACCTACACCATCACCGTCGACGACAACCGCGGCAGCCGTACCGTCAGGCGCGACGGGCAGTCCGTCCGCCTTCCCTCGCTGGTGCGGCGGATGACGCTTGAGGGGCAATGCCAGGTGCGGCCCCCCGGCTCCGATAGCCCGGCCGTCACGCTCGTGCTGCAGGAGAGCTACTCGTCGCTGGTCGATTCGCGCGTCCGCGGCGACATGGGCCTCCGTCGCGGAGACGACCCGGACGCCGTCCCCGCCGTCGAGACGATCGCCCGAGAGTTGCTGTCCCGTTCGGCCCGCTCAGCGGTGAGCATGCTCGCCCCCGAGACGGTCACCGTCTCCCCGAGCCTGCGGGGCTCGTGGAATCCGCGTGCCCGCGACGGGCAGGACGCCGCCCGACGCGGCGACTACTCCACGGCCGCCGACCACTTCCGCAAGGCCCTGCAGGATGACCCCAACTCTCCAGAACTGCACTTCAACCTTGCCGCTGTAGCCGAGAAGCTCGGCCGACTGAAACTCGCCAGGCAGCACTACACCGCCGCAGTCAAAAACCGCGAGGACCCCCAGGCCGAGGCCGGCCTGCGACGGGTTACGCTCGTGCTCGCCCACAAACGCCGTGGCGTCCCTGCCGAACTGGACGTAGACTGAACCGCGCGAGCCCGGGCCTGTCGCCGGCGTTGCTTCCATGCCGGACGGCCATTACGGCCGCGTACGAGGCGCGGAACCCCCGGGCATTTCAGACGTCCTATCTTCTGGAATGGACAGTGTGACTGTGCAGGCAATCGACGAAGTCATCCCCTGTTGCCGGCGGCTTGCCCGCCGGTTGACGCTGCGACGGTTCGCGGAGCGTGGTGCCGTGCTGACGGCCTTGCTCGCACCGGCTGCGGCGCTGGTGCAGGCCGCGCTTGCGCTGGACGCCCATGGGGCGTCGGTCGTGCTGGTGGGGGGGGCGTGGGCGGCGGCTGTCGCCGTTGCGGCGGTAGTCTGGCTTCTGCCGGTTCGGCGGCGGTTGGGAGTGTCCTTGTCCCTCGCGGCTGCGGCGTCGGCAGGGGGGCTGGTGCTGGTAACCGTGGGGCTGTGGTTGCTGCTCACGGGGCTCGCAGCGAACTGGTCGGGCTGGGTCGTCCCGCTGTCGGGCGTGGCGCTGGCGTGGGCGATTGCAGCGGCGGGGCTGGCAAGGCCGGTGTCGCTCGCGACGGCCGCTGAGTGGGCCGACCGCAACGTCGGCCTCAAGGACCGAATGGCGACGGCGCTGGAGTGCATCCGCGGCGGCCGTGATGATGAACAGACCCGCCTGATCGCCGCCCAGGCGATGGACGCCCTGCAGCAGCGCCCCGTGGAGGGGCGAATGCTGTGGTCGCGCACGCGTCGCACCGTGGCGGCCGCCGTTCTGGGCGCGATGGTCTGCGGCATGGCGGCATGGCTGGCGAGCCCGCCGCAGGGGACCGACCTCGAGGAGTTGCTGGCAACCCACGCGGCCCGGCTGGACCGCAGGCAAAGGCAGCAGCTTGCCCGTTCGCTGCGGAACGCCGCCCGCTCGGCCGACCCGCAGGCCGCCAATACGTTGCGGAGTGTGGCGGTGCATCTGGTGGACCCGCGGGATACCGAGCAGTTGCGGCGGTTACTGCTGGAACTCAAGCGGCAGGGCTACGACGTTTCCGAGCACGTGCCGCCGGAGGTCATGGCCCGGCTGGCGAGCATGGGCAGCCGGGGCGGTGACTCCGACGGGGGGCGTCAGAAGGATGAGGGGGGCATCGCCGGCAGAGATCCCAACGCGGACTGGTCGGCCGCCGGGGCCGCGCGGGTGTTCAACCCGGAATACGCCGACCTGGCGGACGCCAACCGGCCGGAACTCCCGGCCGCCGGTAGTGACACCCCGCCGATGGGGGATTACGACGACGCCTGGAGCCGGGCGAAGCACCTGGCCACCGAGGCCGCTCGCCAGGGCCGCATTCCCCGGCGATACCGAGGGCTCGTGGAGTCATACTACAGGGCGGACCAGGAATAGCCCGCTGCCCTGCGGAGGCGCCCCCGCCTATCGCGCGTTGAGCAAGTACCAGATCACCGCCGCGACCGCGAGGATCGCCAGGATCAGCAGGGCGATCTTGATCCAGCTCCAGGGCCGTTCGCCCTGGACCTCGCCGGTGCGGGCGTTGACCAGGAACCGGTAGGCCTCGTCGCGGTAGCGGTAGGCGCTGATCCACACCGGCAGCAGCAGGTGCTTGAACGTGACGTTGTTGTGCTGCGTGCGGACGCTGTGGATCCGCTGGTGGTCCCCGCCGATGTCCCGCCTGATGCTCCGGCGGATGGTGTCGTCCATCACGTCCTTGGCGATCTCGAAGCCTTTCTCCAGGTCGATCTGGTAGGTCTCGGTGCGGTAGCCGGCGAGGTAGCTGTCGTCGTAAGGCTCGAGGTTGTGCAGATCCCACGGTTCCAGGCGGTCGGCGTACTTGCGGGGCAGGGAGGTGCTGCCCAGCACGAGCACGTCGTCGAAACAGTCGAACACCACGCCGGACACCGAGGTCCATCGCGTGCGGCGGACCTGCCGGGTCTTGGTGACGGTTTTGCCGTTCTCGGTGGTGGTGTAGGTTTCGGTGGTGTAGTAGTCGTCGCCGCGCTCCCCGTGATACCAGGTGCGGCAGTCGGCGTCGTAGGTCCAGAACGGCACGTACATGCCCGAAAGGTGGCTGGCGTCGGTGCGGGCGTACTTCTTCAGTTCGTTGGGGGCGAACCACAGCCCGCCGATCCACTCGCGGAAGGCGGCCATTGCCTGCTCGCGCCCCACGGCGAACGGCAGGAGGCTTTCGGGGCGGAGCTTGGTAGACGAGGACGTGTCGGCCACGATCGCGCTGCCGCAGAACGGGCAGGCGTCGGCCGCTACGTCGGGCTCCAGGGTGCTCTCGGCGCCGCAGGAGGTGCACTTGACGGTGGTGATCTCCACGGTCGCGGCCGAGTCGACTTTCTCGGCAAGATAGGCGTGGAAGTCCAACTCCTCGATGTCCTGCTCGGACTTGGGCACGGGGTTCTCGTGGCCGCAGTAGGGGCACTTGATCGCCGCGGCCGCGGGGTCGAACGCCATCTTCCCGCCGCATTGCCGGCAGGGGAACTCCTTCTGCCCGCCGGACGCCTCGGTGGTGGCGGCGGTCTGCTGCGTCGGAGGAGGCGGTGGCGCTGCGGCGTTGTCGTCGGACGGCAGATCGGGCGGCTGCGGCATGGGTGGCTCCGTATGGTATATGTGCTCATTGACTATGAACAGCTATCCCAGCGAGAGAAGTAATCGTTCGAAGCCCGAATTAGTCTGTCTGTAGGGCCGGTGAATTCCTTGGCCATCCACAAACGGAGTTCTTTCTCAAAAGCACTCACGAACTTTTCGAACTCTTCAGGGCTCGCATTCGGTGGAGGCGAGGCCTGTGGAGAAGGGGGCTTCTTGTCGGCCAGTTCTTCCGCAATTCGGCGGACTTCCGAAAGCTCCTCATGGTCTGCGCAAATAGTTGCGAGTTTACATAAACTCTTGAGAAGGTCTGCATGGAACATGCTAGCATTCTCAAGGTGTCTTGCATTAGCATCAAGATGTGAAAACCCTCGAGCAAGTAGCCTACTGCTCAAGTTGTCGGAACCGAAGTACTTGTTTAAGCAGTTGACTAACGATAGGTGCATCGTTACTGCCGTCGAGCTATCCACAGGAGTAGCTTCCTTACAAATACCATCACTTGCCCTGTTCAGGTACTTTGCAAGCGATTCCCTGTTCTCCTCTGCATTAGCTTGGGCAGACGTTGAAAAATACATATAGTATAGAAGATGTGATGCTGCAAAAGATTCATTCTGGCACATTAGGTGGGTCAATCGCCGTATCTCGCCCAAAGTACTAAGAATGGAATCACGAAGGTGTGAACGCTCATGTATACGGTGTTTCTGTGCCTCTCGCCTAAACTGTAGATACCCTGTTAGCGCAACGCTTGCTAGCGACGCGGCCAGCGTAAATGAACCAACGATGATCTCGCTCATAGGGGTCGCTCCACAGTGGTAAGCAGCTCTAGTTCGGGGCTCTACCTCGGGATCGGCGGCGGGGCGGCACCGAAGAGGTTATTCAGTTCCATCACCTGCCCGGCCGGGGTCCAGCCGCTCATGCCCTGTTTCCACACGAGCGTCTGAGGGGTCACCTTGCCCGCGGCGGCCTGCTGGCGAAGCTGCTGCATGCCCATGGGCCCGACCTGTTGCCCGTCGACGGCGGCGTAGTACTGCACGCTGGCCTGCGGCAGCGGCGGTGGGGCGGCCGGTGCCGGTCCCCCGGCGGGTTGCTGTTGCTGCTGTTGCTGGGCGAACTGCTGGCCCATCTGGTTGGCGACGGCGAAGCCCATGCCCATGCCGATCCCGCCGGCCGCCATTCCGCCGGGGTTCTCGGCGGCGGCTTCCATGGCGTTGGCGGCCTGGAACTGCGTATAGGCGTTCAGGTTGCCCACCACGCCCATGCTGGAGCGTTTGTCCAGGGCTTCCTCGACGGCCGGGGGCAGCGAGATGTTCTCCACCAGCAGCTTGGTCACCGCCAGGCCGTACTGCTGGAATTCCTCGGTGAGCTTGGCCGAGGCGAACTCGCTGAGTTCGTCGTAGTTTGCGGCCAGGTCCAGGATCGGAATCTTGCTCTCGCCCAGCAGGTCGGAGAAGCGGGTGATGATCATGTTCCGCAGTTGATTGACGATCTCCTGCTTGGTGAACTGCCCGTCGGTGCCAACGATCTCGCGGATGAAGGCGGCCGGGTCGGTCACGCGGGTGCAATAGGTGCCGAAGGCCCGCAGTCGCACCGGACCGAACTCCGGATCGCGGAGCATGATGGGGTTCTTGGTCCCCCACTTGAGGTCGGTGAACTGCCGGGTGTTCACGAAGTAGACCTCGCACTTGAAGGGGCTGTCGAAGCCGTACTTCCATCCGGCGAGGGTGGAGAGGATCGGCAGGTTGCGGGTCTCCAGCGTGTACATGCCGGGGGCGAAGACATCGGCGAGCTGCCCTTCCTTGATGAACACGGCCGCCTGCCCCTCGCGCACCACGAGCTGGGCGCCGTACTTGATCTCGTTGTCGTAACGCTCGAAGCGGTGGACCATCGTATCGCGGGAGTCCTCGGTCCACTCGACGATGTCGACAAACTCGCCCTTGATCGCATCCCACAGGCCCATGGTGGTGTCCTCTTTCTGCAAGCGTTTCGATGGAGTGCGGCCGCGGCGCGCTGATTGCCCGGCCGATCGGTTAGACTGCAGCGGGAGGCGGTTTCTTCGCGCCCGCTCGTCTCCCGCCGAGAATACCCCCATGGGCCCGGGTTGACAAGGCGAAGATGGTGCCGGCCGCGGCAGAAGCTACATCACGATGCACACCTTGCCGCACTCGCCGGCATCGGCAAGCCGGTAGGCCTCGGCGGCGTCGCTCAGTGGCAGGTGGTGGGTGCAGGTATCCTCGGGCCTGAGGCCCCAGCGGTCGAGGTTTTCCAACAGGTCCTGCAGGTGCTTGAGACTGGTCACCCACGATCCGTACAGCGTGACCTGCTTGTGGATCAGCAGGGGCGAGACGTCGAACTGGACGTCACCACCTTCGCCCACGAATGCGCATCGTCCCCATTGGCGCGTGAGTTGCAGCGCCGTGCGCCGCGCGGCCGCGCTGCCGCTGCAGTCGACCGTCGCCTCGCACCCGAGCCCGTCGGTGAGATCGCCGACGGCCTCCAGTACTGCCTCGCCGGCGTCCATGGCGTGGTCGACCAGGTTGCGGTCGCGGGCGAGCCTCACGCGCGAGGGTTGCGCGTCGGTTCCGATGATCCGGCGTGCGCCCAGCCCCCGGGCGAGCATCGCCGCCGCCAGCCCCACCGGGCCGAGGCCCGTGATCAGCACGGTGTCGCTCCCGCAGACGCCGATGCGCGTGAGGGCTTCGTAGGCGGTGCCGAACCCGCACGCACAGAGGGCGCCGTCCACGTAGGACAGCGACTCCGGCAGCGGAAGGCAGGTGTTCTCCTCGGCAAGCATGTACTCGGCATGGCCGCCGTCCCGCTGCCAGCCGTAGGCGGCGCGGTGTCGGGAGGAGCAGGAGATCATGTACCCTTCGCGGCAGTCGCGGCAGAGCCCGCATCCGCTGATGTGATACACGCACACGCGGTCGCCTTCCTGCAGGCGCTTGCACCCGGGCCCGATGGCTTCGACCTGGCCGGCCGGCTCGTGCCCCGCGATGACGCCCTGGTAGGCCTCCGGGCCGGTTCCGAGATGCTCGCGGTAGATCGCTCGGATGTCCGAGCCGCAGATGCTGGAGGCCTTCATTTTCAGCAGCACCTGTCCTTGCCCGGGCGACGGGACGGGGACGTCGCGGAATTCTACTGTGCTGTTCCCGGGCAGGTACACGCCGGTCATCGTGGCCATGGGGTTGCTCCTTCCATGGGTGAATTACTGGCGTTAAGATCGCAACGGATCGGACGCTCCTTTGTCAACAGGAATGAATAATGGACTGGAAAGAAGCCGAACTCAAGAAGCTGATCAAGAAGGATGAGGGTGAACACCTTGAGTTCAAGAAGGCTGAGGGGAACTTCAAGTTCGGTCGGGTCTTGGACTACTGCGTAGCCTTGGCCAATGAAAGGGGAGGAATCCTGGTCCTTGGAGTTACGGACTCTCCTCCGCGCCGGATATGCGGGACGAAAGCGTTACGGTCACCCGAGAAGGTGAGTGCAGACATCACCGCGCAAATCGGGTTGCGCGTCGTGGTGAATGAGATTTCGACCTCAGACGGCCGCGTATTGGTCCTGGAGGTCCCTTCACGACCAACCGGCGTTCCGTTGGAGTCCAATGGCCGGTATCTGATGCGGTCGGGCGAAGGTCTTGTAACGATGACACACGATGAGCTTCGCCGTATCTTCGATGAGGCCCGTCAGGACTTCTCGCGGGAAATCGCTCCGGGAGTGTCCCCCGACGATCTTAGCTGCGAAGCAATTACCCGTCTGCGGGCACTATGGAGTCGCAAATCAGGAAATCACAGGATCAACGAACTGGAAGACACCCAACTACTCCATGACCTTGGTCTGATTCGCTCCGAGGGGGTTACCAATGCGGGCTTGGTGTTATTGGGAACGGAAGAAGCCCTTGCTCGGCGGATGCCGACGGCCGAAGTGATTTACGAGTACCGCTCTGGAGAGACGGATATCGGTGTTTCGGCACGAAGTGAATCCCGTATCGGATTCATGCTTGCCTTGGACCAGGTTTGGTCACAGATCGAGGTGCGCGGAAGCGTCGAACACGTTCAGGAAGGGCTCTTCATTCGGGACATTCCCGTATTCGATGAAGAAGTCATTCGCGAGGCCCTGCTGAATGCCGTAACGCATAGAGATTACAGGATGCAAGGCCCCGTCTTTGTCCGTCAATACCCTAAGAGACTTGTGGTGGAGAGTCCGGGCGGGTTCCCAGAGGGCGTCGATAGCTCGAACCTGCTCTGGCGGCAAAACCCCCGGAACAGATTG
>JBKHHV010000148.1:0-9157 GCA_046539005.1 Phycisphaerae bacterium
CGCGGTGTGCGTGGAGGCGCAGCATGAGGTCGCAGTAGTCCAGTTCGTAGCGGCCTTCTTCCAGCAGCGGGTGGGAGCCGAGCATGCCCTCCAGCGTCCGCCGCGTGGGGGCGTTTTCGGCGTGTAGGTCGGCGGCGTCGCCCAGCAGGAGCAGCACGGCCGACTCGTCGAGATGGTGGGCGTAGTGGTCGTCCAGGTCGGCCTCGGCCAGGAAACCGCGCAGCCAGCGTCGGATGAGCCCGAACCGGTCGGCCGGGTCTTCCAGGTCGGCCAGCGCCGCGGTGAACGGGTCTTTGCTGCCCTTGCCGCGCAGGTGTTTGCGGAAGGCGTCGCGCAGCTCGACGGCCGAGGCGTGGGCGACGATGCGCCCGGCGTCGGCGAGTTCGTGGAACAGGTACTCGGCCGCCTGGGTATGCGTGCGGGGGTCGATGAGTTCGCGCTGCTCGTTGAGCGCGGCAATCCGCTCCTGAAACTCGGCGATGTAGGCCCGCTCCTGGCCGTGATAGTCGAAGAACTCGCGCATCCGCCCCATGCCGGCCGCGGCGGTAGTGAGTTGCCGGAAGCCCGGGTCGTCGGCGAGGCATTCCCGCACCAGCAGTGCCAGCGCCCTGGCCGAGGGGTGGAACCGCAGCAGCCCGATCTTGCGGTGCATCGCCAGCAGGTTGGCGAGGATCTTCGTGGCGTCCACGTCGTGCACGCCCTTGACGTAGCCCTCGTCGTATCGCGGGGCCATGAACTCCCGCACCCGCGGCAGCAGATCCTCTTCCTTGGGCGGGGCGGACTGATCGGCCAGCGGGGCCGAGAGCATCTCCTCCAGCATTTGCCCGGCGAGGTACTCGGCCCGGTAGAGGCAGGGGCTTTCGGAGACGACGTCGAGGTCCCATACGTCGCGGGTCGCCAGCAGGTCCTCGTCGGTGATCGGCTCGAAGAAGCCGGTGCCGGTGAGGTGGAAGAACATGCCCCCGTCGCGTCGGACGACCGTCAGTTCCAGGGCCTGGCGGTTGACCGCGAAACAGTGCTCGCCGAAGCGGATGACGTCCTGGCCGTCCACGAAGAGGGCCTGACGGTCCTTGAGCTGGCGAATGGTGTCCTGCTGGATCGTCTTGAGCTGCGATTCGATATCCTCGGCCTTGACGGTGTCGCCGAGGTCGCGGAGCTTGTCGATGGTCTCGCGGATCCGCTCGATCATCAGGTCGGAGGCGAAGTAGCCGTTGATCTCGTTGAGATCGGTCATGCCGGCCACGCGCGACCGGACGCCCTTGAGGATCCGCTGGGCGGAGGTCTGCAGGGCCGAAGCGCGCCGGGCGATCTGCTCGTTGAGTTGGGCCTTGCGCGACTCGAAGGCGTTGTAGACCTCCTCCCGCTTCTCAGAAAGCTGCACGATGTACTGGTCGAATTCGGCGAAACGGCTTTCCAGCGTTTCCAGTTGCACGGCGACCTTGGTGAGATACTCGTCGCACTTGCCGGGCGTGTCGCAGATGTCCAGGAAGTTGATGACCGACTGGTCCACCAGCTTCATCTGCGAGGAGAACTCGGCGGCCGACTCGGCCGAGGCGAGCCGGTCAGAGCGGTTC
The DNA here is from genome assembly GCA_046539005.1 of Phycisphaerae bacterium. Lineage (GTDB taxonomy): Bacteria > Planctomycetota > Phycisphaerae > SM23-33 > SM23-33 > CAZFPT01. Next base: position 1,575 of record JBKHHV010000148.1, read on the forward strand.
TTGAGCTTCGACTTCACCTGGTTCAGCCGCGAGTAGATCCGCGAGATGTTGTCGATGATCGCCGTGGTCTGCGTGGCGTCGGATATCTTCAGGTTGCTGACGATCTCGGTGAGCATCTCCAACTCGGCGTCGGTCCGGGCGACACGCTCGGATAACTCCCGGGCCTCGGCGTATTTCTCCAGGTCGTCGATGGCGGCCGACAGTTCCTCGCAGCGTTCCTCATAGGGCGCCAGCGAGTCCGGCTGCAGCAGGAACTCCACGCACTCGCCGGAAAGCTTCGCGGTATGCTCGGCAACTTCCTCTTCCAGGGCGTCGATCTGCCTGCCGTCGGCGTAGCGCAGGTCGCGCAGGGAGATCACCTCGCCCCGCACCCCGCGGAGTTCGGCGAGGTGTTCCACGAAGTCGTTGACCCCGTCGAGGTGGTAGTAGTCGATGGCGTTGACGATGTCGCGCACCCGCTTGGATACGCGGTTGATCTCCTGGCGGGTATTCTGCCGGGTGCGGACGACCTTCTCGTACTCGTCGATCGCGGCCGCGGCCGACTGCTGAATCTCCGCAAGGGGCTCATCGAGCCTGAACACCTCGGGGTGGTCGATCCAGAAGTAACTGTCGCGGATGTCCTGGGCCTTGCGCGAAATGTCGACGTACAGGTTCGCGTAGCTGTCCTGCTTGCCGACGAGGTTCAGCAGTTCGGCACACTCGGCCATGCATCGGACGATGTCCTTGTTGCCGATCTTGTACAGATCGTTATCGGTTTTGGCTTCGACGGTGTAGTCGGGCCCGCAGAAGGGGGTCTTCCAGACCTGCACGGCGTGATGCTTCTGGGGTTCCTCCTCAGCACGGAAGTACAGCAGCGTACCGTCCTCCAGCAGCGAGTAGCCGTTGCAGACGATCGGCGTGTCGACCTGCTGGCTGATGAGGTTGTAGCGCAGCAGCACGTACACGCCCGAGAGGCGGTTGTAGAAGACGTAGAGGAAGTCTTCCCCGTTGGGGGCGGCGATGCGCTTCTCGAAGACCATGTCGGTCATGTCGTTGTCGAAGGTCTTGCGCTCGCCGGTCTGCAGGTAGTAGCCCCGCGGGAAGATCAGCCCATGCCCGTCGGGCAGCAGGATGCCCGCGTCGGCCAGGCTGTCGATACGGACGGCCTCGGAGATCTTCTCGTTGAAGACGATGTACCGGTAGGCCTGCTCCTGGTAGGGGCGTATCTTCAGGACGATGATATTGCCCACCAGGGCGTAGTGGATCTCGGCGTCTGAGAGGGTCTGGTCGGGGTCGTCGACGGGCTCGGAGTAAATGCCCTCGCCGGTGGAGGTGTTGTCCTCGACCTTGATGGTCAGGTCGCCATGGAGGGTCTCCACGAACACGCGGTCCTGGATGGACACGTGCGGGCTCTCGCCGCTGCGGTGCATCTCGTGGGTGGCTCGCTTCCACTCGAACTCATGCTGCGGCGGGAAGCGGTATTCGTGGTCCGACCGGTTGTCGACATATTTCAGTTCGCCCTCGCGGACGATCCACTTGAACGTCTTGACGTCGGTCGGGTCGTCGGAGATGCGGAACACCATGAACAGGTGCGGGCCGATGAGGGCGAACTTGGCGAAGACGGTGTTGCGATAGTACTTGTAGAGGTTCGCGAAATCGGCGAGGAACCGCTCGTCGCGGAGGAAGTCCAGCGAGCAGGTCTCGATGCTGCCGTCGTTCCACTCGTAGCAGGCGAACACGTCGGCCAACACCGTCTCGCTGCGGAGCCCGATGAACACGTTGTACCCGAACAGCAGGCGCGGGCCGATGTTGACGATGTCGCGCGGGACGCAGTTGTTCTCGGTGGTGATGCGCTGGGAGCCCACCAGCTTGCTGGCAACCGCCCCGAAGACGTCCTTGCGGGCGTCGTTGAGCTTCTCCAGGCGGGATCGCAGCTCTTTGCTGTGGGCGTCCAGAAGCGAGCGGATGATCTCGTAGGTCCCGCCCTCGAGCTTGCTGTCGGGGCTGGGGGCCGTGGCTTCCGGATTGACCTGGCTCTCGGCCATGGCGAATCGTCTCCCGATGGACGACCGGGCGCGTCCTGGCGCCCGGCCGCCGTTGGGTTGTCAAACGGTTGCTTACTTCTTCGACGGCGTATTAACGCCGAGTTCCCTGGCGGGAGTGTCGCCCAGACCCAGCGACTTGACCGCCTTGAGGATGCCCTGCAGCGTGGACTTCTCCTCACCCTCTGCCTGGCCGATGAGCTTCACCAGCAGCGCCGAGATGGTGAGGTTCTTGATGTCCTCGCTGTCGATGCCGAAGCGGTCCACGAAATTGCGGATCTGCTGCTTGGTATAGCCCGGGTCGCCGTTGATGAAGGTGTCCTTGACGTCCTGGAGCACCTGGGAATTGCCCACCAGCCGGTCCACCTGCTTGCCGGAGGTGATGGAGTTGACCAGCCGCTCGAAGAAGGTGTTCTCCCCGCCGACGATGTCGATCTTGGCGCTCTTGAGGGCTTCGCCGACCACCTTGGCTTGCTCGGCCGCCACGTCGCGGTGCACGTTGATCTCCGCCAGTTCGACCTCGAGGTCCTTGTTGAGCCGCAGCTTGAACTCCTCGTGCTCCTTGCCGACGTCGTCGAAGATCTTCATCGCCTCGGCCTTGTCACGAATGCCGTCTGCCTCGGCGTGGTACTTCATCTCCATGACCTTCGCCTCCGCGGCGCCCTGCTTCTCGTTGGCCGATGCCTTCGCCTCGGTCACGCGGGCCTCGGCGAGTCCGCGAAGCTCGGTGACCTCCGCCTCGGCGGTTCCGTCGACCGCCTGTTCCTTCACATCCGCCTCAGCGAGGGCCTTCTTGGCCTGGGAGTTCTTCTCGGCGGCCTTGAGGTTCGCGTCGGCCTCCACCAGCTTCTGCCCGGCGTAGTGCTCTTCGGCCCGCTTGGCGGCCTCGGCCTGCTTGATGTCCTTGACCAGCGCCTGCTCGGCCTGTTCCTCGGCCTGGGTGATCTTCACCCGCTTGGAGCGGTCGGCGGTGGCGAACTCGCGGGTGTCCTTGATCTTCTCTTCCTCGGCGACGACGTTCTTCTCGACCATCACCCGCTCGCGGATGACGTTCTGGAGTTCCTTGTTCTCGGTCTCGACGGCCTTGTCCTTGTCCAGCAGCTTCAGCGACACCACACGTTCGCGCTCGGCCGCCTCCACGCCGCGGTCGCGCTCGACGCGTTCGGTCTCGACGGCGTCGGTGCGTTCCTTGTTCCTAGCCGCGACGATGATCTGCCGCTGCTTGTTTTCCTCGGCAACGGCGATTTCCTCGTCGGCGGCGATGCGGGCCTTCTCGGCCTTTTCGCGCTCCTCAGCCTGGACGCGCTGCGTCTCGGCCTGTTCGCGTGCCTGGATGCTCTCGACCTCGCGCTTCTGCTTGGCTTCCGCCTCGGCGAGTTGCTTGTTGAGTTCGAGAATCGCCTCCTGGGCCTCGACGTTCTGCTGCGTGATGGTTTTGTCCTTCTCACGCTCGCGCTCGTTGGCCATCTCGAACTGCTCGGCCGTCAGGACGGTAATCTTCTTGATGCCCTCGGCGTCGAGGATGTTGTCGGGGTTCAGCAGGCTCTTGTCGGTCTGTTCGAGGTAGTCGATCGCCGCGTCTTCCAGCACGTAGCCGGACAGGTCGGTGCCGATGATCTGGAGGATCTGCTCGCGGAACCGCACGCGGTTGGTGTACAGCTCGGAGAACTCGAACTGCTTGCCGACGGTCTTGAGCGCCTCGGAGAACTTCGCGTCGAACAGTTCCACCAGCGCCTGGCGGTCGGAGGCGCGGTCGCAGCCCAGCGACTGGGCGACCTTCACCACGTCCTCGACGGTGTTGTTGACCCGCACGAAGAACGCCACCACGATGTCCGCACGCAGGTTGTCCTTGCAGATCAGTCCCTGCTGGGCGCGGCGGTCGATCTCGATGCGCTTGACCGAGATGTCCATGTACTCGGCGCGGTGCAGCACCGGAATGACCACCTTGCCGGAGAAACTCACCTTCGTGCCGCCCACGCCGTTGCGGATGAGCGCCTGACCCTGGGCGACCTTGTGGTAACACTTCACGAGCATCGAAATGATGCCTACGATGAACACCACGATGATGACCGCCACCACCGTGCCTATGTCCCCCACACTGAACCCGATCAACGATGATATTGCCTGCATGTCTCAGCTCTCCATATCTACCGGGGCAACGATATAGACCCCCGTGGCCTTGTCTTGTCCGATGACAACGGCTTCGTCGCCCCTGTGGAGCGTCTCGCCGCGTTCGGTCCTCACGTTCAACAACAATGGGGCGCCGGTGCCTTCCATCTCCGCCTGGCCGAGCGCGTCGGCCGTCACGGTCGTGGTGATGACCCGGCAGAGTCGGCCCATCACCTTGCGCGGCGCGTTCTTGTCTTCGTTCATCATCGAAAAAAGCTTCGCAAACGGTTTTCCCACGATCTTCACCACCACGGCCGTCACCAGCAGGTTGGGCACCACCAGCACCAGCGCCATCCCCCAGCCCCCGCCGGGGTTGAGCCACTGGTTGGCGAACATCGAAAACACCCACGCACTGAGAATCGCCAGCGAGAAGATAATCATCACCGGCATGTCGCCGACGTAAAAGAACAGCAGCAGCGTCCGCAGCCAGCCGACGTCCACGTCCCCGCCGGCCTCGACGTCGGCATCCACGTCCATGTCCACGTCGGCGTCGGCATCCACGATGTCCACGTCCAGGAAATCCAGGTCCAGGGCACCCAGGATCACGCACACCCAGTACAGCAGCACCAGGATCAGCAGCACCGTGAACACGACGTTCGCCGGTGCAAACGCAGCCACGATCAATTCCCACATGGCGGGGTCCTTTCGACGCTACGTCCCAGCGTCCCAACGGCGGAACTCCTGCTCCGGCGTCACTCGTCCTTGCCCAACTTCTCCTTGAGCTGGCGAAGTTGGGCGTCCACCTGCAGTTCTCGGCCGCGATCTTCCAGCTCGGCGTCGCTGAGCGAATCGCCGCGGATTTCCTCGCCGATCTCCACTTCCGCCTCGATTTGGTCGACTTCCCCGGCGAGCCGGTCGAACGCCACGCCTTCGCCGCTCAGCGAGGTCGCCCTGTCCAACTGGTCGCCGAAGGCCTTGTGCGCCTCGGCGGCGGCTTTGCGGGCGCGGAGTTCCTGCATCTTGTTCTGGGCGGCCTTGAGCTGCTCGGTGAGCTTCTGCAGGTTGTCCCGCAGTTGCTCGTAGGTTGCCTGCCCCTGCTCGATACCCGGCTGGAGGTTGGTGATCCGCTCGGAGAGGCGGACCTTCTCTTCCAGGGCCTGGCGGGCCACCTCGTCGTCGCCGGCCCGGACGGCGTCCTCGGCACGTTGCTGCCACTGGTCCCGCTGCTGGCAAAGGGTTTCCTGTTCCTTCTGCATGCGTTTGAAAGTCGCCCCGTAGGTGGCGGCGCAGGCACGGCCTTCGCCGATGGCGTCGCGCAGCTCGGCGATGCGGCTCTCCAGTTCCTGCTCGGGCGGCTCGACCTTGTCCAGCAACCAGTTGAAGTTCGCCTTGGCGATCCGCTGAATACGATCGAAGATCGACATCGTCGGTTCCTTTCTCGGGCTGCCCGCGCACAGGGACCGCGCCGCGGGGGATACCCGGCTTTTGCGAGTAGCAGAGCGAGCGTGCTACTGTTGTTCGTTGCCCACCTGCTTGCGAAGCTGCTCCATGCGCTTCTCGATCTCGGCATCGCGGTCGAGATCGTCCAGCCGCTGTTCCAGCGACGGGCTGACCGTGCTATCCCCCACCACGGCCGCCTGGATCTCCAACTCGGCTTCGGCTTCTTCCACGCCGGCTTCCAGTCGCGCCACGGCGTCCAGGATGCTGTCGGTTCCGCCACCGGCACCGCTGACGGTCTGCTGGATGTTCTGGCGCGTCTTGGCCACGCGGCTGCGGGTGATGATCTCTTCCTTCCTGGAGCGCAGCTCCTCCAGTTGCTGCTGGATCCGCTTGCGGGCGGCCGATGCGTGAGCGGCGGTCTTCTTCGCCCGCTCCACGTTTTCCCCCGCCGACGCGGCGGTGCGCTCGGCGTCGATCTGAGCGGAGACCGCCTCACGGTGGTTTCGTCTCCGCCCTTGACCGCAAGCTGGGCACCGCGGCCGAGCTTCTCGATCCGCTCGCGGGCGTTCTCCAACTCCCGCTGGGCGCCCTTGAGCGCAGCGGCGGCCTTGGCTTCGGCGTCGGTGGCTTCCCGGAGTTGCTCTTCCATCTCGCGGACGAGCTGCGGGAACATGACTTCCGGATCCTCCACGCGATCGAAAAACGACTCGATACGGGCGATGGTGACCCGGTGCAGACGAGTGAACAGCCCCATGGCAATACTCCTTTCCTGGCTCCCGGAACCAGCCGGGATAACCGGCGACGAAGACAAGCGTTCGGCCCCCACGGCCGTGCTCCCTTCTTATCGCTTCGCTCGCATGGTTGCCCGGGCACGCGCCCGGCCTGTCGAGGCGAGAGTACTGATGAACACAGCTTCCCACGAATCCGGCAAATTGCAATCAGAATCGGTAAATTGCCCTTACGCCGGCGCCGCTTCGGGCGGTCGAAGCGGAAGGGTGCTCCCCCCGCAGGGCACCTTCCGCCCGTTCCGCTGAACTTCCCCCTGCCGTGTCGGCTGTGTTTTCACCCCGTTAGACGTCGGCCTTGCCCCCGCCTTCGCGCCTTTACCGGAAAATTTCCGCAGGGCTGACCTGCCCCCCCGCCCCGCGATACCATGAAGACATGAAACGACGTGAACTGAACAACATGGGAATCCCCTACGGACCGGCGATGAGCGTTGCCAGCCGCCTGGCCGACGAAGCCGTCCAGGGCGGTGTCATGAAGAAGCCCGCCCTCAAGACGCAACTGAAGCGCGTCGCCTCCGAGCCGGACAAGTACACCGACGACGACACCTTCGGCGAACTGGCTCGAACGCTCCTCCGCGCCCGCAAGGCCCGCGAAGACTACACCCCGCGCGGCCAGCCCGCCCCCTGCAAGGTGTTCGGCAAGGGGCTGGACCCCGCCGCCCTCGAGCAGATCGACAACGCCTGCAGGCTGCCCATTTCGGTGCGGGCCGCCCTGATGCCCGACGCCCACAAAGGATACGGGCTGCCCATCGGCGGAGTGCTGGCGACCGAGGGCGCGGTCATTCCCTACGCCGTGGGGGTCGACATTGCCTGCCGCATGAAGATGACCGTGCTGGACCTTCCCGTCTCGGCGCTCGACGACCAGCAGGATCGGCTTATCAATGCCCTGCAGCGCGAAACCAGCTTCGGCGTGGGCTCCGAGTTCAAGGCAGGCCGACGACGCCAACACCCCGTGATGGACGAGGACTGGAGCTTCTCCCCGGCCGTGGCAAGGCTCAAGGACAAGGCGTGGGCCCAACTCGGCACCAGCGGCAGCGGCAACCACTTCGCCGAGTACGGGCTGCTTACACTCGAGGAGCCGGAACTGGGGCTCGAGGCCGGACAGTACCTGGCGCTGCTGAGCCACTCCGGCAGCCGCGGGACCGGGGCGGAGATCGCCAACCATTTCAGCAAGGTCGCCAAAAACGCCCATCCCGAACTGCCCAAGGAGTTGCGGCATCTGTCATGG
>JBKHHV010000149.1:0-9132 GCA_046539005.1 Phycisphaerae bacterium
TCGCCGACGCTTTGGGTGCCAGAAGCTACGACGACGCCTCCCAGCTCATCGCCGAGGCGAACGTCAACCTGGTGCACATCGCCACCCCGCCCTCCTCGCACTATGAACTGGTTCTGGAGTGCGCGCAGGCCGGCAAGCACGTTCTCTGCGAAAAACCGCTGGCGATGAGCACCTCCGAGGCCCAGGAAATGCTCGCGGCGATGAAGGACAAGGACCTGATCGCCCCGGTGAACTTCGTGCTCCGCTACAACGCCGTCAGCGATGCGGTCAAGGCCGTGCTGGAATCGGGCGCGCTGGGCAAGGTGCTCTCGGCGAACCTGACCAACTGCGCCTCCGACTCGCGTCTGGGCGTGGAGCACTGGTTCTGGGACAAGAGCGTCGGCGGGGGCATTTTCATCGAGCACGGGGTGCACTTCTTCGATCTCTACCGCTACTGGCTGGGGGAGGGCGAAATGGTCAGCGCCACCACCGCCCAGCGGGAGAAAACCGGCCAGGAAGACCGCGTGACCTGCCTGGTGCGTCATGCCGAGGGCGCCTTGGCGAGCCACTACCACAGCTTCGATCAGCCGGCGATGCTCGACCGCACCTCCCACCGCCTGGTCTGCGAACTGGGCGACATCCGCGTGGAAGGCTGGATCCCGCTGGTGATGGAAGTCGACGCGGTGGTCGACGAGGCCGGTGCCCAGGCCCTCACCGCCGCCTGCCCCAAGGGACGCATGGAAGTGGTGGAAACCTACGACGGGGAACTGGCCAAACTGCCCTCCCGCGGCACCGCACGCAACGTAAGTCAGAGGGTCCACGTGCGTTACTGCCCCAACCCCGACAAGCAGGGCGCCTACTCCCAAAGCGTGCATGACTTGATGGCCGACCAACTGGCGTACCTGCAGGACCGCTCCCACCAGCGGGTCATCACCGAGGACAACGGCTACGCGGCCGTCGCGCTGGCCGAGGCGGCCGTCCGGAAGGCGATGGAGTAACCGCACTGCAGAACACCGGGCGGGCAGCGCCCCTGCCCGCCCCGCCGCACGCCGGGGGCAGCCTTTGACGGCGACAACAGCCATTGACCAATTGGCACCTATGGGGTATACTTGTCTTCCGTGCTCCGACCCGCCTCGGGAGCGGCGGAGTTGCTTCATCTTCCCGGAGGGACGCCATCGCTCACCCGTTCTCTCCGCAGGCCGCCCGGCCGAGTTCCCACTGCGTTATGTACTTATGTAGTCGTGGGTTCGCTGCGCCGGCCGCAGCCTTTCGGAGGTGAGCGACGTGAAGAAAAGCATTACGCCCGCCCTGCTGATCGCGCTTGTATTCTGCGTGCCCGCCTCGGCCGAATTGCAGGTCGGTTACGATGGGCAACCCCTCCCGGCCGGCGACGCCAGCCCGCTAGGCACCTCCTACATGCTGACCGACCACCACGGCGGCAACTGGGTAGACGCCGAGAAGAGCCCCACCAACTCCGACGACGACCTGCTGTGCTGGGCGGCCGTCTGCGCCAACGTGCTGCAATGGACCGGGTGGGGAAACGTGGCGGGCCTGACCGACGAGGACGCTATCTTCAGCTACTACCAGCAGTACTGGAGCGACAAGGGCGGAATGATGGAGTACGGCTGGGAGTGGTGGTTCGACGGGACCAACCGCAGGCAGGGACACAGCGGATGGGCCCAACTGGACACCGGACAGTCCGGAGGGGGCTTCTGGCCGAACCATGAATTCAGCAACTACTACGAGGAAAGTGGATACTCCTCGGCGATGTACAAGATCGACCAGTACCTCCAAGAGGGCATGGGGGTCGGTATCGCCATCTACGAGGAAGACGGCAGCGGCGGGCATGCCATCACCGTCTGGGGCATCGACAAGGGCGAGGGGTTCAACGAGTATCACGGCCTGTGGGTGACCGACTCCGACGACAGCAAGGGCGACTCCACTCCGCCCGACCGCCTTCGGTACTACCGCGTGCAAAAAGGCTCTTACTCCTGGTATCTGCAGGACTTCTACGGTTCGGACCAATGGTACATCGGCCCGGTGCAGGCACTGGCGGTTCCGGAACCGGCGTCCCTGACGGTGCTGGCGATGGGCGCGATTGCCCTCCTGCGCCGCCGACGGCTGGTTTCCTGATCGGCCTCCGTTCGCCGGGCGTCTACTGGTGCCATCCGATCGGCTTGGCCGTACGATTGCCTCTTTCCAGGTGTGCTGCGGCAGGACGGTAAGGCTGCGCGTTGTTTTCCCGCCCCGATTGCGTCTCTGGCGTGTTGCATATGTAGGGCTCTCCCTGACGGGAGGTTCGCAACAGACCCACGGAGAGACGGACCATGCGACGAACAACTTCGATATTCGTTTCGGCACTCCTGCTGGTGGTCTGCGCGACTTTGACTCGCGCAGCCGACGGCGAGAACCCAAGCACGGCGAAGAAGGACGTTACCCGCGCGGCCGTGCGACTGGTGCTGCGGGAAGGGCTCTTCCGTGGAGACTCCCCGGACAAGGGCAACCGACCGAACCTGGTCCTCTTCGCCGACAGTTCCAACGGCAGATGGGGCCTGGCGTGGGGCATGGCTCTGGATTTCAACCAGGGCATCCACACCGGCATCATCCGCGAAGTGGCCATCGAGCCCGGTAAGGCCAGTTTCCGTTTCGACATACTTTTCGGCAAGGATATCTGGACCCCCGGCGGGCGAGGTGTGTACGACGTGGAAGTCACCCGCGACGGCAACAGCGTCAGCGGGACCTACAAGGCCGACTTCCGCGGGCATACCTACACCGGCAAGGTCGAAGGGGAAATTCTTCCCCCGCGGGAGATTCTCGACAAGGACCACCAGCCGATCGAGCCCGGCACGCACCCGCAGGTGCTCCTGCAGAAGCACAACCTGCCCACACTCCGCAAGCGCCTCCAGACGCCACTGGGCAAGGCGTACCTGGAACAGTTCGCCAACTCGGGCGACATCATCAATCTTGGAATCCTCTACCAACTGACCGGCGACAGGAAATACGCCCAGAAGGCCGAGAAGATCGTAAGCGGATACAAGAAGCTCAACCGCGAGGGGTTCGGCAGCGGCGGTTTCGGACACCAGATGGTCGCGGTTGCCCTGGCGTATGACCTGTGCTACGACGCCTGGAGCGACAACCTGCGACGGCGCGTCCGCAAGAAGCTGGAATGGTTCATCCCCTACTACCAGAAGTACCTGATGACCTCGCACCCCAACTACCACCCGTGCAGCAACTATTACGGCCCGGGACGCGGGGCCGCCGGTATCTGTGCCCTGGTGCTGTGGGGCGAAAAGGGACCCAAGCCCACGCCTCCCAAGAACCCGCTTGCCGCCCAATGGAACATTACGCCCATCAAGGCCGACGCGGCCGGCAAGGGCGTACCGATTGTCGAGTACGAACCGGGGCAGATCCCCGACAAGTGGATCACCTCCGGGCCGCTTCCGCTGGACGGCAAACAGGACATCCTCAGCGGCCTCGGCGGGTACGCCAAGGCCCAGCCTCAGGTGGGAACCACCTGCAAGTACATCACCATCGACGTCGAGAACAAACTGCCCAAGTACGCGATGATGGTTTTCTCGAAGCTGGACGACAAGGCCGCCGGCGACAAGGGCGTGGACCTGGGCAAAGTGCTGGACAAGCCCCGCCCGGTGCGGATGGTTCTGTACACCGTGTTGAAGTTCGACGAGGAGGCGGTAATCTCGCTCGACGCCGGAGAGAATACCCGGGCCTGGCTGGGCGGTCAGCCGATGGATGAACACTTCTACCGCGTCACGCCCGGGCACTACCCCCTGATGGTGGTGCACGAAAGCAAGACCGGCAAGGGCACGGTGGCTCCGTCGCTGAAGACGGCCGACGCCGACGCATTCGCTGCGCGGCGCGATCTCTACCAGCGCTCGATGGATCGCTGGGAGCAAGACGTCGCCCTGTGGGAGAAGTACGACGGGGCCGACCCCACCTTCATCCGGGCCGTGGAGATCAGCCGATACACGATCCTCCAGCACTTCCTGGTGGGCGTGGGCAAAGGCGGCTTCCAGGCCGAGACCGGCGGATACTCCAACATCGCCAGCTACTTCCCGATGGTCTTCGCCGAACTCTACCGCGACATGTTCGGCCGAAATGCCTCGCCCTATGACGACATCACCCACCTGCTGCCCCGCCGGATGATGCAGCACGTGTTCCCCGAAGGCGGCGGAAGTAAGGCCCAGAAACTCAACAGCGGCCACCAGTTGGACCTGACGTGGCTGGCCCGCGGGTACCCCATCGTGCCCGATGAGTACAAGCCGGCCGTTCTGTGGGCGTGGAACCACGTGGCCGGGGTAACCGGACCGGAAACGGTCGGGCACATCTTCGGCAAGGGCGGCCACGGGCTGGACAGGGCGCTGGCGTTCGTGAACTATCCGCTGGACGCCGAGCCCAAACACCCCTCCAAGGTCATGCCGCTGCACTGGGAGGCGTCGACGTTCGGCTTCTATGCCTTCCGCAACCGTTGGAAGAACGCCGACGACTTCGTGGCCCAGGTATTCCTCAAGAGCCACCCCATCTACGGTTGGAACCACAGCAACGCCGGCGCGTGGCGCCTCTGGGGGCTGGGGCACCCATGGAGCGTGGGCCCCACCAGCCGCGAGGGACACCGCGTGCAGGAGTCGGTGGTGCTGCTGCCGGAGGATGAGATCAACGTCGGGCTCGGCGGGCAGAAGGAGTACCTGGAAACCCGCCCCGACGGGACGGCCGTGCTGGTGGCGGACATGAACGACCACTACTCGGCCAAGCCGGCTCGCAAGGCCAGGAAGATATTCGACGCCAATCTGCTGCGGCGTCCGGACGCCCGGGTGGACTCGGGCATCACCGGCAAGCGCGCGTTCGCCTTCGATTACAGCGGGCTCAGCGGTTCGCCCTGCCTGGTGGTGCTGGTGGACGACATCAAGGGCGGCGGCAAGAAGGAATGGCTCTTCCAGAAGAGCGACGGCAAGCTCGCGGTGCACAAGGACGGCTTCACGTTGGACAAGGGCGACGCCAATCTCAAGGCGACCTTCGTCGCCCCGGCGAAGGTGGACGTCAGCGTCCCCGACCGCAGCACCGAATGGCAGCAGCACGGAACCAATACCATCAAGTGGAATGCCGTCCTCGCCACCGGCGGCGATACCTACTTCGTGGTCATGACAATCCAGAAGGGCCAAGCCCCGGCCGTGAGCGTCGACGGGAAGGGCCCCGACGCCACCGTCACCGTCGGGAAGCGGACCATCCGCTGGGACGGCAAGAAGATTATCCTCGGGGAGAAGTAGCAAGCCCCGACGCAAAAGCCGGGAACAGTTCGCCGGCCATCGGTCTGTGCCCCGCACGCACGTGTGCGGGGCTGTGGGTCGGCCAAACACCAAGCAGGCCAGGCGGCCTCGTACAAGCACGCACGTGTGCGGGGCTGTGGGTGCCGGGGCATGCCGGCCGCCCTCAACACCCCCCCCGTTGCGGCAGCGTTACTCGGGCTTCTCCAGCGGGTAGCCGACAAACGCGGCCACCAGTTCCATGCACCCCAGCTTCGTCAGCCCGTCGGGCAGGAAGCGGCGGTCGAACTCGGCCTTCAACGCGGGCTTTCGGCTGTCGGGCACCAACGCCAGGGAGTACACGAGCTGTTCGTCTCGCAGATCGCGGGGGCGGATCCTGTCCGGCATGGACGCCACCGGTAGCGGCGTGTCCGGATACAACCCCTGCCCGGTCGCCATGAACTGTGAGAACGCATACGGCCACATCCACGCACCCGAGCGGTAGCCCTTGCCGCCGTTTCGTTCCACCTTCTCCTGCTCGGTGAGCATCGCTTGGCGCACGCCCGACTCGCACAGCCGCAACGTCTCCGGCAGCGAGGGCATCTGCCCGGTGACCCGATGAATCCGCCTGGCTTCCTCGTACTGCGCGCTGAAATACTCGAAGCGCTCCCGCAACGCCTTGGCATACCCGTACCGGGCCGCGCGGTAGTCCAGCCCCACGATCGGCCCCGCCGCCTCCACCAGCAGGCGGTGCCGCCCTTCCTTGAGCTTCACCACCGCCCGAAACGGTACGCGGACCCCGTTGACGTACAGCTTCGACTCCAGGTTGCCCATCCGCCTGCGCGAGGGCACCGCGAAGGTCACGTCCTTGCCTACCTCCACCACCGTGTACAGAAAGTTGCGGTGCTGGGCGCCGGTCACCGGCAACTCCAGCATGTAGCTCTGGGTCTCCATCCCACGCAGCTCGCGGGAGGGCTCCTTGCCCACCGGCCCGAACCGCACCGTCCGCCCCTTGTGGGTAAACTCGCTGCCGGGCACCGCCTTCAGCGCGGCAGGCCCGCCCAACTCCGCCAGCGGGTGCGACTTGGCCGGCTCCTTCTTCCCGCCGGCCTCCACCGGACCGGCCACCAGCCACTGGCGTATCGGCTCACCCGGTCTCCATTCGTTGACCGCCACCTCCCCGCCCGGCAGGTCCTGCTCGGGCTCGAAGGCTATCACCTCCGGCGGCACGTAAGGCTTCGGGTAGAAGAACGGCCCCTTCTCGCCCAGCAGCGCCAGACAGCCCATCGCCGGGATCGCATACGTGCCTCGATGCGCCGAGAAGACCCCGCCCGGACCGGTCCGCAGGGGAAACGCCATCCGCACATAGGCACGGACCTCGATGACTTCGCGGAACTCCTTGTCGGTCAGCGCGTGGTGGCAGAGGTCGTAGGCCATCGGGTAATGGCTCATCGGCCCGGGCAGCCGCTCGCCGTGTTCACCGAGGTAGGGAAACCGCTGCGTCCGGGGCATGAGCATCGCCGCTCCCCGCTGGCCGTGCCGCCTATCGCCGAACAGCACCGCGAGGAACCCGTGCCCGCTGGCCGAGTCGGCCCCGGCCTCCCAGTTAGTCACGTAGTTCAGCGGCGTGCGGTAACCGGTCCGCCAGATGCGACGACGGAGGGCGGCGATCACCTTCCGCCCGAAGGGCGTCTTGGCCCGCTCGCGCAGGGCCTGCACGTCACCGGGCCGAAACGGCAGCCGGGGGTGCATGCCCGCCTCCAGCGGCGGAAGCGCGTTGCTGGGCCAGTCGTGCCGCCAGGACACCACCTCCACCTTGCCCGCGCAGCGCCCGAAGTTGCAGTGCCCCTCGTACCGGGCGTCCATGTTCGCCCGCCCCGGCGTCAGCGAGATGCTGTATTCGCCATAGGCGCACTTGCGCCAGTGATCGTCGCGGTAGATGACCTCCACGTCGAGCAGGATGCTGTCGCCTTCGCGCCGATGGCCGCGGATGCGGAAGTCGAACGACCGCTTGTTGAACCGGGTCGACCACGCCATCGAGTCAGCGTCCCACTTGCCGTCGCGCCGCGCCACGTGTGTGTGCAGATCGAACGAACCGCCCTGGCCGGGCACGGTGTTGCTCAACAGCGCGCCTTTGAGCACGAGCTTCACCACGCCGTTGTCAGGAATCGTGTTGCCCTGCGGATTTGGCGGCGTCACCAGCACCCCACCGGGTCGGATGCTGCCGTACGCCCCTTCCCCCGGCGTGCCCGCCAGCAGTCCCTCGGTCGGCCGGGGCGGGGGCAGCGGCCTGCCCCTGGCCTTCTCAATGGCGCCCCTCGCCGCGGCGACGTGCTGCTCCATCCCGTCGATGCCTTGGGCGAGCGCGAAGTTCAGCGCCGCATTGGCCGCAGGGTCGCCCAGGCGCCCCAGCACCTGCACCCACCGCACCAGCTCCGCCGCGGAGGGGTAAACACGCCACTGCAGGATCCCCTTCACCACCGGCCGCACCGATGCCTGCCCGATCCGCTCGGCCGCCATCGCGGCCGCCCGCTCGGCCGGCAGGCTTGCCTCCTCCAGAATCGTCTCGGATACGATCGCCTCGATCGCCGGCTTGCCGATCCCCAACAGGGCACCGACCGCGGCGTCTACCAGCACCGCGACCTCGTCCTCGGACGTTTTGTCCGGAACGTCCAGTTCCTGGAGAATCACCGTCGCCCCCCGTTTCTCGCCCAGAACCCCCAGCAGTTTCACCAGCTCGGCCGCCTCGGAGACCGAGGGCTCCCTGCGAAGCCCGCCCAGCGCCACGCCATGAAAGCCGTTGCTCCGCCGGCGGATCATCTGCCGGGCGGCCTTCGCGACGCCGGGGTCGGAATCCTCGGTTGCTTCCAGGGCAGGCCGCCACGCCACAAACACGTCTCGCCGTCCCAACGCATTCACCGCAGCCTTGCGGACCTCCGCGGAGGGGTCGGACAGCGCCCTGCTGAGGCGCGATGCGATCGCCTCGGGCGAGCCGGTCACGTGTCCCAAGGCCCCGGCGGCCGCCGCCCGCACCGAAACCTGCGGGTCCTCCAGCAGCCGGTCGAGTTCCTCGCTGGGCACGGGTACCGCCGCGCGCCCCAGCCCGCGGGCGACCTGGGCGCGGACCTGCGGGTCGGCATCGTCGGCCGCCTTTCGCAGGAAACGAGCGGCAGAGGGCGTACCGATTTCCGCCAGCGCCCACGCGGCGGCCCGCCTGCTTTCGACCTCGTCAGCATGCAGGAGGGGGGCGATGTGCCCCACCGCCTCCCGCACACGGTCGCGGCCGAGGCGGCGGGCTTCTTCCCCGCGGGTGGCGGGGTATTTCAGCCGATCGATGTTCTCTTGGGTGAACCGCTGGCGACTCAACAGCGCCGCCCCTCCCCAAGCCCAGAACGCCGCCCCCAAAGCCACGATGGTCATCACGATTACGATCGTCGATGTGACCCGCCCGGATTGCCCTGGCGCTTGACGCTCCATGAAGTGCCACCTGTTCTACCGAAGGTCTTGGAGTTGCGAACGGCCGCCGTTTGTCGGCAACTATATCCATTAACCACCCACCAGCGGGCAGGTTTCTACGGGACAGGGGATACGTTATGCGCATCAAGGGCCGTGCAGGCGACTGCCTGCCGCTACAATTCTCCCGAACCACTCGACCGCGGGAGGCAAACCATGCGACGGCTGATTATCGTGCGGCACGGATTTCCGGAACACATGGCCGACGGACGAACCGGCGGGTGGACCAACTCGCACCTGACCGAACTCGGCCGACGCCAGGCCCGGCTGACCGCACCGGCCGTGGCGGAGATGCTGGCAGGCGAGGAGTACACCTTCCACAGTTCCGACCTCGCCCGCACGATGGAAACCGCCGAGCCCATCGCCGAAGCGATCGGCCGAG
>JBKHHV010000150.1:0-9103 GCA_046539005.1 Phycisphaerae bacterium
CTCCCTGCCCTCGTCGTGCCTCACCGTGCCGGAGACGTCCACCTTCGCGCTGCCCTCGGCCGACCGCAGGCGCACGATGTCGACCTTCGAGGGCGTCACCACCACTTTGCCCACCAGTTTGTCCAGCTTCACCGGCATGGCCAGGGGGGTCATGCTCATGCGTCCGTCAGGGCGCACCTCCACCCGGTAGTCCGGGCTGGTCTCCTGCTCGGGCATGTCCTGCCTCCAGGTAACCGAAACGTCGGTCACCCCCCCAGGCCGAAGCGACTTCCACGCCCCGCGCGCCTCGGGAGGCAGAGCTGAGGCCAAGTCCTCGTCGAGGGCGATGTCGTTTGCGTCGATCTGCAGGTCCATGCCCGTCTTCCCGTCGGCAACCAGCGCCTGCCCGGTCAACCGTACCTTCGCGCTGCCGTGCCTGCCGACGAAGCGATGGATGACCACGCGACCGGGCGTGACGGATATCTCGGCGTTCCCGTCGGTCAGTTCGTAGGGGAACTGCCGATAACGGATGCCGACGTCGGCGAGGTCGGCGTCCAGGGCGAACTGCAACTTGTGCCCCGGCTTCCGGGTGACGTCGGCCACGAGGCGGGCGACCCGTCCTCGGACGCCCAGGGCCTGCAGCACCGCGTTGGCGTCCTTGCCCAGCGCGGCGAGCAGCTCGTCGTCGATCGCCAGGTCGCTTGCGGTCAGTTTCAGGTCCACGGCCGGGTCGCCGGTGTCGATGCCCGTGATCGTGCCGTCCAGCGTGCACGTGCCCTTCCCGCTTCGGCCGCGGAGTTTGCGTATCTCGGCCCGGGTGTGGGTCAGGTGGATCTGTCCGGTCAGGTCGTGGATGCGATAGGGCAGCCCCTCATACGCCATCGACGCCTGGCCATTGGGGAGGATCTGCACGCTGATCTCGTCGCGACCGGTTTCGGCGTCCCGCGTGGCGACCACGTTGGCGTCGGTATGCCCTTCCGGGTCGTACCAGTTCACGGCGGCGGCATACCTCGGGGCCAGAGCCGCTGTGAGCCGTTTGTCGAACGGAATACTCTTGCCGATAATCTGCACGCGGTACCCGAGCCCCACGTTCGGGTCCTGGTTGATGTCGCCGAGGATGGTGAAGCGTGCCTCGTCCGCCCCGCCTTTGAGGTCCAACGTGCGATGTCCGTCCTGCCCGAAGGTGATCGTGCCGCGCACGTCATGGACCGGGTACGGAAAGTACCGGTAACGACCGGTGATGCCCAGGGGCTTGGCCGTGCCGGTCACCTGCACCTTACCGCCGGTGGGGCGACGAACCTTCAGGTCCAGGTCGAACCGTCCCTGGGGGCGGTAGTCCTTGTGCAGGATCGACACGATCTCCCTCAGCGGACCCAGGTCGGCGTTGGGGTCGGGCAGACGGATGCCGCTCATCGAGATGTCGACCTTCAAGGCGGCGTTGGCGTCGTAGCCTTCATAACTGCCCTTCATGGTCAGCTTTCCCCCGCCGGCCGTCGGGAGTAGGCCGGTAATCTCGTCGGGCTGGTCTCCCTGCCCGTTTCCGCCCTTCTTGTGGGTGAAGGCGACACCCAGTTGCACCCCGTTGGCATCGAACCGGAGATTGCCGTTGACGTTCTCCACCACCAGCCCGTCGGCCCCCAGCGGCTTCATCGACACGTCATCCAGGCGGACCTCGAAGATCCCCTCCTCGACGTCGAACTCCCCGTTCTCCGGGAGGTACATGTTTCCGTCGATCTGGTACTGATCGACCCACTCCCGGTACCGTTGCGGCATGGCCGCCATTGCCTTGACGATGGGGGTGAACATCCTCTCGACGTCCACGTCCCCGCTGCCGATGTCCACCACCAGCGTGCCGTAGGGGCGTTTGCTGGTGTCGGGCTCTTCGAATTCGACCTTGTAACCCACCCCGCCCATCGGGGTCAGCGAGATGTGCAACTCGTACTCCACGTTCAGGTCGCGCAAGTCGCCCGAAACCTGGAAGGTCCGCAGCTTGCTGTCCAGCAGCCGGATGCGCGGCAAGTCCAGTGGCACGTCGACCCGCCAGCGTTTCTGCTGCTCTTCGGTTGCCTCGCCGAAGAGCTTGCGGGCGCTGTTGCCCCCCTCGTCGTAATACTCGATGTTCACGGTCGGCCGCGAGCAGACAATCTCGGTCACGCTGAGCCTGCCGGAAATCAGCGTCCAGGGAACGTGACGGAGGCTCAGTTCCTGGGCCTCGAACAGCGGCAGCGGCGAGTTGCCGTCTGCCACGAACAGCCGCACGTGCCGAAGCTCGACCGGTCCGAAGAGATTGAACTCCGCATCGTGGATGGTAACCTCGGCGCCGGTCAGTTCCTGGAGGTACTGCTCGGCCAGCAGGCGGACCCGGGCGGCGTTGGTGAAATACCAGTAGCCGTAGAAAATGCCCAGCAGCATCGCCAGGAGGATCAGCCCCGCCCCCCGCCGATGCGGCGAGACGAACCGCCAGAACCGGCGGCGACGTCGCAGGGCGTACCCGCCCCGAAACATGTTGGACAATCTGCTCATGAACCCACCATTGTACATAATCGGCCGACCGGGGCGGAGATCATTGCGCCCCGTCGGGGATTCTGCCGGAGCTCGCCCCGTCGTTGCCCTCCCCTTCCCTGACGCCCGAAGAGCCCGCCGGGTTCGCAGACTCTCCGGATTGTTCGCCGCCGCCGCGCAACGCCCGCCGGCGCAACGCCAGTAGCTCGGCGTGCTGCTGCAGAATCTCCGCAAGTTCTTCGGCGCTCATCCCTTCCCGCCGGCGGATCATCACCCCCCGCCGCTCGGGCGCAGAATACAGGTACTTGGACACAACCCCCATCCGAATCGCCGTAACCCGCGGGGGCTCCGGTGGCATGGCGGCCGGGTGGATCGACTCCATCGCCGCCAGCAGGTCGGTCAGTTGCGGCAGGTCGGGCGGAAACGCCACCGCAGCGACCGCCGGAATGCGCCCCGCCCGGAAGAGGAACGCACGGGCCTCGTTGATGCGTCCGGTCGGCTGCAGGATGAGCATCTCGAACTGCTCGATGGGCGCCACGTGCTGGTAGGCGGGCGAGTCGAACTCGTCCAGCCGCTGGAGGCGTTTCTTGATCGCGGCGGCCTTCTCGAACTCCAGCGCGGCCGAGGCGGCCTTCATGGCGGCCTGCAGCTCGTCGCGCCGCTGGTGACGCTCTCCGGCGGCGAACCGGGCGGCCCGCTGAACCACGCTGCTGTATTCTTCGGCCGACACCGACCCGTCGCAGGGACACAGGCAGCGTCCCATCTGGGCGTAGGGGCAGCGTTGTCCGTGGGGAGCCTGGGAGAGGTGCCGCAGGTCGCGACAGAGATCGAAGGTGTCTTCCAGTCCCTGGATGAACCGGTCGGCGTCCTTGCCGGTGGGGAACGGGCCCACCAGTTGCCCGGGGTGTCCCACCACGTCCCGCGTGCGGCGAAACGCCGGGTAGTCCTCCTGCAGGTCCACCGAGACAAACACCGGCGCCTTGGTGGAGACCAGTTCGGCGAAGCTTTTCGGCCAGAGGGTGCGGGCCAGTTCGAAGTAGTCCAGGTCGGTCTGGAAATGGCTGGTCGACTGGGTCCAATAGACCCGGCGGGTGATGCTCAGCAGGTCGGCGATTCTCGCCCCCACCTCGTCGCTTTCCGGGTCGCGCAGGCGGTTGCGCACCCTGGCTCGCATGTCCGCAGCCGGCAGCAGCAGGATCGGGCGATCGTCGGCCGTCGCCAGCAGCGCCACGCCCCTGCGGGCAGGGATCGACTGCAACTGCTCGGGGCCGATGTCGCCTCCGGCGATGATCGCGTCGTCCAGCAATGCTTTCCAGTCAGCCACGCCGGCCCCCGGAGTCTATGAAAACGCCCACCGGTCGGTGGGCGCGATGTGCGATTGTTCGAGGCGCGGTCAGCCCAGCCACAGCCCGGTGATCGTGCCCTCGTACACCAACTTCCCGTCCACGTACGCCTGGGTGGCACCGATGGCACGCCGCGGACGCAATTCCACCATCGATCCGACCATGAGAATCCGCTGGCCGGGCACCACGCTGCCGCGGAACTTCACGTCGGTCACCCCGCCAAAGCCCAAGAAGCCCTTGCCCGGCATCGCCTCCATGGCGTAGTAGCTCACAAGTTGAGCGGCCGTCTCCATCATCAACACGCCGGGGAAGATCGGCCGACCGGGAATGTGCCCGCGGACCCAGAACTCGTCGTCCTTCACGTCGCGATAGCCGGCGATCCGGTGGTTCTCGAAGTCGCACAGGTGAATCCCGTCAAGCTGCTTGAATTCGTAGCGATGCGGGTTGACCTGGTAGATTCCATCCTGGTCGACCTCGACCTTGTTCGTGTCGATCAGGGACAGGTCAAACAACGGTTCGCTGGCCATAATTCTCGGTTCCGGTCTGAAGCTGGTTTGCTGGTGGTCTGTTCCCGCGACCGCCGCGGGGGTGCCAAACGTAATCGAACCCCCCATACGCGGTCAATGCCCTCTTTGGCAATCGCCACCACGCACGGCCGAGCTGCTCATTTGGCTGAGATATCCACCGCCGTCTCGGCCCCGCGCTTGTAGAAACGGTTGGCAAAGTACGCCTCGCCGGTCATCAGCACCAGCAGCGCCAGCAGGATCGGCGCCACCAGGTCGAGGTTCTTGTGGACCATCCGCTGCTGTTCCACCAGTTCCTCGGGGGTGGAAACCACCTGCACACTCGCCCCGGGCAGGTAGGTGCCCACGTCGTTGGCGTCGATTGCCGCCAGGTCGCTCTCCCGGGCCGGGGCGTTCACGCTGAATCCCACGGTCCGCTGGGCGTCGGTGCCGGTCAGTTGCACGTCCCAGTGCCCCAGTTGCTCGGCGGGAATGGTGATGACCCGCTTGGGGTTCACGGTGGTGCTCTCGAAGCCGGACTGCCCGGGCATACGGACGGCCGCGGTCGCCAGGCCCATCTTGCGGGGTACGAACACGTTGGCCGACCCGCCGTAGGTGTAATCCATGTCGGTGTGCTCGTCGCGAGTATATGCCCGCACCACGCCCTGGGCCAGCAGCGGGTGCTGGAACATCGGGGCGATATCGCTCTTGCCGCGCAGGGGCGAGAAATTCCACAGCAGCACCGCCCCGTCGCCCACCGTCCGCTCGACGATCGCCGGAACCCCGTCGGCATAGGGCACCACCGTCTCGCTTCCCTCCGCCGTCGAGGTGACGGTAAACCGCAGCTTCGCCTTGACCTCCGTCAGCGGGAAGTCGGGGTTCACGCGAAAGGGGTGCAGCAGCGGATGTTCGTAGTCGCGGGGCGCCCAGGCGAGCATCTCCGGCAGTTCCTCCAGGGCCCCCAACTCCACGGGCATGATCTTCCGGGCGACCGATGCGTTGTAAGCGTCGGCACTCATGAGCGAACCGGCGACCACCCACAGCCTGCCGCCCTCGCGAACGAACCGCTCCAGGTCCTTCCACTGCTGCTCGCTGACGAAGGCAATGTTCGGCAGCAGCACGATGGCGGCATCCTCGATGCGGGCGTAGCTGAGATGGTCGATGGCGATCGGCTCGCGCCGGACCCAACTGTGCCGCCCGAAGGCCGACGCAGCCGACACCAGCGGGCCGGTTTTGTCCGTCGTACCCTTGTCGGAGACGACGATCATCGTCGGTGTTCTGCCCGCGCGGATGCTGAAGTAACGCACGTTGTCCATCGCCAGCGGATCCGGGCGGTCCAGCACCACCTTGCCGTGCAGCGTGCCCTCGTTCGAGGCACGCACGAGCATCTTCACCGTCCTGCTGCCCCCTACCGGCAGGTCCACCGGCACCTTGGGCTGGGCCTGGCCGTCCATTTCGACATGCACGTTCACCTGACCGCCCAGGTGGGCGCTGGAGAGCGTAGTCTCCACGGACGTCTCTACGCCCACCGGTACCCGCTCGCTGCCCACCCGCAACGGGCCCAGGGCGATGTTGGTGTCCTTGCCCGGACCTACGTTGAGAATGGTGAAACTCACCCCCGGCGGGGGGCTTACGCCGACCATTTCCGACCAACTGACCTCGGTCATGTCCGAGATCACGAAGACCTCCTTGCGGGGCATGTCGATGCCCTGGAGAAGCTGGAAGGCACGCTGCATCGCCGCGGTGAGGGTGTCTCCGGCGTAGGTCTCGGGAATGGCGTTGAGCTGCTCAGCGGCGGTGTTGGGGTCGGAAAGGAAGGTGGCGGTCACCGGCGTCTGGGAGGAACTGAGCACCGCGTAACGCGAGCCCTCCGGCAGATGGCGAAGGATGATCTGCCGCCCCATCTGCTTGCCGTGGGACAGCAGCGTCTTGCCGCCCGTGCGGTAGGTCATCGACGCGGAGTTATCCACAATCACCACCGCCGCGGCCGGCACGGTGCGGTCGGGGACCTCGAAGAAGTCGGCCAGGAACGCCCGGGCGATCAGCAGGCTCACCAGGGCGACCGCGAGCATTCGCATCGCCAGCAGGATCAGATGCTTGAGCTTGAGCTTGGAGATGTTCGCCTTGTGGGTCTTGCGGACGAACTGCAACGCCGGGAACGGCATCCGGCGCGGCTTGGTCCGCATGATCAGGTGGATCACTACCGGGGCCGCGGCGGCCGTCGCCCCCCAGAGGACCCCACCGAAGACGAAACTGATCGCCAGCAGCATGCCCGCCCCCTATTCCCTGCCGGTCAGCAGGGGTCGCAGGATGTCCGGAAGGTCGGTAACGGCGGGGTCGTTGGGCAGTGACAGCGGCGCGGTGCCCGCCAGCAGGCACCAGTCGGCCGGGTCGTCGCTCACCAGGCCCCGCGAGGCCCGCACGCGGGATTCGTCCAGGTCCATCTTCCCCTTCCCGTCGGACATCAACTCGCAGGGGTCGTAGCCGCCCTTGTGCCCGCAGTCGGCATATTCGGCACAGGCCGGCACGTGCTCACCCGGAGCCCACCAGCGATAGCTGATCCACGCATCGGGATCGGCCAGGGCGATGCGCTCGCCGGCTCGGTCGTGTCCCAGTCCGGCCTCCAGCAGGTCATCGCGCGAGACGACCGAGTCGATCGCCTCGTCGGCGGCGACGGCCGCGGCCGCCAGGTCGATGTCTTCCTCGTTATTGCAGTAGATCTGCGCCACCTGGTGGTCGGCCATCGCGAAGGCGCGCGATTTCTCGAAGTCGATCACTTCCCCGCATTCGGTCCGCTTGGTTTCCAGCAGTCCGGCTTCCCGCAGACACACGTTGGGGTGGGCTACACGGGAGACATTCACGTACCCCCCGTCGGAAACGACGACCGTAAGCCCGTCGGAGTCGGTAATCTTCTGCACGAGCCCTTCGGTGATGCGGGCCATCTGCTTGAGCGCCAGCGAGACCTCCTCGCTGTCGAGCCCGTGACGAACGATCTCGTAGTCCAGCCCGGGCAGCGTCACGCACATCAGTTCCGGTTTCCCCTGGTTCCAGACCTCCACGGCCGCATCCGCGATCCACTCGCTGGTGCGCCAGGAGGCACCCGGTCCCTGGAACCGGGAGATGTCCATTTCCCCGACGGCATCGACGATCTGCTCATACAGCCCCACCGGCTGGGAGGATACCCGCCCGCACCGGCAGCCGTAGGTCATCGACCCCAAGACAAAGTCGGCCGCCCCGGCCAGCGGGTTCGACCAGAACACCAGCGCCACCTTGGGCGCGGTGCCCAGCGAACGGGCATGCCAGAAGCGTTTCTTGGTCAGCAGCGTATTGGAGCGTTCCTCCAGGCTTACCGACCGCGCCTGGCGACGGTAGACCCCGCCTCCCAGCACGCCGTGGGCGCCCGGTGCGGCGCCGGTGGTCATCGAGGCCTGCACACTGGCCCGCACGACCGGGAAAGTCGGCTTCATGGGCCCGGGAGGCTGGGCGAGTGTGCGGAAGGATTCCCCTTCGCCCCCGGCGCCGGAAAGCAGGCGGGGGCTCAGGCCGGATACGTTCACGAGACAAACGCGCTTCATTCCGTCTCCCGTCGGGATGGGGCCGGCGTGGTAAGACATTCCGTTGTCGTCTATAATACCGTCCGGCCCGATGAAATCGCGAGGCGCTTTCCCATTGTGCCCAGAACGCGGCAAATTGCAATGCCCGGGAGCAGACCGATGACGCGAATCCATGTCGAAACCGGAGACCTCACCCGCAAGGAAGTGGACGCCATCGTCAACGCCGCCAACAACGACCTGAAACTCGGGGGCGGACTCGCCGGGGCCATCGCCCGCGCCGGCGGGCCCAGAATCCAGGCCGAGTGCGACGGACACGGACCGGTCCAGGTCGGACAGGCGGCGATTACCTCCGGCGGGAACCTGCCGGCGAAATACGTGATCCACCAGGCGTCCATGCGACTGGGCGGGTCCACCACCGCCGCTGCGCTGGAGGCCTCGACCCGGGCGGTGCTGGAAATCGCCGAGAATACGCGGGACATCCACACCCTCGCCTTCCCCGCCACCGGCACGGGCATCGCCGGCTTCCCGGCCGACGAGGCCGCCCGCATTATGGTCGAACAGGTGGTGGACCACTCCGGCGCCGGCTCGTCGCTGACGGACGTCTACTTCATCCTGTTCGACGAACCCACCCGGCAGGTCTTCCAGAAGACCCTCGACCAGGTGAAATCCACCCGAACCGGGAAACGCTAGCCCTCCCGGTGCGTTCAAGACAAGAAGAGACCCCGTTTCCCGACCCTTCGGTCGGGGCTCGAAAATCACGGAAATGACCCGACACCGAATCGTGCACAACCCGCTGCCGGCCATGGCGCTGGCGTTTGCCCTGGCCGCGGTCGCCGCGCTGGCGGTCGCCGAGGGCGGTAGCGACCCCAACGCCGCCGAGTCCGACCTGGACTACTGGCTCCGCCGGGCGACCCCGGCCGACGCGAACGAAACCTCGGACGCCAATGCCGCCCAGGCAGACCCCGACGCCGAGGGCACCAACCCCTTCCGCCCGCGCAAGGGCTTCCTGCGGTCCCATGCCCTTCCCGGCGTGGTCGAACTTTCGGACGGGACGCTCGTGGCGGGGGGGCTGTACGGAACGCGCGAAAAGCCGTGGGAGGTGTTCGTGGCCGAGGAGAAACGCTGGCGGCAGATTCCGCCGATCGCGGTGCTCAGCATTACCGCCAGGCCCGTGGAGGAGAAGATGGAGTTGGAGTGGCGGTGGAAAGCCACCGGCGTTCCG
>JBKHHV010000007.1:0-27498 GCA_046539005.1 Phycisphaerae bacterium
CTGCGCCTGGTGGTGGTTCAGCCGGCGGACATCGCGGCCGTGGTCGAAGAGCTGTCGGCGACGCCGTCGGAGCAGGTGGACGACTTCATCAAGGACATCTCCGATGATTCGGTGGAGGTCGTCGACGAGAAGGAAGACGAGGTCGCGGACCTGGAGAAAATCGCCGGGGAAAGCCCGGTCATCCGGTACGTGAACTTCATGATCTCCTCGGCGGTCAAGGAAGGCGTCAGCGACATTCACATCGAGCCGGGCGAGAACAAGCTGCGGATCCGCACGCGTATCGACGGCATCCTGTTCGAGCAGCACGCCCCGCCGCTGCAGATGCACGCGGCGATCATCTCGCGCCTGAAGATCATGGCGAACCTCGACATCGCCGAGCGACGCCTGCCGCAGGACGGCAAGATCCGCGCGACCGTGCACGGACGGACCGTCGACCTTCGTGTCAGTACGCTGCCCACCACCCAGGGCGAGAAGTGCGTCATCCGTATTCTGGACGGCCGATCGATTTCGGTGGGCCTGGAGAACCTGGGCATGCGGACGGAGGTGCTGGACCTGTTCAAGGAGCAGATCCTCCAGCCTCACGGGGTGGTGATCGTGACCGGCCCTACCGGCTCGGGCAAGAGTACCACGCTGTATTCCGGGCTGGCGATCATGGACAGCGACACGCTGAACATTTCCACCGTGGAAGACCCGGTGGAGTACGAGGTGGGCTACGCCAACCAGGTGCAGACGCACGAGACGATCGGCATGACGTTCGCGGCGGCGCTGCGGTCGCTGCTTCGCCAGGACCCGGATGTCATCATGGTTGGCGAGATCCGCGACGACCAGACCGCGCGGATCGCGATTCAGGCGGCGCTGACCGGGCACATGGTGCTCAGCACGCTGCACACCAACGACGCGCCGTCCAGCGTCACGCGACTGATCAACATCGGCGTCGAGCCGTTCCTGATCTCGGCGGCGATGAACGCCATCCTCGCCCAGCGTCTTATCCGGCGCATCTGCGACAACTGCAAGGAGCCGGTGAAGAAGATCCCGGCCAAGTGGTCGGCCGCCCTGGAGAAAAGCGGGCTGGAGGCGGATGAGCTGTACATGGGCGCCGGGTGCGACAAGTGCCGCAACACCGGCTACAAGGGCCGTATGGGCGTGCACGAGCTCCTGGTGCTCGACGAGCCGATGCGCAACATCATCACCCACAACCCGACGCTGAACGAACTCCGCCGGGCCGCCCGGGAAAGCGGCATGAAGACCCTCCGCGAGGACGGGCTCATCAAGGCGATCCAGGGATTCACCACCGTCGAGGAAGTCTTCCGCGTGGCGGAATAGAGACAGGAGTTGGGAATGTCTTTTCTGCAGAAACTGTTGACCAAGGCGACGGAACTGGGCGTTTCGGACATCCATCTTGTGCCCGAACTGCCCCCGATGTTCCGCCTGCATACCGTGCTGGCCCCGGTGGAGGGATGCCCGCCGGTGCCGCCCGAGCAGACCGAGAAGTTCGTGCTGGACATGGTCGGCCGCAAGCGCTACGACGAACTGCAGGAAACCCGCGACATCGACTTTTCCACCACCGTTCCGGGCGTGGCGCGGTTCCGCGTGAATGCCCACTACCAGCGGAACAACATCGCCATCGCTTTCCGTACCATCACCTCCAGCGTCCCGGAACTGGAAACGCTGAACCTGCCGCCGGCGATCGTGAAACTGGTGACGCTGCCCCGCGGGCTGGTGCTGGTGACCGGGCAGACCGGCTCGGGCAAGAGTACCACGCTGGCGTCAATGATCTCGGCGATCAACAGCCGCTACCAGCGGCACGTGATCACCCTGGAAGACCCGGTGGAATACGAGCTGTTCAGCAACAAGTGCGTCATCGAGCAGCGGGAACTGGGCAGCGACGTGCCCACCTTCGCCAGCGGGCTCAAGCACGCCCTGCGGCAGGACCCGGACATCATCCTCGTGGGCGAAATGCGAGACCTCGAGACCACCTCCGCGGCCATCAGCGCCGCCGAGACCGGCCACCTGGTGCTCAGCACGCTGCACACGCAGAATGCCGCCCAGACCATTGAGCGAATCATCGACATCTATCCCTCGGGTCAGCAGAACCAGATCCGCGCGATGCTTTCCAACACGCTGCAGGCCGTCATCAGCCAGGTGCTCTTCAAGCGGGTTGACAAGCCGGGTATGGTCCCCGCCTGCGAGGTGATGCTCTGCTCGGCGGCGGTGAGAAACTGCGTCCGCGAGAACCGCATTCACGAGATCAGCAACATCATCGAGACCAGCCGGTCGATCGGCATGTGCACGCTGGACGACTCCATCAAGACGCTGGTGCTCAACGGGAAGATCAGCAAAGAGCAGGCACTGGCCCAGGCGCATCAGCCGGCCGCCCTGCAGAAAGCGCTGGGCTAGCAGCCGCATTCGCCCGGCCGCAGACAGAGAAGGTGACGTATCATGGCCGACTTCAGATATTCGATCCAGACCAGCAGCGGCAAGACCTCTTCGGGGGTCCTGCAGGCCGCTTCCATCAACGAGGCGATGAACCTGGCCCGGTCCAAGGGCACGGTGCTGGACGTAACGCCGGTGGAAACCGAGAACCTGCTGCAGAAGATGCAGAATCTCAGCGTGGAGTTCGGGCCCGGACTCAAGGACGTGCTGAGCTTCACCAGCCAGTTGACGGTCATGATCCGTGCGGGCATCAACATCCGCACCGCCATCGCCGCCATCGCCGACCAGACCGAGCACAGGAAATTCCAGGGCATCCTGCGGCAGATCAAGGACGACGTCGAGGGCGGCCAGACGTTCTCGGACGCCCTCGCCAAGCACCCGAAGGTCTTCCCGCCGATGTACATCAACATGGTCCGGGCCTCGGAACTCAGCGGTAACCTCGGGCACATGCTCCAGCGGGTGCAGTCGTACCTGTCCCAGCAGATGGAAACCCGCCGCATGGTCATCGGCGCCATGTGCTACCCGATGATCATCTTCACCCTCGCGGTCTCCACCGTGGTGTTCATGCTGGCGTGGGTGCTGCCGAGGTTCACCGGGCTGTTCGCCGGCAAGGAGCACCTGCTGCCCAAGCCCACTACCCTGCTGATGGGCATGAGCGACGCCCTGCGCAACGATTGGCCCATGCTGCTGGGGGGGCTGGTGCTGGTCATCGGCTCAATAATGTTCGTCATCAAGAAGACCGAGAAGGGCGCCCTGCTGTTCGACAAGTTCAAGCTCAAGGTGCCCCTGATGAAGAACATGTTCCGCGCGCTGTACATCTCGCGCGGGCTCCACACCATGGGCGAGTTGGTCCGCGCCGGCGTGCCCATGCTCGACACCCTGCGCATCACCGCCGACATCTCCGGCAACCGCCTCTACGAGAACATGTGGCTGCGGGTGCACGACGGCGTCAAGCAGGGAAGCAAGATCGTGGACCCCCTCAGCCGCCAGACACTGCTGCCGGCCAACGTGGTGCAGATGGTCTCAGCCGGCGAAGAGTCGGGTAACCTCGGAGAGGTACTCGGCGACGTGGCGGAATACTACCAGGAAGAACTGAAAGCCACCATCAAGGCGGTCACCAGCATGATCGAACCGTTGATGATCGTGTTCATGGGTTTCGTGGTCGGCTTCATCGCCATGGCGATCATGCTGCCGATCTTCAAGATGTCCGCGGTGGTCAAGGGCTGAGAACGCCCCTGCCCCGCAGCAGGACCGGGCGAAGGAGAGATGACATGAAGCGGGAAACCAGACGCAACGCCCGCCAGGGATTCACGCTGCTGGAGGTCGCCATCGCGACGGTGATCCTCGCGATCGGGATCGTGGCGCTGCTGACGGCGTCGGCCTCCTCTACGGCGGTCAATGCCGCCGGGAGCGACCTGACCCAGGCGACGTTCCTCGCCCAGGAGATCCGCGAATACTGCGCCGGGCTCGACCCCTGCGAGGTCGCCCTCTCCGACAGCTACACCCCGCCGGTCAACGCCCGGTTGCAGACGCTCAGCGACCTGACCGGCTGGAAGCAGACCATCACCATGCAGTACAAGGACCCCAACGGGCTCACCGACAGTGCCACGCCTACCGACGTGCGGTACGTGAAAGTCGAGGTCTCCAAAGACGGAACGGAGATCCTGGAGACAAGCTGGCTGGTGACCAAAACCAAGTAAACGCCTGCGACACAGGCGCGATCGGCCCCGACGGGAGGCCGGACTGACGTACCCTCAACCAGACCTCGTGAAATTCTGAATCCACAAACCCGGGCCTTGCCCGGGAGTTGTCACGCGGGCGTTCGTCCCGCGAAGCACCGAACTGGAAACGACTGAGGACTTTTGCGCGCACGCCACGGGCACCCCATCGCGACACGCGGAAGGGAAGTACCATGAGCAACGGCAAGCGGAACAACGAAAATCGGCGGGGGGCCGCCTACGTGATGGCGGTAATTGTCATCTGCGTCCTGGCAAGCATGGCGGCGTTTCTCATCAACGCCACCGACCTGAACGTCCAGAAGTCCGACAACTTCCGGCAGATGTTCCAGGCACAGTCGGCCGCCGAGAGCGGGCTGGGCTTCCTCACCTACAAGCTCTCCCAGGTCTCGATGAGTTCCACCACCGACGAGGAAAACCTGCTGGAGAACCTCGCCTCCGAGTTGTCCATGAACATGGACGGCAACTACGGCTGGTCAAGCGAGCAGACCGTCAGCGTCACCAACGGGAAGCTGGTGATCCCGGTAATCTACGTGGACCAGTCGTCGTTCTGGGGCGAGATCGAGATCATCGACGCCCCCTACGACGTCCGGTGCCGACTGACCGTCACCGGGGTTGCGGGCATCGCCACCCATCGCGGGTCGGCCGAGTTCAGCCTCAGCGGGTCCAGCCCCAGCGTCTTCTCCTACGCGATGGCGTCCAAGGGGCGCATCGAACTGGGGTCCAACGCTGCCGTGGTAGACGCCACCGACGGCAACACCGCCGACCTGCTGGTGATGAAGGACGACCCGGAGTCCCTGTACGTCGACGGCAGCGCCACCGTGGACGGCGAACTGTTCGTCACCGACGACAAGAGCAGCGTGGTCTACATCGGTGGAAACGGCGAGGTCCACGGCGAGGCTGACGTCGATGCGGCCATGGAGAACTACGTCCACGAAGTCGCCGATCCGCCCTTCCCCGACATCGACATCACCGAATTCACCTCGGCGGTGGATCTGTCGGCGGGCGACGTGGTGGACAATACCACCGACCTGAACCAAAGCGTTACGCTGAATAATGTTACGATCACATCCGGCACCAACCCGGACTTCAAGAAAGACACGGTTCTCAACGGAGTGATCTACATCGAGTCTCCGAATCACGTAAACTTCAAGAGTGACGTGCAGATCAACGGCGTCATCGTCACTCAACCCAAGGACGATCTTTCCCCGGAGGAGTGCTCCATCACCTTCAAGAGCAAGGCCGCCCTCAACGGCATCGAGGCCCTGGACACCACCGATCCGCAGTTCGTCGGGCTTGCCGGAAAAACCGGTACCGCCCTGCTGGCGGAAGGGTATCGGCTGGAATTCCACGGCAGCAGCGACTCCTACAACGGAACCGTCGCCGCCGACGACATCGCCTTTTACGGCAACACCACCGGCGGAACCGGCTCCAGGGGAACCTTCCTGGGGCTGAACGAGGATTACGGCATCGAGTTTCTCGGCGTTTCGCAACTGCTGGTCAACCGCACGCTGGAAGAAGGGCAGGTACCGGCCGGGTTCGTGTACCCCAATACGCCCAAGACGCTCATCCTGATGTCCATGCGATACGACCAGCCCTGAGGCCGCAAACGCAAGAGACGACATACACCGGTCGCCTAACCATGCGGGGATGTGCAACCGGAGGGAAGAAACATGAGGCAGACAATGCGACGCAACAGTCGGCCGCGCCGAGGCGTGGCATACGTGATGGCCATCGTGCTGGTGACCGTGATGGGCTCGCTGGCGGCGTTCCTGATTACCGCCACCGACAGCGGGCTCCAGAAGTCCCAGAACCATCGGGACGTGCTGGTGGCGCGGAACACAGCCGAGAGCGGCATGGGCTACCTGACCTACAAGCTGCAGAACATGGCGGTGCCCAGCGACGCCAACGCCACGAACGTGATCTCGAAAATCGCCACCGCCCTGGCCGGGGAAATGAACACCCACTTCGGCTGGGCGGGCGGAGAGGGGGTTTCGCTGTCGGGCAGTACCTGCACGATCCCCGATATCACGCTGGACGGCTCGACCTTCCGCGGCAGCATCGCCCTGACGGGGACCGACCCGGAAGTCCGCCTGCAGTTGACCGTCACCGGCGAGAGCGGCGTGGCCAGCAAGCAGATGTCCACCGACTTCACGCTGTACGGGTGCGGCCGGTCGGTCTTCGACTACGCCGTGGCCTCCAAGGGGACCGTCAAGTTCGGCAGCAACTCGCTGGTCAAGGACGACAACGGCACCATGAAGGCCGACATCCTCGCGATGCAGAAGGTCACCGACACCGTCCAGGTCCGGGGCAGCGCCAACGTCGAAGGCCAACTCTACGTCACAGCCGACAAGAATGCGCTGGTCTCGGTCGGCCAGGGCAACGGTTCCAAGGTCTGCGGGGTGTCGGACGCCAACGTGGTGATGAACCAGTACGTCCACGAGGTGGAGGAGCCCCCCTTCCCCACCATCGACATCACCCAGTTCACCAACGCCGTGTCCGACTGGACGGTAATCAACAAAAACACCACCTTCACAGGCAAGTCCAAGGGCAATAAGACCGACACAACCGATGGGGATACGTCCACCGATACCAAGAAGACCGGAAACGACAAAGAGAAGACCAACAACGGTGGCGGAAACAGTAAGAAGAACGATTCCTCAGACACCTCCACCGACGACAGCACCGAAGGCGAAACCGCCACCTCCGGCGACGTGGGCTACCTGGACGCCAACGACAACCTGGTGCTGGAAAACATCATGATCGAGGCCAACAGCGACATCCAGTTCAAGCAGGACACGGTCATCAAGGGCGTGGTCTACATCAAGGCCCCCAACGACATCGTCTTCAAGAGCAAGGTGACGATCCAGGGCGTGATCGTGACCGACGACGGCTCGTCCAACGACCAGCTCATCGAGTCCACCATCACCTTCAAGGGCCAGGCCTCCACCGGCGGTATCGACGCCCTGGACACCACCCAGCCGCAGTTCGCCGGCCTGGCCGGGAAGACCGGCACCTCGATCCTCGCCCCCGGGTTCGGGCTTTACTTCCGCGGAAACAGCGACTCCTACCAGGGCACCGTGGCGGCCGACACCATCGAGTTCCGCGGCAACACCTCCGGCGGACCCGGGCTCAACGGAAGCATCCTGGGGCTCAACGAGAATTTCCCCATCGAGATGCGAGGCAACAGCCAACTGAACGTCAAGCGTGACGACAGCAGCACCACCCCGCCCGGGTTCGTGATGCCCCCCGTCACCAAGAAACTCGTCCTGGACCGGGACTCCTACAGCGAGAACTGATCCGGCGGAAAGGCGCCGTCCGATGAGAACACGACAACACGCACAACGCGGCTTCACCATCGTCGAGCTGCTGATCGGCCTGGCGATCATGGGGATCCTGCTGGCTGCCCTGGCGACCGCTTTCGATGCGACCTTCATGGGACACGAGGAGAACCGCAAGCTCTCCTCGGCCATGCAGGTCGCCCGGTCGGTGGTCGAGATGATCACCCGCCAGGCCCGCACCGCCAGCGACGTGGGCTTCGCGTCCCACGACCCCAACGACGCCAACAGCCCCGGAACCGGGCTCAGCGAACTGACCCTCTGGGCACCGGCCGACGGAAGCAACCTGACCTCCGCGGTCTACCGCTACAACGCCAACAACAAGACGCTGATCTACGACCCCTCCGACGGCAGCGCCGTAACCCTGCTGGGACGCACCGGCGACGGGGTGAGCGTGACCGGCTTTACCGCCTCGCTGCTGGTGGACTCACAAACGTCCAAGGCCCTGACCACCACCGTGACCATCAACTTCTCGGTGGAAGGACAGCCCCATACCGTGACGGCCTCGTCGTCCCAGCGGCAGAACCTGTAAGCCGCCGGCTCCACCTGCATACAGCGATGGGCCGGAAGTCGGAATACAGGGTAGCGAAGTTCGGCGATGCGCGATCTAATTGACCCCATGATCCGCGCACACGGGGCTTCTCTGTTGATTCTGTCGGCCTTCCTTATCGGGGGTTGTCCGTCGCCGCCGGATGACCCGTCGCAGGAGAGCGGCGTGGTCAACATCGACCAGCATCCCCGCGTGCGGCGTCTGGAAGACGCCGTTCACCGCCTCCGGGCCGAGGCCCAGGTGCGCGAGATGAAGCTCCAGCAACTTCGCAGGCGGGAATCGGTGTTGGCCAACCAGGTCCGCACGCTGCAGATCGAGAACCGTCGCCAGCTCGAACACATCAAGTCGCTGGGTTCGATCGTCGCCGAGCGCGAGAAGCTCAGGAAACAGGTCTCCCAACTCCAGCAGGAGATCCTGCGTCTGCGCGAACTGCTGGAGAAAACCCGCGAGTTGATCTCACCCTAGCCCCCCCGACGCCCTTCGGTCAGAAGGACTCTGCCGCCGCACTGCCCCGGCGGTGGTTGCCTTGCCGACGACGACCGTGGTTCAGGTTCTCAGTTCCTTGAAGATTGAGCGGACCGGCTCGGTCTTGTTGAGGCAGTAGAAGTGGATTCCGGGTGCACCCCCGTCCAGCAGCTCCTGGCACTGGCGGATGGCGAATTCGATGCCCTTTTCCCGGGTGGCCTCGCGGTCGTCCTTGAGCGGCCCGAACTCGCTCCGCACCGATCGCGGCACGCTGGCCCCGCAGTCCATGCAGAACTCCAGCAGGCGCACGTAGTTGGTGATCGGCAGGATTCCCGGAATCAGCCGCATGGTCACCCCGGCATCGCGGACGCGCCTGGCGAACTGAAAGTAGGTCTTGTTCTCGAAGAAAAGCTGCGTGGCGCAGAAGTCGGCCCCGTGGTTCTCCTTGATCTTCAGGTAGCGGGAGTCCAACGGCAGCGTGGGGCTCAGGGGGTGCCCCTCGGGGAAGCCGGCCACGCCAATGGCGAACCAGTCGCCCCATTCGCGGATGATGTTGACCAGTTCGTAGCTGTACTCGGGCTGGTTGTGCCCGGGTTCGAAGTCCGGATCGTCGGCCGGCGGATCGCCGCGAAGGGCCATGATGTTCCGCACCCCGGCCTCCTTCATTTCCTGCAGTTCCCGGCGGATGGTCTCGAAGGTGTGCTTCACGCAGGTGAGGTGGTGCATCACCGGCACGTCGAAGCGCTCCAGCAGCTCGCGAACCACGTTCAGGGTGGCCTTGGAGCCCGCGCCGCCGGCGCCGTAGGTCACGGAGAAATAGTCGGCGCCCAGGTCGGCCAGTTCCTCGGCCGCGTTGAGCAGGTTGCTCATGCCCTTGTCGGTCTTGGGCGGGTAGAACTCGAACGAGAAGGTCCTGTCCTTCTCCGCGAAAATTTCGGTAATCTTCCGTTGGCTCACGAATGTCCTCCAGGTACCTCTGGAAACGGCCGCCCGTTACACGCGGCAGGGCGGCTCGTCGGCGAGTTCCTTCATCAGCTTCGACGCCTCGGCGAGCTGGTCCTCTTCCCCATCGATGCCGATCCACACGCACCCCTCGGCCCCATACACGCCGCCCCCGGCCAACAGGTAGGCATCGCAGTCGGTCAGCAGCGAGATCGCGTCCAGTTCGCTGAACAGCAGCCCGGGCAGTTGCATCATCCGCGGGCCTTCGGTATCCGGAGCGTTGACGGCAGCCACGAGGTCGCTGATCTCGTCGAAGACTCGCTTCTCCAGACCGGCCGGCACGAGCAGTTGTACCCGTCGACCGACCACGGCGGTAATCGCCGCCCCGATCGTGCCGCCCTGAGGATGCCCGATGTAGACGGCCGAGTCGCCGCGGGTGAAGTTCGCGGCGTTGGCGCCCTTGAGCACCACGTCACCGGCCTCCAGGTCGTCCACCACGTCGAAGATCGTCTTGCCCTTGAGCCACTTGCCCTCGCGGATCACCACGTCGCCGGGAAACTCCGCAACGGTTTCGCTGTCCTTGCAGTGCATGGGCACCACCAGTCCGCGGCGGAACCCCTTGGGCGAGAATTCCTCCCCCTGCTCCAGCGAGGCGAGGACCTCCTGGGCGACGTAGCCGTTAGTCGTGCCGGCCACGATCACCAGCGTGCCTTCGGCGGCTGCCCTGCGAACGGCCGGGTGCTCGGCCATCGCCTTGCCGATGAGCCTCTTGCCCATCGCCGTGGTCACGATGAATTGCTTCATGGGTTTCACCTCTGGGTCGAGTGTTCCGGTCGGGTCAACGATCGCCGGCAAAACCGGCATCCCGGGCGTCGCGGCAACCGTCTGCGGACCCGCGTTCCTGCGGCACGGTACATATACGGGATTCGCGCGAGATCCTCAAGCCTTCGCCGCCGGCAGCGCGCGACGGACCCAACGGGCCCAGTTGCTCGCCGACCGCCAGACCGGGTCGCCGGTCCAGGTCTCCTCGCTGCCCAGGCAAACCTTGCACGGACGGGCGATCTCCAGCCCCTCCCCCTCCACGCTCGACAGCGCCTGCCGAAGCGTCATGAACTTCTTCCACGCACGGCTGCGGGAACTCTTGTAGATCCGGCAGTCTTTGTGGTGCACGGTCGTGAGCCCCTGGCCGACGACGAATTCGTCCGGACCCACCTGGCGGGCGGTTTCCATCTCCACGCCGCAGACCGGGCAGGTGGTGCCCAGCATCACGAAACTGCGGTCGCACGAGGGGCACAACTGCCGCGGCCGCGAGAGCGTCCACCATACCTTCGCCGCACCGAGGACCGCGAACGCCACCAGCACTACCCCCTGGAACAGCAGCAACTGCCACGTCTGCCAGACGCTCGCCTGTGCCCAGGAGGCGCTGATGAGTCCCCCGGCCGTCAGCGCCACCAACCATACCATCGCGGCACTTCCGGCGCGGAAGCCTTCGCGGGTCGGGGCGGGCGAAGCGAACAGCAACACCAGAAAGACGCCGGCGGTCGCGATCAGACAGCCGCCGAAGAACCGCAGGGCGGCCGGGAAGAAGTCGTCCAGCCAGTCGACATTTCCGCCGGCGCGGGCCCAGTCGCCCCAGGGGCGGGGCGGGGTGCTGTAGGCGGCGACACGCCGGGCCTTCTCAGGCTCCAACTGTGCGGGAGGAAAAGTCTTGATGACCCAGTCATCCAGTTCGGCACGGGCGGCAACCTCGGCCTGGCGTGAGCGTTCGTTGGCCCGCGCCAGCAGGTGCGGCACGGTTGCCAGCAGCACCGCCAGCACGAACAGGAAGGTAATCAGCGGCACGGCCGCGTCGACAAGGCGGACCAGCCGAAAGCGCTCGATGTCGGCCGAGGTGAGCCGCATTTTCTCCAGCACGCGCCGCCAGACGCCTGCGAACCGCTGGACGATGAGCGTAACCGGAATCGCCGCGATCACCGGAAGGTACCACAGTTTCGCAAGCCAGCCGCCGCCCATGGCACTGTCGTAGGAGAATAGCAACAGGAAGGCCGCAAACGTTCCGATCGAGGCGAACAGCAGGATGGCAAAGCGGCGGGTCTCGGCGATGCGGAACCGGTAGGCGACGGCCTCGATGACGAACTCGATCGCCTGGTGCCGGGGCAGTCGCAGCACGCGTCCGTACAGCCAGTAAGACAGTTCATCCCGGACCATGGAGACGATCACGAAGGGGATGGCGGCGATCAGCGCCGGTCCGAGATAGGAGACCGCCCGCCACTTGACGGCGACGTCGCGCCAACGGGCGACCTGGGCATTGACCGCCTGCTCCCAGCCCGGTTGGCGGGGGAAGGCCTCGGCGGTGCGTGCAGCAATGGCGGGGAACCGCACGAACCAGTCGTACGCCATCAGGGCGGCGGTAATCAGGAGGATGGTACCGAGGAAGACCAGCAATCCGCGGAAGGTGGTCGCAAGATTGAACCGCTCGGCCTGCTTTCTGAGCAGGTCCCGGGCTTCCCGGAGCCATTCGAGGTTGCGTTGGCGTTGCTCATCCATGACGGCGGGTTTCCCGCATCGGCGGGGGCAGGATCGCCTCCCGACATCATCTTACACGAGACAGAGGGCGGAGCAACACCTCGTCGCCGAGGCGATAGGTGGCTGCCGCCCCAGCCGGGGGCCGGGAGGGCCTGCTGGCACAGACGGGGCGTCGGGGCAGCGACGCAGGTCAGGCACCGGAAGGAGGTGCAGAAACCTCGCCTTCCTCCAGCCCTTCCTGCAGCTTGATCTTCATCATGCGCCCGATCTTGAACTTCACCGTGCGCTTGCGGGGCACGTGGACCCGCTGCAGGGTCTTGGGGTTCTGGGCGATGCGCGCCGCCCGGTCCTTGGTCTCGAAAACGCCGAAGTCGCGGAACTCAAGCCGGTTGCCCTTGCCCAGTTCCTCGATGATCTCATCGAGAAACTGCTGAACGACCTTCTTGACCACCACTCGCTTGGTGTCGGTCACCTCGGCGATCCGGTCTACCAACTCTTTCTTCGTCACGGTGTGCATGAAGAAACCCTTTCTTCCGGTGCTCCCCGATGCCCGGGTACCTTACATCTGTCAAAACAGTTCGTGTCCCGTTCCTGCTGCCCATTGCGTATGCCGGCGACAACCCTGGCACGGCTGTGCGGTCTGCTTACGACCCCGGCAGGTCCCCGCGGCGGAGAACCCATGCGGAATTCATTCCCATGCTCTCCCGCAAAGGCAACTCCGCCAACAGCTTAGACCACGCCAAATTGTAGCCCTACCGGACTGCCGACGCCACAAAAGCTTGAAATTCCGAGAAAGGACCCGCCGGAACCCGCCCTGACCGTGCCGTGTCCGCCTTGGCCAGAGCCCCCACAGGCCATCCCGTTCGGCCGCGTTCGGGGCCCTATCCCCGCCCGAAACCCCCGCGGCTGCGGGCTATTCTCGCACTGCTCCTGTTTCAGATCGGCTAGTAACTGCTGTTCATTTAAAGACAAAGGTTGATTTTGGGCACCATTCTTGTTTTCCCGAAGCCGTACGTCAACCCCTTCTCCGAACAAATGCGCAGTTCTCTTCCACGATCACGGGACATTGCCCCCCTCCGCGATCGATCAACGCGTACCGATGCCGGGTTTTTCCGCACTTTTCCTGCCCGGGTTCTTCACGTGGAATGACTTACGTTCAAAACGGGGTTCCCCGGGAGAATGGGCCGGCACGACACGGCACTGCCGCAAGATGTGTTCTCTTTGCACAGACCCCGGACCTCTGAACGCAGGCTGGCTCTTACGACCGGTACGGGCCCTGGGGCAGGAACTGCAGCTTGCATCGCTGCGGGAGTTTGCCCTGCTCCTCGAACAGCAGCAGCTCGTTCTTCTCGCTCAGCCACGGCTCGGGCAGGTAGTACCACTCCTGGGGGCCGATGTTCCAGAAACGCCCCACGTTTCGTCCGTTGAGGTAGAGTTGGCCTTTGCGGACGCCCTGCAACTGCACGAACAGGGGCTGATCGCACGGGGTGTACTTGAACTTCGCGCTGAACCAGCCCGGACGCCCGGTGACGGTGTCGGGCTTGGGTTCGTCGCCGTCGGGCAGGCCCCACGGCCGGTAGCTCCACTTCGCCCCGCCGGAGACGGGGTGCTGGAGCTCGTACAGGTCGATCTTGCCGGCCAGCGTCTTGCTGTCGATCTCGCCCCACACCAGCAGCTTCAGGAGGTTCTTGCCCTCCTTGACGTGCCCGGCGAGGCTGATCTCGCCCCAGTTGGTGCGGTTGGCCGGGTAGAACCCCACCAGCCGGTTGTTGCAGAACACCGCCAGGTGGTGGGGCAGGTCGGCAAACGACAGATGCACCGGGCAGGGCTTCTTGAGGGCAATGTCCAGTTCGGCGGCCTGGAGGGGAAGCTTCTCCAGTTGCGGCAGGACCCACGTCAACGACCGCGGCACGCAGCGCTTGGAGAAGCTCTCCTGCCTGCTCATGCGGAAGCGTTTGCGGGTGATCGGCTTGGCGTCCCACACGTGCCCGAACAGCCCCTTGGGCTCCCCGAGTTTGGGTCCGTAGCTCATGCGGCCCATGTTGTCGACCATCGCCACCAGCACGTTGGTGCCCTTCTTGACCGGCACCGAGATCGGCTGGCGGCCGGCTTCGTCGCCGCGTCCCCACAACCCTGTGCGCTTACCGTTGACAAACAGCGTCGCGCGGTCCTCGCACTCCGGCAGCAGCAGGTTGCGCCTGCGGGCGCGGTCTTCCTGGAATTCGATCCGGTACCAGCAGTACCCGTAGTGCACGCCGAGCTTGTCCACGTCGCGCGGGCGGTCCATGGGGTGCCAGCCGTCGTCGGAGGCGACCTCATCGACCGGCTCGGGACACACCGCCACCCGCGACCACTTGCCCAGGCGGGGGGTGTTGCTGCGGCGGCCGTTGTCGGCGTCGATCTTGCGCCGGGAAAGCTTGCCGGTGAAGCTCAGCACGTGCATCTGCTGGGAGCCGGCGGCGGGCAGGATCTCCTCGTCGGTCTCGCCGACAAAGTCCGGGCCGATCAGCAGTTCCTCTTCCATGACCCAGGTGCGCATCGCCAGGTCGGAACTCAGCAGTGCCACCTGCAGCCCCAGATGTTCGATGACCGTCGGCTCCCCGTCAGCGATCGCCGCCTCCAGCACCTTGCCGTTGACGCTGACCTTCGCGCCCCACCCGGCCGGGGCGTGCAGCACCAGCAGCTTCTCGCCGAAGAACCCCAGCGGGGTGCAGTTGGCGTAATCCAGGGTGTGTTTCTCGGTGAGGGGCAGCCCGATCGGAACGGCCGAGGCGCCGAGCGGTTGGAGATTCACCTCCAGGCGGTTTCCGTCGGGCAGCGAGACGGTGGCGGTTGAGATCTCGTCGCGCCCGTTGTTGGTCACCACGGCCCATCGGCACCGGTCGCCGACGGCGTTGAGCACGTCCGGCGTGTCGGTGAGGCTTGCCCCGGCGTCGGCGAGTTCGCTGTCGCCCAGCCAGGGCGCCATGTGCCGCCCCAGCAGGTTGGGCAGGCGGGTGTAGTAGTACTTTTCGGTCAGTCCGCCGCCCTCGGCAAGGGGGGCGTCGTAGTCGTAGCTGGTGGTCTGCCAGGCGGCGTCGCTGGCGACCAGACGGCTGCCCCAAAAGCCAAAGTTCGTCCCGCCGTGCCACATGTAATAGTTGTACTGCCCACCGCAGCCGAGCACTTCCATCGCGCGGCGGGCGGTCTCGCGAGCGTCCCTGGTGTGATGCTCACAGCCCCAGAAGTCGAACCAGCCGTCCCAGAACTCGGTGACCAGCGCGGGGGCGTGGTCCTGCATGCGACGGAGCCGCTTGAGCTGCCCCACGCAGTCGGACCAGGTATTGACGCATTCGATGGTATCGGGCACCTGCGGCTGGGTGAGCCAGTTGCAGGTGATGATGGGCACCTCGAAGCCGGCCCGGCGGAACAACTGGGAGACGAACTCCAGGTAATTGAGCCGGTCGGGCACGGTGTCCATGTAGTACTCATTCTCGTTCTGGATGAGAATGATATTCCCGCCCCGGGTCACCTGCAGGTCGGCAAGCGGTGGGAGAATGTTGGCAAGGTACTTGTCGTAATAGTGCGTATACGCGGCCGACGGGGTGCGGACCGACATGCCGGTCTTGGCGGTGAGCCAGCCGGGCAGGCCGCCGAAGTCCCATTCGGCACAGATATAGGGCCCTGGGCGGAGAATGACGTAGAGGTCCAGTTCGTCGGCAATGCGGATGAATTCCGCCAGGTCGTGGTCGCCCTCGGTCTTCCATTCGCCCTCTTCCGGCTCGTGGAAGTTCCACGCCACATAGGTGCTGATGCAATTGAGCCCGGCGCGTTTGGCCTTGAGAAGCCGGTCGCGCCAGAGCTGCGAAGGGACGCGGAAATAATGAATGGACCCACTGACGAGGCAGATCCTGTTCCCGTCGACCAGAAAGCTTCGTCCATCAAATGTGACGTCAGCCATTTTCTCTGTCCCCGGGCGTGTAAAAGGAGCCAAGTCTCCAGAGATGCTTCACTTGAAGCCAGAGTGTAGGCCCCGGCGGCCGCCATGCAACAAAAAAGCGCCTCCCGCGGGTCCGCCGAACCCGAATGCACCTGCGACCACCAAGCCCGGGCGAGGGGAGAGCCGTCGCAACACTCTTCCCAATAAGATACATCATCATCAGCACTTACATACTACACGCCTCCTGCCTCTGTTGCCGGTCAGGGGCGGATGCCCACCCCTGGCGGCCGAGGAATCGACGGGGTAAGGAAAATCCCTCATCGGCGGGGATTCCGGCGTCACGGCCGACAGGGACCGGGTGGCGACGGGTCGCGGCCGTCGCGGCGCGAAAGCCGGCGGATCGACGCGCTGACTGTACGTTTTTCGCGAAGGGGAAGCGAAGGTTTTGCGCCCCTGCTTCTGCTTGACAGCGAGGGTTGCCGCGGTCTACCATCAAACGCGAAGTGACCGAGCTTTCCGTGAAGTAAGGAACCCGCACTCATGCCGAAACACAAAGTCGCCTGCACCTCTGTGACGGTTCTCCTGACTGTTCTGGCGGCGTTTTCCGCGGCCGCCGCGGAAGCCGTCGACGTCTCCAACGCCCCGGAGATCAACATTCCCAATGAAGACCTGACCAGTGTCGCCGTCCGGCGGTACCGGCGGGACATCGAGAAGTACGTCACCTTCTGGGCGAACGTGCTGGAGAAGACCACCGTCGATTCCCAGGTGCTGCTGGCACGCCAGAGACTGCTGAGCGGATATACCCAGTATGACGACGTGGACGGGCTGAGCCCGCAGTACTACGGATTGTTTGCCGACCAGGCCGCCCAGTCGCTGACGCCGAGGCTCAAGGACAGTTCGGTCCTCAAGCAGGTCAACACGGGCATTGCCCTTTCGGGGATGCCCCGCATCAGCATGCAGGACGCCTACGAGGCGATGATCGTCCACAAGAACCCGGCGGTGCGGTTTTTGGGCTGGCGCGGGTACGACCGCATCCGCGATACTGTCCTCGCCCAGGGACGACGGGCGGCCGACCGCATGTTCGACAGTGCCCTCAAGGCCGCCCGGGAAGAAGACGCCGCCGAGATTCTCAGCGCCCTGTTCAACGCCGTTTCGGTGGAGAGGTCCATGCGCAACGCCGCGACCGTCTCCGACTCGGTGCTCACCGCCGCCCAGGAGATGGCGTTCCAGGTGCTGCAGACCGCCTGGAAGGCGCAGCTCAAGTCCATCGCCACCGGAGACACCGCGATGGCATACACCGCCAAGCGCGGGCTGGCGGCGCTGCGGGACATCTGGCCGACCGTCAGCGAAGACAAGGAGGCCCGCACGAAGGGCCTGCAGATGGTCATCGACGTCACCTACGCCAGTGCCAAAGCGCACCTCTCGGCCGAGGGGACCGGGCAGGTCGCCCGAGAGAATACGCTGCTGCTGCGGCAGGGAGAGTCGGCATTGCAGAAGCTATCCGGGCAGAACCACACTATGATCCAGGACGCACTGGCGAACCCGGATATCGAAGACCCCGTGGTGAGAGCCAAAGCCGTGCTGCTGGCGGTGATCGAATGGGCCAACAAACTCGCCGGCGAGGGCGTGAAAGAGCCCCAGGATCCCACCGCGAACGATTCCGGCGAGTAAACGGCAAGGCTCTGCCCGAGCGGGGCCGACTGCTGCACTGAAACCGATATGCTCCCAGCCGGCCTGACCCATCGGGGACCGACCGGCTGGTTCTCTGTAGGAACGCACCGCGCCGTAACCCGCTCGCGGCGAGGAGATGACGATGAAGTGGTTCTATCCGATTGCCATTGCCGTGGTCGCGGCGCTGACGCTTTGGCCCCTGTGGGCCTTGGACAAAGAGAAGCCCGACCTCTACGCCGGGCAGGTCGTCCGCTATGACGTGTACGGCGCGGCCGTCAAGTCGCTCGACCCCGCCACCTGCGGCGACACCACCTCCTCCAGTTTCCAGGGCAACGTCTACGAAGGGCTCTACACCTACCATTTCCTCAAGCGCCCCATGAAGGTCATTCCCGACCTGGCGCAGGAAATGCCCGATATCTCCAAGGACGGGCTCACCTACACCATCAAGATCAAGAAGGGCGTGAAGTTCCACCGCAACCCCTGCTTCGGCAAGGCCAACGAAATCTCCGAACACCCATGGGCGACGCGGGAAGTGACCGCCGACGACTTCGTGCTGGCGTTCAAACGCATCGCAGACTACCACGTCAACACCGGGCTGGCGTGGGCATTCTGTGAGCGGATCAAGGGTATCCGCGACTATCGCGAGAAGACCCGCAAGTACGTCGTGGGCGACTTCTCCCGCTACGACCTGCCTGTCGAGGGGCTGGAAGCGGTGGATGATCACACCCTGCGGATCACGCTCGCCAAGCCGTTCCCGCAGTTCCTGTACGTGCTGGCGATGCACGTGACCGCCCCGGTCGCCCGCGAGGCTATCGACTACCACCTGGGCACTGAACCGGACGGGAAGGGGGGGCGAAGGGCCATCGCCCCCGCCAAGCGCGGCACCGAGTTCCGCGAGGCCGAGCAGGTCGTCGGTACCGGACCCTACGTCTGGGAAACCTTCCAGCGAAAGAAACGGATCATCCTCGTCCGCAACCCCGACTATCGCAAGGCCACCTACCCCACCGAGGGCTACCCCGGCGACGTACAGGCCGCCCGCAAGGCGAAGGCAAAAGTGCTGAAGGAAACCAACGACCCCAACGCCGCGGCCGCCGCGTACGACAAGATCATCAACGCCACCAGCGACAAGGGGCAGGGGCTGCTGGAAGATGCCGGAAAACGCGTGCCGTTCATCGACGTGCTGCACTACAACTACGTGGCCGAAACCTACACGGCGTGGAAGCTGTTCCTTACCCGCCAGCGGGACGTCTCCGGCATCAGCAGGGACATCTTCGAGAGCGTCATTCAACCGGGCAAGAAGCTCTCGCCGCGATGGAAGGAGAAGGGCATCCGCCTGGTGACCTACTGGTCGCCGGCGATCTACTGGGTGGCGTTCAACATGGAAGACCCCATCGTCGGGCAGAGCA
This sequence comes from Phycisphaerae bacterium, assembly GCA_046539005.1. Lineage (GTDB taxonomy): Bacteria > Planctomycetota > Phycisphaerae > SM23-33 > SM23-33 > CAZFPT01. Next base: position 18,987 of record JBKHHV010000007.1, read on the forward strand.
AGTCGCTCCGCCAGGCGTTGTGTGCGGCCTTCGACGTGGAAACGTACCTGCGGGTGCTGTTCAATGATCGGGGCAAGCGGGCGGTAAACATCCTGCCCAGCACTTTCAAGGGGCACATCGAGGCCGGCGTCGGCCCCTACTATCGCTACGACCTGGACCTGGCGAAGAAGAAGCTCAAGGACGCCCGCAAGGAACTGGCCGCCAAGGGCCTGCTGGAGAACGGAAAGATTCCCCAACTCGTGCTGGACATCAGCGGCACCGACAGCGAGTCCATCCGTCGCGGACAGTTCTTCCAGCAGCAGTTCGCCAAGATCGGCGTCGATCTGAAGATCCAGCCCAACGACTGGCCCAAACTGCAGGAAAAGGTGAGCAACAAGACCACCCAGCTCTACACCATGGGCTGGCATGCCGATTACCCCGACGCCGAGAACTTCCTGCAACTGTTCTACTCGCCCAACATCGAGAAAGAGACCAACAACACCAACTACTCCAACCCGACCTTCGACATGCTCTACGAGCTATCCCGCGTGATGCAGGATAGCCCCCAGCGTACCAAACTGTATGCCCGGATGGTAAATATCGTCTCCGAGGACGTGCCGGTGCTGCTGCTGACCGAACCGGAGGGGTTCGTGCTGGTCTATGAATGGGTGAAGAACGTCAAGCCTCATCCTATCGGGTACGGATACATGCAGTACCGCCGGATCGATGCTGAACTTCGCCGCAAAATGGGCGGAAAGGAGTAGCTGCCGGTGGGTGCGTTCATACTGCGGCGTCTGGTGCAGGCGGTCTTCACCATTTTCGGGGTGATGCTGCTGACGTTCGTCCTCTTCCGGCTGGTGACCGGGGACGTCTCGGCGCAGTTCATCTCGCAGAAGGCCGGGCGCGAGGCCCGCATCGCTTGGCTGCACAAGCGGCACCTCGACCTGCCGCTGGTGCTGAACTTCCAGCGGCGGATCGTCATCGAGGACACCACCGAAGGCCCGAACCGCTTCACCGTTGCCGACACGGCCGGGGCGCGAATCACCAGTGCCCTGCTGCTGCGTCCGGTCACCGAAGGCAACGACCCCAACAAACCCGGGCGAACCAAACGGCTGGAGACGGCGAAGGTCCAGTTGCTGGACCGCGAAACGTCGTTGAAGCAAGTGACCGACGGAGAGCGGTGGATCCCCCGCCGGGCGGGTGCGCAACTGGGCTTCACAATCCGTCCGGTACTGGAGTTCCGTCTCCGCGACGGCACCGACCTGCGGGTGGACCTCAGCGACCTGGCGACCGAGCACCTCGCCTACGCCGACCCCAACGCCACCACCGGCGATCTGCTGACCCGGATCAACGACCACCCCGACAACAACGGCAAACTCGTCGCCCGGATCACGGAGATCGACTGGTCGCTGTCGAGCGTGTTCAACAGCCAATTCGTCTGGCACCTGCGAAACAGTGTCACCTTTCAGAGCCGCTCCTACAAGACCGATGAGAAGTTGCTGGACATCATCGCCGAGCGGGGCAAATATTCCCTGGCGTTGACCGTGCCGGCGATGGCGCTGGGGTGGCTGACGGCGATGGTAATCTCGTCGCTGGTGGCGTACTACCGCGGAGGCCTCATCGACAAACTGGGCGTATTCCTGAGCGTGCTGGGCATGTGCGTGCCCTACCTGATCTACATGATCGTCGGCCAGGCGATTATCTTCGAGGTCGCCCCCCAACGGGCATGGGGGCTGGCGAACCCCGCCAACATTTTCGTGCCCATCGGCATCGCAGTCATCGCCGGGCTCGGGGGGCAGGTGCGTTTTTACCGCACGGTCATCCTGGACGAAATCCACCGCGACTACGTCCGCACCGCCCGGGCCAAGGGCGTGCCGCTGCCGGGAATCCTGTTCCGCCACGTGCTGAAAAACTGCATGCTCCCGATCCTCACCTCGCTGGTGGTGAGCATTCCGTTCCTGATCATGGGCAGCCTGCTGCTGGAGAACTTCTTCGGCATTCCCGGGCTGGGGAGCCTCATGGTCAACAGCGTCTCCGACCGGGACGTTCCGCTGGTCAGCGGGCTGACGTTCCTGACCTCGGTGGTCTACGTGCTGTCGCTGCTGCTGACCGACCTTCTGTACGCCGCTTTCGATCCACGAATCCGACTGAGGTGAGCCTCGTGTCCCAAGTTGCCAACAACGTGGTCGTCGAACTGCCCCGCGTGGGCCGAAGCCTGTGGTCCGATGCAGCCAGGCGCATTTCCCGAGACATGCCGGCCATGATCTGCCTGGGCGTCATTCTGCTCTACGCAGCCGGTGCGATCTACGCCGCCTTCGCCTACGACAACTGGAATACCCGCCAGGACTACTCCAAGGTGAACATGGCCCCCTCGGCCGAACACTGGCTGGGCACCGACGAGTTCGGGCACGACGTGGTCGCCAAGACATTGCTGGGGGCCAAGGTATCCATGACGGTGGGGCTGTTGGCCAACGTCATTGCCATTCCGGTCGGAATGTTCCTGGGGGCGATCGCCGGCTACTACGGCGGCTTCATCGACGACTTCATCGTCTGGTTGTTCACCACCCTGGCCTCGATCCCGGGGCTCATCCGGGTCATCGCCATCAAGTTCGCCTTCCAGGACGTCATTCTCTGGCGGGGAACCGACTATGAACTGGACCTTGGCGGAATGACCGGGGTGATCCTCGCCCTGTCGATTTCCGGATGGATCGGCACCTGTCGGCTTGTCCGTGCCGAGACGTTCAAGCTGCGGGAACTGGACTACGTACTCGCCGCCCGCGCCAACGGTCGAGGGGGGCTGGCGATCCTGCTGTGGCACGTGGTGCCCAACGTGCTGCACCTGGGCATCATCAACTTCTCGCTGGGCTTCATCGGGGCGGTGCAGGCGGAAGTCACGCTCAGCTACCTCGGACTGGGCGTAACCGACCAGCCGAGCTGGGGCTCGATGATCAACGCCGCGCGCATGGACCTGCTGGTGGGCCGATGGTGGCAGATCACCGCCGCCGGGGTGGCGATGTTCTTCCTGGTCCTGGCGCTGAATATCTTCGGCGACCGCCTGCGGGACGCCCTGGACCCGAAACTGAGAAACGTGGGATAACTCCAAACCCCAGCGCCGGGCCCTGCCCCGGCGTTCGATGCGACAAGACATGGCCGACAACCACACATTGCTGAAGGTCCGCAACCTGCGGACGCATTTTCCGACCGAGGACGGGCTGGTGCGCGCCGTGGACGGGGTCAGTTTCCGAATCGACCCCCGCCAGACCTTCGCCCTGGTGGGCGAGAGCGGCTGCGGCAAGAGCCAGACCGCCTTCTCGATCCTCCGCATTCTCGAGCGTCCCGGGCGGATCGCCGAGGGCGAGATTCTCCTGGAAGGCACTGACGTGACCCGCCTGCGCGAAAAGCAGATGCGACAGATCCGCGGCGGCAAGGTGAGCATGATCTTCCAGGAGCCCATGAGTTCGCTGAACCCGGTGTTCACCTGCGGCAGCCAGATCGTCGAGGCGATCATGCTCCACCGCAACGTTTCCGGCGGCGAGGCCAGGCAGATCGCCATCGACCTGCTGGCGAGGGTCGGCATCCCCGACCCCCAGCAGCGCTTCGACGAATACCCTCACCAGCTCTCGGGCGGCATGCGGCAGCGGGTGATGATCGCCATGGCCCTGTCCTGCAGCCCGAAGCTGCTGATCGCCGACGAGCCGACCACCGCCCTGGACGTGACCATCCAGGCCCAGATCCTCGACCTGCTCAACGAACTGCAGCAGTCCGAGGGCCTCAGCGTGATGCTGATCACCCACGACCTGGCTGTCGTGGCCGAGACCGCCGACGTGGTCGGGGTCATGTACGCCTCGAAGATCGGCGAGTTGGCGGACGTGGGCAGCCTCTTCAACGATCCGCTGCATCCCTACACCCGCGGGCTGTTCCGCAGTATCCCGCGCCTGGGCGAGAAGAAACCCCGCCTGGAGACGATCCCCGGCTCGGTCCCCAACCCGCTGGCGTTCCCCGGCGGGTGCAAGTTCCACCCCCGCTGCCCCCTGACGCGGCAACTGGCGGCCGAGGGCAACCTCCCCACGGCCGAGTTGCAGGGCACCAAGGGACAGGTGGAAGTGTGCCGAGTCTGCGCGACGCGCGAGCCGTCGCTGCGGGAGGTGAAGCCCAAGCACTGGTGCGCGTGCTGGATGGTCGAGGGCTACGACGACGCCCCAGAGACCAGCCCGGCCGACGCCGAACCGATTTCCGCACCCCAAGCGAACGCATCGACATGATCGACCAAGCCGACAAACCGTTGCTGAGTGTCCGCGGCCTCCAGACCTTCTTCCCCGTGCGGGGCACCGGCCTGTGGAGACACAAACGATACGTCCGCGCCGTGGACGGGGTGGACCTGGAACTGCGGCGAGGCCGAACCCTCGGGCTGGTGGGCGAAAGCGGCAGCGGGAAGACCACCGTCGGCCGGACGCTGCTGCGGCTCATCCCCGCCACCGCCGGAGAAGTGACCTTCGACGGGCAGGACGTGTTCGCCCTGCGGGGCCGACGCCTCAAAAACCTGCGGCGGCGGATGCAGGTGATCTTCCAGGATCCGGTCGGCTCGCTGAATCCGCGAATGACCGTCGGGTCGATCATCTCCGAGCCGCTGAGGGTGCACCGCTTCGGCGGCCGAGCCGAGCGCCGACGGCGCGTCGAGGAGCTTCTGGGGCGCGTGGGCCTGGCGGCAGCGTACGTCAACCGCTACCCGCACGAGTTCTCCGGCGGGCAGCGGCAGCGCATCGGCATCGCCCGGGCCCTGGCGACCAACCCCGACTTCATCGTCTGCGACGAGCCGGTCAGTGCCCTGGACGTCTCGATCCAGGCGCAGATTCTCAACCTGCTCAACGACCTGCAGGACGAGCTGGGGCTGGCGTACCTGTTCATCGCCCACAACCTGTCGGTGGTGGAACACTTCGCCGATGACGTGGCGGTGATGTACCTGGGGCGGATCGTCGAACGGGCCCCTCGCGAGCGGCTCTACGCAGCCCCCCAGCACCCCTACACGGTCGCCCTGATGGGGGCCGTGCCGCGGGCGATACCGGGCCGTCAGCACGAACGTCCCAGGCTGCCCGGCGAGATGCCCTCGCCCATCACGCCACCGGAAGGCTGCCCCTTCCACCCGCGCTGTCCGCTTACCCGGCAGCGGGCGGCCGACCGTTCCGACAGCCGAACCGTCACCATTCGCTCGGAAGGCAAACCCGTCCGCGTCTGTGCCGTGTGCGTACGCAAAGAGCCCCGGCTGCTGCCCCTGCCGGACGAGGCCGACCACATCCACGCCTGCACCCTCCGCCAGGAAGAGCCGGAAATCCAAGCCTGACGCCCGGGCGGGTGGCCGGGCAAGCAGGCGACAGCGCTGAACGCCAAGGCAACCCGCCGGCATATCGGCCGACCGGAACCCATGGAATCGCCGTCACGTGATCGAACGGCGCAACCCCGGAGTATTCAGTGCGGCCGTTTACTCGCCCGTATCCACGATCAGGCTGGCGGTGATGATGCGGAAGCCGTGGCCCTTCTCCGGGGCGGAACTGAACTCGACCTCGTTACTCTGCTTGAGAAAAACCGGGTCCACCGGGATGTCCATGATGAAGCTTCGCGGATTGAACGGCAGTTGCTTGCCGTTGAGATACGGCGTAGCCTCGGCGATGCTGCCCTCCACCACCAGCCGCAGCACGGCGCGCTTGGCGTCGGCGGCCGTCTGGGCGGGCATCTTCATCGTCAGCCGCTTGGCAGCGCCCGGCTGAACGTCCACCAGCGGGCCCTCGGCCGCGAAGAACTGCTGCCGCTTCCACCGGATGCCCGTCTTGGGCTTGCCCTCCAGCGAGAACACGAGCCTCCGGGCCTGCCGGCCGCCAACAGGTTCCGAAAGTTTCGCAGCCCGTTTCTCGGGGATCGGAACCTTCTCTGTCCGGATCCCCAGTTTGCCGCTCTTGGGATCTTCGCGGAGGTAACCGCGAATCATGTGACTGAACGTCGTACCGGCGGGGGCCTCGACGGTGAGGTTCACCTTCCGGGGGTCCCTGGCGTTGTTGAAGACCACCACGACCAGTTCGTTGGTTTTCTCGTTGTAGCTGGCGACCGGCCAGATGTCCGGCTCGTTGCTGGTGGTGCGCAGCAGCTTCCCACGGAGGTCCTTGAGGAACTTCAGCGCGGTCTTCTCGCCGTGTCCGACGTGGTGGCTGGTGCGCGAGCCGCTCTTGGCCGGCGAATGGTAGATCAACTCCAGCACGTCGCGCAGCAGGTACGTGGCGGCCGCCCAGTCTTTGGCCAGGCCCGTGCGTTTGTCGCCCCCCGCCAGGCCGTGCACCGCCGGGTCCAGGTAGCCGGCGCACTCGGTGTTGTAGCCCTTGAGCCACTTGTCGTATTTGCTCATCGAGTACGCGCACGCCACCTCGTACCACACCGGCACCCAGCGGGAGTTAATGCCGTAGTGATGCTCGGTCACGCCGTCGATGTACTTATGGGCCTTGTCGATCACCGGGACGTACAGCTCCGTGAACGCCTTCCAGTCGCCGTGCGAGAAGCCGAAGTCCCACCCGCCGATCACCTTGACCTTCGGGTTGGTCTCCTTGATCGCCTTGGCGTAGGGCAGGAACATCCACAGGTAGAAGTCGCGATTCTGACGGCCGGACCAGAACCCCACCTGGGTGGGGTCCCAGATGCCCCACTGCTCGACGACCGTGAAGGTCTGCTCCTCGCGGTTGGTGAAGTACCAACTCTTGGGGGAATGCCCCCGGAAGGTGTCGCCGACCTTCAGCCCCTCGGGGATCTCCACGCCGTAGTAGATTTTGCCGTCCTCGCCCTTGGCCCAGCGGTTGCGCCAGCGCAGGTGCTCCAGCGGCTTGTCCCAGCCCTTGATGGTCACCTTGCCGCCCGGCTCGCGGCCTTCGGTCTGGTACCACTTGGGGTGGTACACGTTGCGCCCCGACCCATGGGACCGCGAGGCCCAGTTGAGGTACGGCTCGTTCCAGAACTCGGCATACCCTTCCCACCCGGCTTCCTTGCATTTGCGGGCGTAGGCCTCACCGATCCGGCGGAACTTCTCCTCGTAGTTCTTCGTCTGCAGGACGCTCGGGGGGTGGTAGCGGTCGCCGGGGCAATCGATGACCACCGACAGCTTCTTGTACAGGTCCTTCACCTCGCCATCCTTGCCGATGGCGGTGCAGGCACTGCTCGGGGAGAAATGGATCTGCCGGATGCACTCGATGCCGTACTCCTCGACCGCCTCCTCGGTCAGCTTGAAGGCGTGCACGCCGAAGAGACCGCGGGGGATCTCTTTCTGCCCGTTGACGGTGAGGAAGCCACCCACATCCACTTCCATCTCAACCAGGGTAACCACCTTCTCGTCCTCTTCGGTGAGCACCGGGCCCCGGTATCCCATCGGGTTGTTGTCGTCCTGCCCAAGACAAACGCCGGCTGCCAGCAGCAGCGTTACGATCCGCATCCATTGCCTGTGTTTCATCGGTTCCTCCAGCGGGCCTGCACCCGCGCAAGGCCGGGGGCTATTTCCCGGCGTTTTTGCACATCTCCAGCGACTTCTTCGCTTCGGCGGCCACGTCGGAGTCCTTGTCCTTGGTGGCCTTTTCCAGCGCGGTGACGACCTGGGGCGTGACCACCTGGATTCTGCCCAGCGCCATCGCCGCTGCCCGGCGGGCGTCGTTGTAGCCGTGGGTGGCGAGTACCTGCGTCAGTTCCTCGGCGGCGCCCTTGGCGGACGGGCCTATACGGGCGATGCACCGCGCGGCGTGGGCGGTGAACCACTGGTCTTCCCCGTCGGTCAGTTGCTTCTCCAGCAGCGGAATCGCCGGCGCGGCCGACGACCCCATGTGGCTGACCGCCTCCATCAGCGCCCAGACCTGCTTCTTGTTATTGGACTTCTTCCACTTCGCCACCACCTGCGAGACGGCCTTGGGGCCCAGGTCGCCGATGGCTCGGCCGGCCTCGGAGACGTCGCTCATGCGTGCGATGAGGACCGGGGCAGCGGCGAGGGCGGCGGGCCCGACGGCGCCGATCGCCTCGGCGAGGTACCCGGCGGTGAAGGCGTCTGCGGTCTTGAGCTTCGCGGTGAGGGAATCCACGGCCGGTCCGGCCTCGCTGCCCATTTTCGACAGCGCCCACGCCGCCCAGAGGGTCCGGTCGCGGTCGCCGCTGTCCAGTGCGTCGGCAAGTTCGGGGACGGCGGCCGATGCGTCAGGCCCCATGCGCCCGGCGGCTTCGGCGGCGTAGAGGGGCGTCCAGTAGTCGTCGCTGCGCAGAGCCTCGTGGATGGCCGGGACCGCTTCGGAGCCCATCGCCGCCAGCGTTTTGGCGGCGGCTTTCCGGACGTCCCAGTATTCGTCGCTGAGCAGTTCGGCGACTTTCCCGGCCGCCGATGCAGCCGAAGGGCCCATTTCGGCGAGTTCCTGCAGCGCATCCTCGCGGGTGTCGACCCGGTGGGAGGAGAGCTTCTGCGTGAGCTTGTCGAGGTCGCCCCCTGCCGCGACGGCCGGCAGCAGCAGCGCGACAACAAGCAGCG